>JALHOV010000312.1 GCA_022842865.1 Vulcanimicrobiota bacterium | reverse complement strand
GCTTCCTCGGCTTTGGCTTCCTCGGCTTTGGTTTCCTCGACCACGGGCTCCGCCACGGGGGCTTCCTCGGCTTTGGTTTCCTCGACCACGGGCTCCGCGACGGGGGCTTCCTCGGCTTTGGTTTCTTCGACCACGGGCTCCGCGACGGGGGCTTCCTCGGCTTTGGTTTCCTCGACTACAGGTTCCGCTGGGGGGGCTTCCTCCGCCTTCGGTTCCTCTGTGGGGGGTTCTTCCACCGGTGCTTCTTCGACTTTGGGTTCCTCGGCGGGAGGTTTCCAGCTGTCGAGCAGGGCCTGGACGGGCTGCCGCTCTTCGGGCTGGCCGATCAAGGGGAAGCCAGCGGCCAGCAGTTGTTCCAATACGGCCACGGCCGTCTCGCGATGATCGTCGGCCAACCCTTCCGCCCAGGCTTTGTAGGAGCTGACCAGCTTCCTCTGGGGGGCGTCTGCTTCTGGTTGGGCGACCAACCAGCGATTCAGCACATTGATGGAATCCTCATAGTCGCCTTCGTCCTCGAGGCCCTGACTCCAGGCTTCGTAGACGCGAGCGTGCTCGGAGGCGGGGAGCTTGGTGAGAGCCGCCTCGTATTCTTTGCCGGCCAACTCTTGTTGAGTCCAGGCCTCGAGCAGCGCGGGTTTCAAGTCCTCCAGGCCCAGTTCGTCGGCTTTGGAAAAAGCCTCGGCGCCCTGCAAGGAGCCGACCCAGGCCTGTGCTTTTTCACTTCGGTAGACCTGGGCAGCCGCATCGTCCCATTTTTGCCAGTGGCTCGCCCAATCCAGGGCGGCGGCCTCAGTTAGAGCTTCAGAACGTTGGGCAAAACCAAGCCTGGCCTCTTCTCCGTCAGATTCAGCCAGGGCGGACGTCCAGGCCTCCCATTCGCCCTTTTCGCGCAGACTTTTGAGGCTTTCCCCGTGCAACTCAGCACGCATTTGGGTGCCCTCGACGTGTTCGGGGTGCTGGCTCAGAAAGCTGTCGACGATCGCCAGAGCGGTCGCGAAGTCTTGCGCCGCGCGCAACTCCTGAAGGTTGGCCTGATGGCCGGCCCAGGGGTCAGATTTGGGAATCTCCGCGTCGGGGAAGTCTCCTTGCAGCCGAGCGTAAACCTCGTCAGCCGCTTCTTTCTGCCCGTCTTCGAGCAAGAAGAGCGCCCAGGTTTTGTAAAGTTCTACCATCTGCTGGTTGAGCTCATCGCTGGGTCCCACCGCTGTGGACTGCCTTTTCAGGCAATCAATGGCCTGTTCGAAGTCTCCTTCGCGCTCCCAGTGGGCGGACCAGTCCTGGAAAGCCTGACCAATTTCGGCGTGCATGGCCGGCGTGTCGGCAATCACTCGACCCTGTTCGAGCACGGTGATGGCGGAAGAATAATCGTGACTGGAGCGCAAGGCCTGTCCCCACTCTAGATAGAGGGCGGCAATCTTTTGCCCGGCCGTCGTCTGGAGTTCGCTGACGTCCTTGGCTTTGTCCCATACCTGAATGGCTTGCTCGAAGTCACCCTGCTGAAGCGGCTCCTGGCTCCAGGCGCCATAAATCCGCGTCAGGTTTTCTACTGCGGACTGGCTGCCCAGTCCCTGAGAAAGTTGCTGCTGGTAAATTTTGGTGGCCGCCTCGAAGTGGGACGCACTTTCCTCCTTTGCGGCCCAGGCCCCGAAAAGCCGCAAGCGGTCCTCGCTCAGGTCCTGTCCAAGTTCTTCGCTCTGGCGTTTGCTGACCGAGAGCGCTTCTTCGTATTCTTGCTTTTCTTCGAGCTGAGACCTCCACGACTGGAAGAGGTGTTCACGTTCGCCGGCTTCTGCCTCGGTCAAAGCGGCCAGGGCTTCCGCCCACTGGCCTTTGGCCTCGAATTCCTTGTAGGCGGGTACGGCCGCGCTTTGGGCGCGCTCCGCCTGGGGGTTGAAAGCGTTCCAGCGCTTATAAGTTGCCTGGAGCTGATCTTCCTGGCCCATCGTTTGATAGGCATCCGAGAGTTGCTCGAAGGCTGCGTCGCTGAGACGGGACTGCAGTTCCTGCTCCAGGTATTGGGCCGTTCCGGCCCAGTCTTCGCTGGCGCTGGCGACTTTGGACAGCTGGTTGAGAACTTCCGGATGGTCTGGATTGGCCTTGAGCAGCTTCTCCAGTTTGGTCTTGGCCTTGTCGAGTTTTCCGATGTCGATGAAGTCAACGATATCTTCTAGTTCTTCGCTGAGGTCTTCGAAGGTTTTGGCTTCGACTGTCGTGGCCACAGGCTCCGGCGTGGCCACGGGTTCAGGCGTGACTTCGACCTCGGGTGTAGCAACCGGATCCGGCTCAGGAACCGGCTCTGGCTCTGGCTCAGCAATCGGCTCGGGCTCGGGCTCGGAGGCTCCGGCGACGGCCGGCGGTTCCTCGCTGGTGGAGATGCCGAGCAGGTCTTCGATGCTGGTCTCCTCCACCTGGGGGGCTTCCACGGCGGGCTCTTCATTCGTCAGGCCGAGCAAATCCTCAATCGAGGTGGACTCTTCCACCGCAGGAGTAACAACGGGCGTGGCAGGCTCCTCCGGGTTGGTGATGCCGAGCAGGTCTTCGATGGACGTGGACGGCTCTTCTTGTATTGGTTCGGGCACGGGCGTTGCTACGAGCTCCGGTTCCGGTTGGGGTTCGGGTTCCATGGGTTCGGGTTCCATGGGTTCCGGTTCCATAGGAGTGACGGCTGCAGGGGGAGGGGATGCCGGCGGCGAGGTTTCGGCAACGTCCGTCTCTTCCGTGTAGCCGAGGCCGCGCAGGAAATCGTTAAGATCGTCCTCGGCCTCGGCCTCCGCTGGCGGAGCCACCTGGGGAGGCGCCGGCGTGGGCTCCGGAGTGGGTTCCACTGCCACTGCCACGGGCTCGGGCTCCGGCTCCGGCGCCGGAGGGGTCGGCGGATTTGCCGGCTCGTCCGTCATGAACAGAGCGGCCAGTTCGTCCTCTTCTTCCTCTTGCGCAACGGGAGTGGGGGCGGGCGGCGAGGGAGGAGGCGGAGGTGGGGAGGCCTCAAATCCCATGTCTCCCATCAGGCTGGAAAGAAGGTCGTCGGTCGATAGTTCGTCTTCGGCGGGAGTCGCCATCGGAGCCGGGGTGGGGGCCGGTGGCGTGTAGGCGGGCTCGGGCTCGGGCTCGGGCTCCGGAACGGCGCTCATCATAGGGGGTGGCGGCGGGGGGGGGGTGGCGTTGTCGAGCGAACCGACTCCAAGCAGGGCCTCTAAATTGCCCAGGGGATCTTCCTCATGGGAAGCACGGGCCGGGGCTTGGGAAACAATCTGGGGGGCGACTTCTTGCACAGGCTTGGACCGGGGCCGCGGAATTTCTTTGCCTTCGTAGATCACCTCGAGGCGCTCCATGGCCTCCTTGTGGTCGGGGCGGCGCTCCAGAGCCTCGTTGTAGGCTCGTCCGGCTTTCTCGTTGTCGCCGAGCTGTTCGTGAATCTGACCCAAATTGTAGTGATGGTCCGCCTCTTTGGGCTGCTGCTGCGCCAGACGCTGATACTGGTCGAGGGCGTCCGCATAGCGCTTGTCCTGCATGAACATGCGAGCCAGGGTCGTGCGCATGAGCACGCTCTCGGGAGAGAGTTGTAGAGCGCGTTTGAGTTCGTCGATGGCTTTGTTGGTCTGACCGCCCAGGGCCAGGGCTTCCGCGTACTTGCTGAGATAGTCCGGGTTTTCTCGGTTTTCTTCGAGCTTGCGCTCAAAGAATTGCAGAGCGCGCTCGGGCTGGTTGAGAGCAATGTAAGCTTCGCCTAGCGAGGCCAGTGAGGGTGCGTGGCTCGGTTCGAGTTCCAAGGCCTGTTGGAAAAAATCGACGGCGATGCTGGGCTTGTTGCGGTAGCGCAAGTATAGGATGCCCATACCATGAAGGCTCGGAATGTGCTTGGAATCAAGACGTAACGCCTGTTGGAATGACTCAAAGGCATAGTCGAACATTTCCAGCTTGTGGAAGGCGTCGGCCAGTCGAGTATGGGCATCCACAGAATCGGGGGTGATTTCAGTGACTTTGCGGAACATGCTGATGGCTTCATCAAACTGACCCATGTCCATCATGACGTCGGCCAACAAGAAATTGGTTTCCAGATCATTGGGGTTGAGCTTGATGGCTTCGCGCAGGTGGGAAACGGCTTCGTCGTTCTGTTCCTGGCTCATGGCGCATTTGGCCAGGACCAGATGGTAGGTCGCGTCCTGGGGTTTGAGGTCAACGGCCTTGCGGAAGGCGTCCAGGGCTCCGCGAGGATTCTCCAGCTCCTGGCGCACCAGGCCGAGGTTGTAGGCCGCAAAGGCGTCTTTCGGGCTCAGCTCGGAGGCCTGACGATAGTGATCTTCGGCTTCCTTGTAATCGTTTCTGCGGTGGTAAGCCTGAGCCAGGTAGAAGTGAGCCAGTGGATCGTCGGCCTTTAGCTCTAAAGCCCGCTCAAAGCTGCTGATGGCCTTATCAATTTCGCCCAGCTGCAGGGCGATGGTGCCCAGTTCGTAGATGGCGTCTTTAAAGTTGGGGTCCTGCTCGACCGCGCGTTCATAACTGACCAGCGCCAGGTCTGGACGATAGAGCTCTTTGCAGCATTCAGCCAGCAGCAGATAGCCGCGGGCGTTGTTTTTGTCCAGGTTCAGACCCTTTTGGATCTGCTGCATAGCTACCTTATACTTCGTCTGGCGCATGAGCGTGCGCCCGAAAGCAAAGTAGTAGGCAGCCTTGTCGGCATCCAGCTTGATGGCTTCTTCCAAATGCTTGATGGCCAGTGTGCTCTGGTTTTCGCGGTCGTAGACGGTGGCCAACTGGTAATGCGAATCGGCGTAACGGGGATTCGCTTCCACGGCCATTTTGAAATGAGTGATGGCCAGCTTGTTCTGGTCCAGCAGGGAGTAAATCTCGCCACACTGATGGTAGGCTTCGTGCAGGCGCGGGTTGATATCCAGCGCGCGTTTCAGGCTCTGCAGCGAAAGCTCCAGCAAGTTAAAAAACTTGTAAGCCGTGCCTAGCTGATAGTGGGCGAAAGCGTTCTTCGGATTGATCAGGATGGGCTTGGTGAAGTTCTGAATCGAACTGTCGATCTTTTGCTTGTACTCGCGCTGGGTATGAGGATCGGTGGCGAACTTGTTGCCCAGGTTGGGATCCAGATCAAAAGCGCGGTCCCACTCCGTCAGAGCGCGATCGGGGTCACCCGCCCGCGCCAGATGGAAGCCACGATGCAGGTGCGCCAAAGAGTGGCGCGGATGCAACTTGATGCACTGGTCGTAGCATTTGTTGGACTCGGCTACCTGACCGGCGTTCTCGAAGGCCAATCCAAGGAGGAAATGATTTTCCGCATTCTCCGGCTGGAGTTTTACCAGCGTTGAATACTTCTGTATTTCTTGGGATGCGGGTTCTGCCATTCGGCTAGGTTGGCCTTTCCATCGACTGCGTCTCCCGTGTTCCAGGTCCGGCGGAGGCGCTCCTTCCCAGGATGGTCTCCAGGGGGATTTCTTGTCGGGGGGTGTGCGCCCTGGCAGAGCAGGATTCCTGGCAGGGGGAGGCAACTCGGAAGCGATGATCGCGACGTCCCGTCTACACTTGTGGAGCCTTGAGCGCCACGATTTGATGAAGAATTATCACTGGGCCAACCAGCGTCAACTTATCCGCTGGACGGGCATGCATCCTTTTCCCAAGACGGCCGGAGAGCTGGATCGCTGGTTCGAGAACCTGTCCGGTCGCCAGGACATGAAGATTTTCGCTATCAAGACGAAAGAGAGCGAGTATGTGGGCAACATTGAGTTGCGCGACATCGATTGGCTGACCGGCAAGGCGGAAGTGGGCATTTTTTTGGCCGAGCCCGAAGCGCGTGGCCTGGGTCTTGGGCGAGAGGCTCTTCGCGGATTGGTGGACTTTGCGTTCCTTGATCTGCGGATGCACCGTCTTTATGCCAAAATATTGGAAACCAACTCGGCCGCCCAGAAGGCTTTTGAGTCGTGCGACTTCGAGCTGGAAGGCCGCGAACGTCAGGCCCATTACGACCAGGGCCGGCACTGGGACGTGTTGGCCTACGGACTGTTAGAACCCGATTGGAAGAAAAAACGTCATGCGACCCATTGAATGGACGGGCCGGGGCGCCCGCCTGATCGACCAGCGACTGCTGCCTGACCGCGAAGTCTGGGTCGATTGTGACGCCCTCGAAGATTTCGAAATCGCCATCCGCGACATGCTGATTCGCGGAGCTCCAGCCATCGGCATCTGCGCCGCCTACGGCCTGGCCGCAGCCTCCCTGCGCGGCGAGGACCTGGATCAGGCGGCCGCCCGTCTGGCCGCCACTCGCCCAACGGCCGTCAACCTGTTTTGGGCCATCGAACGCATGCTTAAGGCGCGCGGCGGCGACCTGGTGCAAGAAGCCATCGCTATCCACGAAGAAGACGTGGCCATGTGCAAGGCGATGGGCGAACACGGCGCCGACCTTTTTCAGGGCAAGCAACGGCTTCTCACCCATTGCAACGCGGGCGCGTTGGCGACCGGCGACTACGGCACCGCCCTGGGAGTCATTCGCAGTCTGGCCCGGCGCGAGCAAGTGGAGTGGGTCTGGGTGGACGAAACCCGACCTTATTGGCAGGGAGCTCGTTTGACGGCTTATGAACTCCACCAGGACAAGATTCCGGTCCGATTGATTTGCGACAATATGGCAGGCCACTTTATGCAGCGCAAGCAGGTGGACGCCGTCATCACCGGCGCCGACCGCATCACCGCCCAGGGAGACGTGGCCAACAAAATCGGGACCTCCACCCTGGCGGTGCTCTGTAAGGAGTATGGGATTCCATTTTACGTGGCCGCCCCCTGGTCGACGGTGGATATGCAGATGCAGTCCGGCTGGGACATCCCCATCGAAGAGCGCTCGGCTCAGGAGGTCACCCACTTCCGAGGGCAGGCGGTAGCTCCCGAAGGGATCGGTGTGGCCAACCCGGCTTTTGATGTCACTTTCCATCCTTACATCACGGCCATCATTACCGAACGAGGGGTGCTACGGCCGCCGTTCGCCGAAAGCATTAGAATCGCTGATGCCGCCCAGCAAACCGTCTAAGCAGGCTTCCGGTGTGCTGGAGTGGCTGAGCCAGCCCCTGGTGGGTCAGCCTTCCGCGCTCTACTGGCTAAACGGCCCCGAAGATTACCTGCGGGAGCAGGTGCTGCGTAAGTTGCGTCGCGATGTGCTCGATGAAGGATTTGCCGACTTCAATCATCAGGTCCTCCGTCTGAGCGCCTCCACCAAGCCCGGGGTCATGCTCGACGCGCTCTCGGAGCTTCCCATGATGACTGACCGGCGCTTGTTGGAGTTGCAGAACGTCCACGAATTGCCGGCCAAGACCGCCGACGAGCTAAACAAAATGTTGCAACAGGAGGCCCTGCATCCTGGCCTGATCGTGGCCCTGGCAGGGGATACTCCCAAGACCAAGTCCGGGCTCTGGGACACCTTGCGTCAGAAGGCCAACGTGCTCACCTGCGATCTGGAGGCCAAGCAGCGCAGTGACTTTGTTGCCTACTGCTGCGGCCAACACAATCTGGACCTGACCAACCAGCAACAACAGGTTGTGGCGGAACGCACCGCCGGCAGTTTGCGCCTGATTACCTCGGCGGTGGAGCGGCTGGCCCTGTTCGCGGGGGCGTCTCGTCAGGTCGGCCAGGCCGAGTTGGACCAGATGGTGCACGACAGCGCCGAGGTGCAGACCTGGAAGCTGACGGCGGCCGTGGGGGAGCCCAATATTCGCAAGGCCTACGCGCTGCTCGAGCGCCTGCTGAAGCAGGAGGCGGCCCAGTCCTTGCTCTCCTATCTGAACAGCTATTTGCTCGGTCTGGTGCAGGTTCTGCAGCTACGGCCGCGCTTCAAGACGGCGGCAGCCATCGCCAAAGAGTTGCCGCGGCGTAGCGAGTTTCAGATCAAGAAGAGTTTAGAGGAGCTCGGCAGTTGGAACGAGACGGATTTGAGTAACGCTTTTGAACGGTTGGCCCGGGCTGACTTTCGAATTAAGACAGGATCGGATCCGTTGTTGGTCATGCAGTTGTTGATTCTCCAGTTGTGCAATCGTTCGGGAGCGCGTCGATGAGTCGTTTGAAGTTAACCGATGTACTTCGCCTGGTTTTCAGTCTGGCTGTGGCCGCCTGGGCCATCAACTGGGTGCTGGCGTCGGCCGGGGCCAACCTCGCCCACGAATTCATTAGCATCGACTGGCGCTGGATTGCGCTGGGCGTTTTGTTGACCGCTCTGGGCACGGCCCTGGCAAGTTACCGTTGGAGCACGCTGCTGGCCCTCCAGGAAGTCAGGATTTCTCAGTGGGACGCCTTCCGCCTTACCATGATCGGCATTTTCTTCAATCTTTTTGGCTTCGGGGGTGTGGGCGGCGACGTCTTCAAGATGTACTATGTCCAGGCCCAGGCCGGTAATCGTCGAGAAGAGGCGATCCTGTCCATCCTCGTCGACCGCATCGTGGGCCTGCTCGGGCTTTTTGTGGTGGCCCTGTTGACTCTTCCCTTTGTTTGGGCCGAGCTCTTGACTGCGGACCCCAAAGTGCAGTCAATGGTGGGCTTCGTGGTTCTGATCAGTGTGGTCGGCGGCGGGGGTGTGGTTTTGGTTTTAAGCCGTGATTACTGGTTGCCAGAGTCTCTCAAAGAGCTCATCAAGAGAGCCGGCCGCAAATTTCCACCCAAACTGGTCGGCCTGTTCGTACGACTGGTTCGCAGCGTCGACCTCTATCGCAGTCATATTCCGACGGTGCTGCGAGCCCTGGCGCTTTCCGCGTTTATGCATTCGTTGGCCACTCTAAATGTGATGTGCATCGGCAAGTCTTTCCACATTGAGGGGCTTGCCACCCGGCATTACTTTCTGGCCGTTCAGGTCGCCAACACGATTTCCGCCGTGCCGATTACTCCGGGCGGTCTGGGCAGCCGCGACCTGGTGATTCAACAGCTCTTCAAGTTTGCCGGCGCCGATCCGCGCGCCAACCTGATTCCCTTCGGACTGAGCATGATGCTCGTGTTTTGGAGCGTGATCGGTGGTATCTTTTTCATATTCGCCAAACGCAGTGGTGGCGTGGGAGCAACAGTTGGAGGTAGCGATGAAGCAGTGGGCATTACACCTGATGGCAGCGTTGGTGATGGGCTGCAGCGGGCCTAGCGAGCCGCCGCCCACCTCTATTCAGCCGATCGACTCGGCCAAAGTGCAGGCCGCCAAAATGAATCTTTCCACCGATGCCGAGCTGGCTCCCTGCAACATTCAGGTGAGCGCCGAGAACGATTTGCTGGTGCTCAAAGGCGGGGTGCCCAGCCAGGCCGGGAAAGACCGGGCCGAAACGCTGGTGAAAAAGGTGGAAGGTATCAAGAAAGTCGCCAACCACCTGGAAGTGCAGCCGAACACGGCCGAGACGCCTCTATAGACGAAGCTCTTTGACTTTGCCGACCCGGCTGATCTCGACCCGGCGTTTATAAATGCCGTTATCCAGAGTG
>JALHOV010000311.1 GCA_022842865.1 Vulcanimicrobiota bacterium | reverse complement strand
GGCCCCACCCAAATGGTCACTACCACCATCGAGCACCCCAGTATTCTCAAAGCCTGTGACCGGCTGGAGGCACAAGGGATCGGAACGGTGCGGCGGTTGCCCGTGGACGGCCAGGGCTGTTTGCAGCCCGAGCAACTGGACGGGGTCCAGGCTCGCCTGGTCAGCATCATGCACTCCAACAACGAGGTCGGCACCGTGCAGCCCATCGCGGAACTGGCGGCCCGGGCCCGCGCGGCCGGCGCGCTCTTCCATAGCGACGCCGCCCAGAGTCTGGGCAAGCTGGAAGTGGACGTGCAGGCCTGGGGTGTTGATTTCCTGACCATTGCTGGCCACAAGCTCTATGCGCCCAAGGGAATCGGTGCTCTCTACGTGCGCCAGGGAGTCGCGCTGGATCCCTACCTGATGGGTGCGGGTCAGGAGCGCGGTCAGCGGAGCGGCACTGAGAATGTGGCCTCCGCGGTGGCGTTGGGGGCCGCCTGCGAGTTGGCCTCCCGGCGTTGGCGCGAGGACGGTAGCCGGATGGCCCGCTTGCGCGATACGCTCCAGCAGCGTTTGCAGACCGAGCTGGGCGACCGGGTGGTGGTCAACGGGCACCCTCGGCACCGTCTGCCCAATACCCTGAGCCTCAATTTCCTCGGCACCACCGGAGCCGCACTGCTTCAGGACTGCCCGCAGCTGGCGGCCTCAACCGGTCCGGCCTGCCACGATGGCGTGGTTCGCTTATCCCACGTTCTGGCGGCTCTGGGTGTCGACCCGGAGGTCGGCAAGGGAGCGGTGCGCCTCAGCCTGGGACGCTCCACCACGGCCGAAGAAGTCGAAATGACGGCGGCAACCTTGATCGCGGCCTACCAGCGGGTAGGTCTTCTGGTCCAGTAATTCGAAATATGCCAACCTATGCGCTCGCGACCGGCTGCTTTTACTGTCTCGGAATTGGTGGTAGCCATTGGACTTCTGGCTATCATTGCGGTCGTGGTCATCGGTTTGTTTGTGCGCATCACCGTCAGCTCCAGTAAAAGCGTGGACCAGACGGTGGCTTTGGAGATCGCCAACCGGGTGCTGGACCAGTATGCCAACGCCAGTCCCAGTGACTGGGCCGACGCTTCCTCCAAGCAGGACCTGCAGACGCGCGACCCGGCCAGCAAGACCACCTTCCACTATCACCTGGAGAGCCGCCCCTTGACCCAGGGGAGCTCCAACATGGGCGATATGTATCGTCTGGATGTCAATGTCTATTGGTGGACCAATCAAGAGGCGGAGGACCGGCGCCGCGACTACGGGCGCTTGCGAGTCCGCCTGTCCCGCTGCGTCTTTGTTGAGCAAATTCGGTGAGGCGTCGGGGCGGATTTACCCTGCTGGAAAGTCTGGTGACTCTGGCAGTGCTGGGCAGCTTGATCCTGGTGGTCTTCGCTGTTTTCGAGGTGGGCGTGACCGGCTTTAAGCTGGGCAACAATCGACTGGAGTTGCAAGGCGACCTGCGCCGATTGATGGCGCCCTTGCGGAAGGACTTGCTCAACTCCAGCTATCAGTCGGCGAGCACGCTGGCGATCACCGTCGATGTTCCCGAAAAGCCCCCTGCCCAGAATCCGCAGGTGACGGTCCATCGCGATGGATTGTGTTTCAATGGCTTGCGCAACCTCGAGGCCAATGCAAGCTATGATAGCATCTCGGGGCTCCCGATTTGGGACTGCTTCGTCTGTTATTTTGCCACCCGGGACAATCCAGACGGCAAGCTCGTCCGTCTGTTACTGCGAGACAACCCGCCGAGCACTCGCAGCGATCCGAAGAACTTGCAGCCTGGTGACCTCTCTACGGCCGCTCCCGAGCTTCTGGATCGTTCGGTTAAGGTGCTTTCCGATCGGGTGATGGAATTTGAAGCGACTCTGGACCCGTCCAACCAGTTGGTCGTCGTTCATCTTCGCATGCGCAGTAAAGCAGGACGGCTGGCGATGGGGGGAAGGTCCTCGGTGGAAATTCTAGAAATACGCACGGTAATCAATCCCACCAACACCTTTCCGCGTTATTAAGACGGATTCACGGAGGAACTGGCATGAAGAAAAAGGGTATGGCCCTGATGTTGGTTCTCACCGTCTCCTCAGTGGTGGTGATGTTGACGGGCGCCTTTGTGGCCGCCAATCACTCCAACTTTGCCAGTTTGGGAGCCAATCAGCGCGAGCGCGAGGCCGAAATGGCCAAAGAGAGTGCTACCCAGTGGTGTTACTACAAGCTGGAGGACAATCAGAACTTCGGCAAGGGAGAGTTTGATCAGGACGACTACAGCCCCCCGAACGGTGGACTGAGGATCAAACGCAAGGGTAAGTATCAGCTGGAAGGCTGGGTGGTGGATGATAAAGGGTCTGGCCGGGAACCGCATTTTACCCTGAACATCGTCAACAACCTGAACTCGGAGAAGGTTCCCGTTACCGACCCCAAGACAGTGGGCAGCATCAACGTGCCTGCTGATGCGGTGCTGATTCGTGTAGATGCCGACTCGGGCGGTTTTCACAACCGTTGCGACATTCTCTATCGCGGCGAACCCCTGTTTGATGCCTCGCTCACGGCCAAGAGCCTGACTCTCAATACCAACAATGATATCCGCATCGCCAGTACTGACCAAACTCGCAACTGGATTCGGTCCAACTCGGACATCGTTCTCAACGACTCCGATCAGGGCGGTGTGAGTACCAAGTTTGTGGCGGCGTACAACGGCAACAAGGCCGACGGGGTGATCTGGGCTAAAGGGGACATCAAAACCCGCGATTTGAAAAATCAGAATGTTGCTAAGACTCTCAGTGGGGCCGACCTGAACAAGGTGGCCAACGCCATCGGCGGCACTCTGGCGCCTAAGTCCAAAGTGAGTCACGATATTTACAAACTGAGCCCGGACGACCTCCGAGCGGGGCCCAACAAGTCGGGTCAGGCCTGGGGAAAGATGAGTCCGGGCACCTATGCATTGAACGAGTTGGGGACCCTCAAGTTTATGACCTACACCTCCCCCGACGGATGGACCAAGAACTGGTATTACGGCACGGGCGGGAGCATCGACGGAACTTGGGAAGGCGCCGTGGATGGAGTGGTGAGGATCGGGGCGGTAGGCACCGGCGAGCCAGCCATGACCTACAATTTTATCACCAACACCTTTACGGCCGACAATTCGGCCATTCACGTTGAGGGGGACCTGAAAATCCTATCCAACATTCCGGGCGATGTGCCGGCGGTCAATTTGCGCAGCACCGACTTCAGCAGTGGGGCTTTGAGGGCGACCGGCAACATTGTCATTCAGGGCACGCTGATGGGCGACGGAGCTTTGGTGGCCGAGAAGGATCTTCACCTGATGTGCAACCCGAATGCCTGGACAGGTGAGGGAACCAATGTCGATGCTGACAAGACTTCCGGGGTGGTGCTTTATGGCGAGAACGTCAATGTTTACGCTGGAAGCAACCACGCGATCTCTTTCAAGGGACTGATTTACGCCGACAACAACGTCAATCTATTTGGCGGCTTGAAAAAGGAGTCGGGCGAAAATGCTCTCTGGGTAGCCGATGATGCCGCATTGGAACATCTGGAGATCGAAGGCGCGGTCGTAGCCCGTCAGGGTGGCGTGAACATCGCGCAGACTAAGGACGTCTCGCTGACCTACAATCCCGCCTATTTGAATACTTTGACCAAAGGAATGCCCGATGATCGCCGGCGGATCGGGCACGTCTGGACGCGCAGCTATTGATTTAGAGGGTTGGCCGGGTCCACGCCGTCCACGAAGGGTCTGTGCCGATCGACGTGGGTGAGGCGATAAACCAGGCCCAGCCAGTTGTTGAAGATGGCTTTGCCGGTGTCGCCCCAGGTGTTGTCCAGTCCCGCTTCAATCTGCTCTTCCGGCAGGGGGAATTGGATGGCCAACTCGGCCTCGGCCGGTTGCAGGTAGTTTTCTGGTAGGGGAGGCGTCTGGCTACGATCGCCGTTACGGTGGCGCAGCACCTCGCGCTTGTATTCCTTAAGCAAGCTGTTGAAATCGTATTCCGGATGACCCTGAAAAAAGACGAAGCGCAGCCCGTCCGGGCTAACCGCGACGTGCACGTCGCCCTCCAGGCTTTCAATCAAGACCTGCAGGCCGGCCGCTTCCAGTTGCTCTCGGGTTACCTCGTTATGGCGCGAATGAGGCACGTCAAAGCGAGTATTGATGTTGCGCAGCAATGGATGGGGACTGCGCGCGCAGCGGTGAGGATAAACTCCCCAGCGCTTGCGGGTTAAGGGCTGCCGGTCGATGTTGTAGAGGCTTTTGAGCAGGGCGTGAGTGGCCAGGCAACTGCAAAGGATGGAAGTCACCTCGCGGTCCGCCCAGGCGATGACTTGTTGCAGCGGCTCCCAGAGTGGTTCTTGGTTCAGGTTGGGATTGGCCACGTTGGCGCCCGTAATGATCAGTGCATCCATTCCGACTTGTCGGACGTGTTCGAAGGTTTCGTAGCGAGTCTGGATGTAGTCTTGCGTCTCCGGATTGCGCTCCAGGCCGGGAATGGAGAAGGGGTGGACGTAGATCTGGGCGATCTGGTTGCAGCCGCCCAGCAACTTGAAAAACTGGCGCTCGGTGGTGCGTAGAGCGGCATCGGGCATCATGTTGAGAAAGCCGATGTGAAGCTCTCGGATGTCCTGGCGCAGGGCCTGTTCCAGCGTTAAAACGGCCTCACCCTGGCGGCGCATGTCCGCGAAGGTAGGCAAATCCAGATGAGCGACCAGTGGCACCGGGTGCTCTTAAGGATTGGTCAACGCGAGAGCGGCCTGAGCAGCCAGTTTGCCACCGTAGTAGCCGCCGAAGAGACCGCCGACCACCATACCGACCGTGCCTCCGATAGGCCCGGCCAGCGAGTAGCCGGCCTGCACCAGCGCCAACGGGGCCACGAAGCCGCCGACCGTTCCGCCCACAGCGCCGGCCGCGCTTGCCACCACCTTTTGGGCGGGCGTGGCGCCCTGCTCCTGAGCCAATTTCAAACCGCGGTTGGCGCCCAGCGCCGCAGTGGAGGCTACGCCCAGCCAGGGCAGAGTGGGCGCCATGGCCATACCGGCTCCGGCGCCTGCCAGCAACGTGCCCTCAGCGGCGCGTTCCCAGTCGCCTTTGATCACTCCTTGAATGGCCTCGGAGCCGCCCATAATAGCCAGGTTGGCCACGGTCACCTGGCGCATCAGCTCCAAGCCGGCACGCGCCAGGGGCACCGAGTGAAAGGCCTGGGCCACGTACTTGCCGGTTTCTCGATAAGCGGGCTTATCCACCAATCTCTCCAGGAAGTGGGGCGTGCCCAGTTTGCGCATTTCTTCGGCTTTGGCCGGGTTAATGGCCTCCAGCTGGCGCGGGTTGTGGTGATGAACCCGATAGGTCTCGGCGAAATCCTCAGCGGGCTGGGTTTCGGCGTAGTCGCTGACGAAGCCGGGTTTGCCGAAATGCTCGTGGGTGCTGCCGTTCTGGCGCGTCAGCATGGAGAATATCCCGGATTTGTAGTCGTTGGAGTGGCCCACCTCGTGAGTGACCGTCTCTTGAAACTGGCTGGGGAACTCCATGTCGTAGCCGCTGGCGTTGAGGCGGATATGTCCGATCGCCACGCGGTTCACGCCAAGCAGATTGGGGCCTTGCTTGAAAGAAGGCATGGTCTCGATGGAAATGGGACGCACCGCTTCGTGCATGGGAAGATTGTCGAGAGCGGCCCAGGTCATGGCCTCTTGCTGGGGGGTGCCCACCACGGTGGGGTAGATGAACTTCGGCAGGGCCGAAGTGGCGTAGCTCATGTCGAGCAGGCGCTCACCGGAGTATTCCAGCGCTTTTTTTAGCGCGCCGGGACCCTTGGGCTGCTGCGGCTCGGGGGCCGGTGGGTCGTTCTGACCTTTGACGGGCAACCGGAATTTCACGTTCCAGGTGGGTTGTAACTTTGCCGTAACTTGCATGACACTCCTCCGGGTAGCGCCGGCTTTGTGCCGGTCTGTATTTTGAATGCGAGAAGACCTACCTCAGCCTACGCCATTACCCGGTCGGCAATTGTTTCGAAATCGTTGCTTAAAAGTAGCCCTTAACTTTTTCTGAAATCTGTAACCCGTTGGACCCGAGCGGTGTAACCCTCTCAAATAAGGAGGGTTAGCATGAAGAAGTGGATCCTTTTGGGTGGCCCCGTCTTGCTATTGTTGCTGCGCTTTCCGCTGCTGGCGGGGGTGTTGCTGGCCATCTTGCTGTTGACGTTGGGACTGGCCGCTTTTAACACTTTGTGCAGGGCTCTCTTTGGCGGGCCTTCGCAAGCCTGTGGCCTGCAACTACGGCAGCGTCCGCTGCGCTGTTACTTGATGGGGGTGCTGGCTCTGGTGGCCCAGGCTTTTTTGGTTCTGCATTGCCCGCCCCTGGCCATCGTGCTCTTGCTGGCCGACATGCTCTGGCTCAGTTTCAGCATTCCTGCCCTGGCGGTGCTGGCCGGGGAAGGCCTGGGCGTGGAGGGACGTTGGGCTCCGGCCGCCGGTAGCTTGCCGCTTGGCCTGACGCTGGCTTTTCCGCCCGGCTGGCTGCTGCTCTCCCAGCTTACTTTGGCAGCTCTGGGCTCGGCTGTGTTGCCGCCCGCCTGGAGGCGCTGATGGAAGTTCGCCAGGCTTGCTGGCTTTTGCGTTGCGCCGGATTCGGAGCGGCTCCCCCGGAGGTTCGCCGAGTGCGCAGGATCGGAGCGGCTGCCTGGCTGGACGAACAATTGCGCGCACCGCTGGCCAACGACCCTCCGCCGCTGGTGACGCGCTTGCCGCCCGGCCAGATTGGCGTCCTGTTGCAGCTGGGCGGATTGATCGGCTGGTGGATGGATCGTCTGGCGAGGGGTGGACTGCGTGAGAAGCTGACCTTGTTCTGGCACGGTTACTTCACCACCAGCGCCGACCCGGTCTTTTCGGCCGGCTTATTGCTTTGTCAAAACCAATTGTTGCGGGAGAATGCGCTGGGACACTTCGAGGAGCTGTTGTTGCGCGTCAGCCAGGACCCGGCCATGCTGATTTACCTGGACGGTTTCCGCAATCATCCTGAGCATCCCAACGAGAACTTCGCCCGCGAAGTGATGGAGCTCTTTACCACCGGGCCCGGACATTACAGCGAAGGCGACTTGCGCCAGGCGGCTCGGGCTTTCACCGGCTGGGAGCTGGCCTGGTTGCAAGGCGGTCAGTTCCGCAACAACCTGGCTCGGCACGACGCTTCCAGCAAGCGTTTTATGGAGCTCCGCGGGCAATTGGACGGGGAGCAGATCTTGCGCCGGCTGGCCCGCGATCCGGCAACCGCAGCCCATGTGTGCGGGAGGCTTTGGGAGTTTTTTTGCGGCCAGGCGGCTCCAGCAGCCGAAGTTCAGCGGCTGGCCGGGGTTTTTCTGCGCCATCACGGTTCGATGGCGGTGGTGGTCAAGTCGCTCTTCCTGGGGGAAGCCTTTCAGGAGGCCGCCGCCCGCCGTCAGGCCATCAAAAGTCCCATCGAGCTGAGTCTTGAGGTGAATAAGATCCTGGGGTTTGGTTACGGACTGGGGGAAGCCAAAGACCTGCAAAGCATGGGACAGTTGCCTTTCTTTCCGCCCAGCGTGGCCGGCTGGCGCCAGGGAAACGGTTGGCTCGACACCTCTACCCTGCAATCTCGTCTCCGTTGGATCCAGAGAAAGGCTTCCAAGGCCCGGGTTTGGGCGGAGCGCGGCCGGGAGATGGTGGCCGGTTGTAGACCAGAGCAGGCCGCCGAGCGTTTGCTCCAGCTTTGCCATCAGCAAGACGCCGGTCCGGCTTTGCGCCGAGCGGTGGCCCAAAATATTGGCCAGAGCGAAGTGCTCCAACTGGTGCTGGCCAGTCCGGAGGTGCAGCTGAAGTGAAAAGACGCGATTTTTTACAAGGGTTACTGGCTTTGGGCGCCTTCTCGGTTGTGCCGGCCCCGGCTGCGGCGACCCGCCCGAGGCGCCTGGTCATGATTCACCTTTTCGGCGGCAACGACGGTCTCAACACCGTCATTCCCTGGACCGACCCGGCCTATCGCCGTGCTCGTCCGACGCTGGCGCAATCCCAGGTGCTGAAGCTGTCCGCCGGACTAGGCCTCCATCCCGCCTTGAGCCCGCTGCTACCCCTCTGGCAACGGGGCAAGCTGGCGGTGGTGCAGGGAGTGGGCTATCCCGAGCCCAATCGCAGCCACTTTCTCAGTGCCGACATCTGGCAATCGGCCGGACTGAGCAGCCAGGACGGCTGGTTGGGACGGCTGGCGGCGGCCCGCGGTTGGGACAGCGTTCAGGTGGATAACCGCAGTTTATGTCGGGCGCTCTGGCAGCCTCCAGACAGTGGGCGCGTCCCCCTGTGTTTGCGCTCCGACCAGCCGGCGCCTCCGGCTCGGCCGGCCTGGATGCAGTCGGCCCTGGATGGCCTCTATGCTGGCTGCGAACAACGGCATCTGGCCAGGAACTACGCCCATTTGAAAAGTTGCCAGGGGCAGCACTGGGAGGGGCCGCCATTGCAGGCTTCGTTGCGGACCATGCTCGACTTATGGCCGCAGGGCCGGCTCTTTCATACCAGCCTGGGCGGTTTTGACAACCACTCGGATCAGCTCACCAAGCAAGCCAGGGCTCTGGCCGAACTGGCCACCGCTGTGGCCGAATTTTACACCGAGTTGCAGCGTCGGGGTTGGGAGCGCGATACTCTGATTTGCGTCTACTCGGAATTCGGCCGGCGGGTCGAGGAGAACGGCAGTGGTGGTACGGATCACGGCGGGGCCGCTCCGTGCTTTCTGTTGGGGGGCGGAGTAAAGGGCGGGCTCTATGGAGAACACCCTTCTCTGACTCGATTGATGGATGGAGACCTGATGATGCAATATGACTTTCGCCAGCTCTACGCCAGCATTCTCGAGGATTGGTTGGGCGCCGATGCGCGCCAGGTATTGGGGAGGGAGTTTGGCAAAATTTCGTGCTGGGCCTGATTCAAAAGTTGGCTGAGGATCCGTTACCGGGCCTGGTGCAACAGGCTCAGCGCGGCGATCTGACGGCCTTTGAAGAGATTGTGCGTTGCTGTCAGGGGCGGATTTTGCGTCTCTGCCAGCGCATGCTGGCCCAATCGGTCGAGGCGCAGGACGTGGCCCAGGAGACTTTCGTGTCGGCTTACACGCATCTGGGCAGGTTAGATGGCAATCGGTCCCCCTTGCCCTGGCTGACCACGGTGGCCACCCGGCTGTGTCTGAACCGCCTGCGCAGTCAAAAACGGTCCCGGCAGGAACCGGAGGACGACACTCTCGAGGGGGGCGAGGAGCCAGACCAGTTGTGGTTGCGCCGCCAGGATCAGTTGCGCGTGCGCCAGGCTGTGCTTGCCCTGCCGGAGGTGGGTCGGGCGGTGGTGGTGCTCTTTTATCTGGAAGAGTGGAACTGCCGTCAAATCAGCGAAGCATTGGAGATGAGCGAGAGCAACGTCAAAGTCACCTTGCATCGCTCGCGGGAGAGGTTGAGGAAGCTGCTA
>JALHOV010000310.1 GCA_022842865.1 Vulcanimicrobiota bacterium | reverse complement strand
TGAAGGGGGAGGGGTAACCCGAAGGTCAGTTCCTCCTGAACGATGCGGCGACAAGCCTTGGCGCCGGCCTGGGGGAGGCGCACTTTACGGTAGGTAAAGCAGTGGCTGGGGGCGACCGCGACGGGTCGCCCACCTTTATCCAGGGGAATGACAGATCCCCCGATCAGACCCAGAGATACCGCGCGTGTGCCGGTGCTCCCGAAATCTTTACCTACGCTGTAAAAACTCAGCGCGCCCTCCAATAGCGGACCACAATTTCCCTCTGGCTTTTTCGTTCTAACATCGCTTCTAATTCCAGTGGCATTTCTCGACTGGTCACGATAACCCGCACGCGGAATACCTGACTGGCATAGCCCACGACTTTGTTCAGTCGGAAGGCAAGGTCATTGTCTATGCCGGGAATTTTCTTCAAGTCCTCCTGGTTGCGGAGAACATTTCGCGACCGAAACGCGATGAGCTCGGTGACAACGCTATCGCTCATTGCCTCATCCAGGCTGCCTAAAACCTCTTTGGGGGCGGTGTTCACGTTTATCTTGCCCTGCGCGTAGGCAGAAAGAAAATCCCCCCAGTTGGCGGAACCGGCTTTGCCGCCCTCGCTTTGGAACATACTTTTGAATTCATCCAGGCGGGTGCTGGACGGATCTAAAGCCTCGGGGGGTGGAACCTGCGGGGGTCCCCAGCTCCGCAGGCGCTCCAGTTCGTCCACGCTATCGAGAGGGCCGTTCTTGACCGTTAGTTGAGGATAGCTTCCCTGTTCGGCGCCATTGCTACGCACATCGTCGTCCAGGTCGACCCAGTCTTGCAGGCTGGCCAATGCGGGTGCTCCCGCCAGGCCGGTTCTGGTGAGCAATCGCTCCAGCGCCTGTGCAAAAAGGAGTCGGTCCGGCTCGTCTTTGCCGGGAACGGGCAATTGGCTGATGGGAAAGCGACTTTCCTCGTCACGAATCTCAAGGAACAGGTCGCGGCCTTCCCAGCGCAGGCGCTGACTGCCCAAAGCCCAGGTGTCGCGCGCGGAGTCGACGTCAATCTCATCCACCTTCAAGAGGTCGACGGATAGCTCTACCGCGGAACGGGCCACCTGATAATTTTGCTCTCGTTGACGCACCCGGTCTTCCAATTTGTGCAGGGCACCGGCCGAGTCGCTCAGCTGAAAACCGAACACCACCAGGATGAGCAGCATCGCCAGCACCATCAAAATTACCATCGGCCGCCCCCCAAGCCCGGGGTGATCTGAAAATCAATGGCCGGCAGCCTTTTGGCTTCCAGGTGAACGCGCACCCGCTTAGGAGCGGCTGTTTGCGTCCAATCGCGCTTCCAGAGCCAGCCATCCTCCGAGTAATCCAGGGATAGATGGGTGACATCGTCGAGGAGAATGTTCCAGGGCGCTTCCTGGGCGTCCAGTGGGCCGTGCAAGCCGGCACGATTGCGCAGAGGGAACTCTCGATAGCCCAGGTCTAGACCGTCACCCCCGCTGCGTGGTTGCACGCGAAAGCCAACTTCGCAGATTCCCTTCTGCTTGCGCGCCTGGGTGGTCAAAAAGCTTAGGCTGTCTCGGCCTTCGCTGGAGCCCGGTTCGCCCCATAGGGGGGTGTCGGGCGTTCCCACCAGGCCGACAGCGATGGCGTTGGTCGGTGCTTCGCCCGGCGGGGGGACAAACAAGTTGCGCAGTTCCCAACGGAGTACTTCGGTGGCGTCGATCCAGTGTTTGCGTCGCAGCGAAGCCTGCGTGGTCACCCGCGTCATGCGGGCCACCCGCACCACCACTACCAGCAGAATCGAAGTGAGAATGGCCACCAGTCCCAGGGTCATCAGCACCTCAAACAGGGTGAAGCCTCTTCTCACTGAGTGTTGCCGTTATTGCTGGTGGGAGCGGTGACATTGGAGCCACTGGCGTCAGGGCTGGTATTGGCCCCGGGACTGGCGCTGGGACTGGGGCTGGGGGTGGGGTCGGCATTGTTGGACTGCCGCCTCACGCGTAGCCGATAGGCGGAAACGGTCTCGCGCAGCCCGGCCCCGGCCCCCACCGCCACTTCCACCTGCTCCACGCGCGGGTCGGTGACGACGGGCCGGTTGCTGATGTCGTAGGGGAATTTTTCGCCCGCGCTGCCGCGCGGGTCGTTGCCCTGGTGGTCTTCCTCCATGCGGTACTCGAGCACCTGGCTGGCTCGCAGCAGAGCCTGGTAGCGGTCCGGCGTCCGGGCCACGCTGACCACATCACGGGTCGCGCTTTGCAAGACCACGCCCAGGACAATACTGGCCAGAGCCAGCCCAATGAGGACTTCCGTCAGGGTAAATGCTTTTCGTTTCAACGCAGGTGCTTTGTTCCCCAAAGAATAACGTTCCCCCCTATGAAGTTGCAGATTTTTCCATTCCTTCTTCTCGGACTCTTGTGCGCAGCCCCCCAGGCGGGCGCGCAGCAGGACTCGGCAGCTCTGGAAGATACGGCCGTTTCGGCTCACGACCGAGTGGAGATGGTAGCGCCCCTGCCGCAAGCCCCTTCCGCCCGGGCCGTGGTCGATATGCGCTTTGCCTGTGAGTGGTTGGCTGATAGCTACGAGATTCCGGCTCGCGTGCCTCAAGAAATGTTTTTGGCCGGCTACAGTTATTCCGATGCCATCATTGCTTTGGCGCTTATGCACAAAGGAGCAAGTCTTAACGAGCTTTTAGAATTGCGCCGCCAGATGCGCTGGTTGGAAGTGGCCGAACGAGTCGAAGTCGACCCGCTGACCCTGCCCATTCCAGTGCGCAATTTGCTGCAGCTGGGCGTCACCTTCTACAAGCCCAAGCTTCTCCACTATCTTCCCGATGTCTATTCGGGTTTGAAGCGCGACCTGACCATTAATGCTTTCCCTCCCACCCTGCCGACTGAGACACAAGTCATACGCTTCCGGCTCGACGACGACGAGATCCATCGCATCCGGCGGGCTTTAGATGACCCGTTCGGGTGTCCAGAGGAGATTTTGACGGACACCGCCGGCAAGGGTGCGCTGGTTGTGGGCGATTGGGTGCTGGCGGGTGTTCTGGCTCACCATCGCCCGCTCACGATCGACTCTATTCTGGCGGCTCGGGGCGGTCAGCAGTTGTCCTGGTCGGAGATTTGCCTGGCCTATGGCATGCGTCCCGACGTGCTGACTCGCGGTCCGCTCACCGGCGTTTATCCGCTGTTGACCGGCTATACCCAGGGAACCGTGTTGTGCGCCAGAAAGCGCAAGAAGTTTCCCGCAGAGATGCCCTTGCGTTACGAGCAATTCCGCTTGACGGTGGACGAGAAGATGGCTATCCGGCCGCTGATGCTGCGCGCCTACAAGGCCACTCCCAGCGAAGATTTGATGCTTTCCCAGACCAACTGGCTGCTAGCCGAGCAGGCCATCTGTCTGCAAATCGCCCGCATGAGCCAGTTGGACCTGGGTCAGATCATGCAATACAAATCTCAGGGTTTGAGCTGGGAACAAATTCCGGCCAAGCTGCAGTTAGACTTGACTGGCGAAGACGCCTTCATTCTGGCTATGGAGCACTACTCCCGATGAAATTGCCCCAACATCCCGCTCTACCGCTGCTGAGCGTGGCCTTGCTGGCCTATCTCTGCGGTGACGTAGCCTGCGCGGTGATGGAACGGCAATTTAGCAACCGCCCCCAGCGCCAGCAGACGAGCGCGGGCGCGCCCATCGCTCCTCCCGGACCCACCAATCCTGGCGAATTGATGGCCCTCTTAAATGCCCATCCCCAGGCCTCCCCTTCTCCAGGGAGCGGGCCCGTTACGGGAACGGCTACCATCAACGGCTCCAATCCAACGGTGGCGGTGGTGAACGCTACCGCTCTGCCCACCCTGGTGGGCACTTTGGAAGGTCAAGGGCAGGCGCTTGCGGTGTTGCAGGCCTCGGGCAGCCAGGATACCTCGGTGGTGTCCCTGGGCGAGGATTTTCAAGGCTTCAAGGTGATCGAGGTGGGTGCTTTCCAGGCTCGACTGCGTGACGCTCGCAATCAGGAATACACCATCTCGATGTCGGTGGCTAACAACAACGCCGCGCCGCCGCCCCCGCCAGCCTTCGATCAGGGAGCCTTCAAGCCCGTGCCGCCCCCCGGCATGGAGCCCGCCAGGGGGCCTTATAAAACCAGTCGCGAGTTGCGCGAAGATATCGACAACAAGGGCCAGTGGATAGGCAACATCCTGGTCAAGCCCGTCCTGCGCAATGGCGAGAGCATTGGCGTTCAAATCAACTACAAAGGGGGAGAGAACCCCTTCTCGCGATTGGGAATCCAGTCCGGCGATGTGGTGCTTTCCCTGAATAACAAACCCGCCAAGGCGGTGGAAAATTTGCCCGAGATCCTCATGGAACTGCGCAACGCGCAGTCGCTAAATTTCAACCTGGAGCGTTCCGGTCAAGCGACACCGTTGAGCGTCAACCTCGAGCAGTAGAGGGTTCAGTTCCGGGCTTTAGCGGGCTTTTTCGCCACCTGTCGGCTGGAGGACGCCGTATAAGCTACCAGCTTGCCTTCGCCGCCGCGGTCGGCCACGTCGCGCGGGGTGAAGTTGTTGTCCAGATGACGGATGCCGCGATGAGTGTCCTGGCAGACCCAGATTTCACCGGAGATGGCCTGATCCAGCAGTCGGTCGATCAGCTCCCAGGGCTCGCCCACGATGCGGTAGCCTTTGTGGTCGGTGGCTCCCATCAAGCCGTGCAGGCAGTGGCCGGTGGCGATGCTGCAAGCCATTCCCAGGTTTAAGTATTGCGTGTTCTCGCCTTGAAGCTTGAAGAAGGCCTCCTGGCAGGTTTCGGCGCAACGCAGGCCCTGCACCGGGTCGCAACTGGCCTCCAGGCCGAAGACGGCGATCACGCGGCTGCCCACAATCTGGATGACGATGCCGCGCTGCTTGCTGATCGATTGAGCCATCGCCTCGTAGTAGCCGTCCAGCATGGCGGTGATGCGGTCGACGTCCTGCTCCCAGAGCCAGCTGGTGTTGCGCAGCTCGCAGCAAACCAACGAAAGGATGGCGCGGCTGGTGTTGCGCTCGGCGGTAGGACCCCCGGCCTGACGCAGGGCCTTGGCCCATTCGGTGCGATCGACCTTGGAGAGCATGTCCAGGGCACGTTTTTCGATGTCGTGATGCTTCAGCTGGCGGGCCATGTTGATGGCTTCCAGGAATTTGGCCACCGACTCGTCCTTGTAATTCATTTCGAAACAAGCTTGAGCCAGCTCCATCTGGGCCAGCACCGTGAAAAAGCCCGGCTCGCGCGAGAGCGCGAACAAGCTGTCTTTCAGGATGGGTAGGGCCTGGGTGCTCTGGCCTTCGTGACGCAACACGATGCCTTCGAACAGTCGGCACACGGCTTTTTCGTGGGAACGGCCCAGCCGTTCGCTGCGGTCCTTGAGATGGTTCAGCGAGGAGCGGGCCTGGGTGGTTTTGTTTTGCTCCAGGTAGAGCTGCACCATCTGCTGCAGAGTGGCGACCATGCCTTGCTGGTCGCCGAGCTTGGTCAGCAGCTGTCCGGACATCAGCAGGCACTGCTCGGCCCGCGGGAAGTTGCCCAGCAGGCGCTGGATTCGCCCGGTGTTGCGGAAAGCGTGCGATTGGGTGCGCTCGTCCCCGTGCACCTGGGAGAGCTGCAGGTCCTGTTCGTAGTACTCGGCGGCCTTCTCGTATTGGCCTTCGCTCAGCATAATGTCGCCGATGCGGGCGTTCACTTCGGCTTCGTCGTTGGGGTAACGGCCTTTGCCGCACTGCAGACGGGCCTCTTCGAAATAAAATAACGCTTCGCGCAGGTCGTGAATGCCATAGTAGGCGCGGCCCAACAGGATGCTGCAGCGCAGAATGCCGTGGGGCGAGTCGTGGCGCTGGTAAATGTCAACGGCGTCTTTAAAGTGTTTGATGGCCTCGGCGAACTCTTTGCGGTCCGAGTAAAGTGTGCCTCGCCCGCGTAAGCTACGCGCCAGGCCCAGCGGGAAGACGATGTGGCGGCAGACGGTTTCGGCCTGCACGTAAAGTTTCAGGCTGTCCTCTGCTTTGCCCTCGCGCTGATAGGCGTGGGCCTGGTCATTGTAGATCTCGGCGGTGATGGCCAGGTCTTCTAGTTGGGCGGCGCCCCCGGCCTTGAGTTCCTGGGCTGCCGTGTCAAAGCAGCCCATGGCTTCTTCGATCTGGCCTTGGGCTGATAGGAACCTACCCTTAATCTGTTCGGCGCAGGCTTGCAGGCGAACTTTGTTGCGAGGGTCGTCGCTCTCGATCTGGATCACTTCGAGTTTGGCGTGGCCCTGGCGAATTTCGCGCATCTCCAGATGGAGCAAAATCTCCAGCATGCTGGCCAGCGTTTCGATTTCTTTGAAACGCCCGCGCGAACGCGCCCGCAGGTGAGCTATCGTGTGCATAGCTCCCTTGGCGTTATGTAGCCAGACTCGTGCCCCCGCCAACCAGATCAGCGTCGTGCAGATTTCCTCTTCGGTCGCCCCTGGCTGGCCCACGCGGCGCTCAAAGTAGCGCTGGGCCAGTTCCAGAGTGCGAAGCTCCGGGTCTTCTGCATCGATCAGGAAGCCGGAAAGGGTCAGAAGTGGACGTTTTAAGTCGACCTTTCCAGACATTGTTTAAAGGTTGTCTAGTGTGGCCGCGGGTCCTGCTTTACTTCTTGGTAAACTGAAAAGACGAGAAATACTGCTCTCGCTCCCGCGGAAAATCCTTGGTCGAAGTTTTGGCTTGCAGGGCGAGCAGCTGATAAAGGTAGGGCTGAGCGTGAATCATGTGAACCCACACACGGTTTCCCTTCATTTCCATTTCCAGTTTGATGCCTTTGTGCTCGCCCCAGCTGGCTTCCTGGCTGTGGACGACCTGGATGTCTTTGCCGAACTTGGATTTGGTGCTGTCCATCAGCTGCTTGAGGGTGAACTTCTTGTTCTCTACTTTGGAGGAGACAAAGCTCAGGCTGCTTCCCATCTTGTCCAGGGGATAGACCAGCATCAGAATGACCGGTGTGGCCGCCTTGGTTTCAGGGGCTTTAGGAAACTGCAGTGAATACTTGCCGTCGGGGGCGAAGTAGGTGAACCATCCCTGGTCGGCTGGAGCCGCTACAGCCGTGGCCGTTGGGGTGAGCGCGGTGGGAGGCGGCGTGCTTTGACAGCCCATCAAGGCAACAGCCAGGGCCAGCGTGGGAAGCAGTTTCATCTCCATCGCTACCCCCTCGGCTGCTGGTTTCCTGGTGGGGGGGCGGGAATTTCTTGGCTGACTGAGAAGCCGGCCCCATGAAAACCTTCTTGTTGCTTGGCTTGCTGACGCTTTCTTGTTGGGCTCAACCGGTGTTGACCGTGGAAGCGAAGCCCCCCGAAGCACTCATTTTTGTCGACCGCGTGCTGCGCGGCAAAGGGAGCGCGCAAGTGACCGACCTGGCCCCCGGCTCCCATTTGGTGCGGGTCTCGGCCGGCGAGGACTGGGAAACTCAGCAGATGAAGGTGAACCTGGAGTCCGCTCCCCGTCGGATGACGGTCGAGCTGAAACCGGGCGCGGCCAAGTGGCTGCGGCTTGGCCGTCAGGCCCTGCTCCAATCGGATTGGACCGAGGCCATTCAATGTTTTCAACAAGCTGCGCCGGCCCGGCCGGTGGCGGCGGCCTGGTGGGAAGGCGTGGCCCAGTGGAAGGCCGGACATCCCAAGATCGCCCTCCAGTGTTTTCGCACCTACGCGCAATACATGCCCAAAGTAGGCCAACTCCACTGGATCCTGGGACAGCTCAACGAGAAACTGAATCAGTATGGTCCGGCCTTTACCGCCTACAAAACGGCCGCTCTCATGCAGCCGGAACTGGCCCATGCGCTGGACGCCGATCTCGCTCCGACCGACGGGAATATTCGCATGCTCGGGGGCAGTCGCGCCCCCGTCGACCAGCTGACCCTGGCTCAACTGTTGATGCTGAAAGGAAAGATGAAGCCCGCCTGCGACCTGGTGCGCCCTCTGCTCAAGGAGGAATTCACCAGGCAGGACTGGCTGCGCTGGGAGCCGCCGATGCCGGTGGCCCCCCCGATCGAAGTGGCTCCGCCCGAAGATCAGGAGCCGTAGGACGTGAAGCGTTTGGTGCTGGTGGACGGAACGGGTCTGATCTATCGCGCCTACTTCGCCCTGCCCAGTAACCTGGCCACCAAAGAGGGCCTGCACACCAACGCCATTCTGGGCTTTTCCACCATGTTCAACAAGTTGCTGCAACGGCGCACGGTCGAGTTTGGGGCCGTGATTTTTGACCCGCCCGGCGGTAGCTTTCGCCAGCAGGAATACAGTGAATACAAGGCTCAGCGCGATAAGGCGCCGGATGACCTGATCGAACAGTTGCCCTGGATCGACAAAGTGGTGGAAGCCTACCGCTTTCCCATTCTGCGTGTCCCCGGTTTCGAAGCGGATGATGTCATCGGCACCCTGGCCGAGCGCGGGCGGGCCGCCGGCCACGAAGTGCTGATCATTTCCAGCGACAAGGACTTCGCGCAGCTCATCGGTGAGCAGGTTAGAATGTGGGAAACCATTCGAGACGTCGTCTACGACCGCGAATTGGTCCAGAAAAAATGGGGCGTCTATCCCGAGAAGTTCGTCGACTACCTGGCACTGCTGGGCGATAAAGTGGACAACATCCCCGGCGTGCCCGGCATCGGCGCCAAGGGGGCCCAGCAATTGTTGGACCAATACGGTTCGCTGCTGGCCATGCTGGAAGCGGAAGTGCCGGGGAAGAACGGCAAGCTGCTCCAAGAATACAAGGATCAAGCGCTGCTCTCTCAGCGTCTGGCCACCATCCGGACCGATGTGCCGTTGACTCTCGAGCTGGAAGAACTTCGCCTGCCTTCGCCTGACCCTTCAATGTTGAATGAACTTCATCGGAAATTGGAGTTTTATTCACTGCTGAAAGACGGAACCCGTTCCGCCGATGCCCAGGCCGAGGAGGAGCGGGGTGGCGGCGCGGATTATCAGGATTGGGACGGAACCCCCTTCCCCAGTCACCTTCCCGTGGCCATT
Source organism: Vulcanimicrobiota bacterium (assembly GCA_022842865.1). Taxonomy (GTDB): domain Bacteria; phylum Vulcanimicrobiota; class Xenobia; order Xenobiales; family JADMJV01; genus JADMJV01. Next base: position 505 of record JALHOV010000310.1, on the reverse strand, counting down.
CAGTTCCGCTGGAAAGGCCTACCGCACCAGGCGGATTTGCTGGGCATGGCGGCTTCCTGGCAGGAGAAGCAAGGCCGCTGGGTCTCCTTCCTGCAACTGCCCCAGCTGGACAGCTGGCTGCGCGACTCTCAACATTTGAAGTATATCCATGACCTGCGCACTCAGCTGGTGGTGCTTTGGCGCCATGGCTTCGATCTGCATGGAGCGGAGGACACCAAGTTGATGTCCTATCTGTGTGAACCCACCAAGGTGATGCCACACGAGCTGGGCGGGGTGGCTCGAGAATACCTGCAGCGCACGCTTTCCCAGGGTGACGCGGAGCGGGTGTCCTGCCAACAGGCCGACTTTATCGGGTTGATCCATCCGATTCTCACCCAACGGCTGCATGAGCTCGGCCTGTGGGACACCTACCGCAACCTGGACTTACCGCTATCGCGGGTGCTGTCTCGCATGCAAAGCGACGGCGTGCTGGTGGACCCGGTCGATCTTGAGCAGCTCGGCAAAG
>JALHOV010000309.1 GCA_022842865.1 Vulcanimicrobiota bacterium | reverse complement strand
GGAGTTGGCGGTCCCCGAAAAATTTTCCGTGGCGGTCACGTTCAGGCTACCCACTCGATAGCTCACTTCGCCCACAGGATTCTGCAGGGTGACGTTTCGACCGCTCATGAACACGGGATTGGGGCCCGAAGACTGGTCAACACTCGAAGCGGTTACGGTCAAGTTTTGAGCGGCCACCATCTCGGTTCGACCGTCCAGGCGATTAACCGCGCCGTTTGCACTGGTGCTGTTCAGGTGCCGGCCCGCTTCCAGGCGATTGCCCCCAGTGGAACTCACGAAGAGATTAGACCCGGACGTCAGGCTCAGGTCTCGGGCAGCCGTCACGTTGACGCTGCCCAAGCCGCCCTCCACCCTGAGCTCACTGCCTACTGCGCTGACGCGCAGGTCGCCACCGCTGGCGGTCGCGTTTACCCCTTGCCCACCCTGCAGGTTGGCAACCCCATTTTGGCCACGCACCTGGATGTCGGCAGCCGTCAGGGTCAAACGATCCGTGTCCGAGCGTAGGGCCACGCCAGAACCAGGACTCACGTCCAGAGAGCCGGCCGCCGTTACATTCAGAGGGCCTGCCAGGGTTCTTAAAGTAAAGTTAGAGTTGGCGGTGCCCGAAAAATTTTCCGCGGCGGTCACATTCAGGCTGCCGACCCGATAGTTCACCTGGCCGGCGGGATTCTGTAGAGTCACGTTTCGACCACTCAAGAACACGGGGTTGCTGCCCAACGACTGGTCCATACTCGATGCCGTTACGGTCAAGTTCTGAGCGGCCACCATTTCAGTTCGGGGGCTGTCGAGCCTTGTCAGTGCGCCATTGCCCGATGAGGTCCGCAGATGCCCCGTGGTGGCTGTCAGCGAAGACTGGACGGGACTGCTGATAAAAAGGTTGCTGGCGGCGGTCAAGGTCAAGTCTCGTCCGGCCTGTAGCGTGAGTGCCCCGGCGTTCGAGCCCAATCTCAGCTCCCCAGGACTGGCAATGGTGATATCCCGACCGGCCACCAACGTCAGAGCGGTGGCCTGAATCGAACTATTGGTGTTGAAAAGAATGTCGTTGCCAGCGTCAACGCTGAGGCTGGTCGCTCCCAGGTTGAAGCCGGTGCCATTGTAAAGAACGTTATTGGTGGCGATGAGCTGCACGGCGCTCTGCCCCTGCATGGCCGTGACGCTGACGGTGCCTGCGCCCGCCCCCCCGGGGTTGGGCAACTGCCCGTCAAAAGTGCCGCCCGCGCCATCGACGATGGTGATATCGGTGGGGTCGATCAGAATCGTGCCGCCCGCTCCCTGAGCGCTGCCCACGTCGACCATTCCCAACAGCCACAGGTCTTTGCCGCTAATTTCGGCAAAGCCTCCACGTCCCGTGCCGTTTGCGGCGGCCGTAATGTTCCCCAGGCTCACGGTCCGTCCCGCCGACAGAAGACGAACATCCCCGCCGTCTGCTGCCTGCGAATTGGCGCTAAGCCGCCCGCTGGCCGGCAGAATGGTGGCCTGGCTGGAATCCAACCGAATATTCCCACCATTGCGGCTGGTGCCGTCGGTGCTGACCACCCCACTGTTAAGCAGCAAACCTTCCGCCCCGTGGGCAAGCACCTGCCCATTGCAGGCGGATTGAAAGCTGCCCGCCTCTACCAGGGTCGGATTGGCCACGACCTGACTGAGCAACTGCGACATCTGGCCGGGCTGCAACAACACCGTGCCACCCTGTCCCCCGCCCTGGAACTGGGGATCGAATCCATCGGGCACGACGAACTGCACCAAACCCCGCCCATCCACCGAGAAAGTGGCCTGGGTGGTGGCTCCTAGATTGACATGGCCGGACTGGGCCAGGATCATCCCCTGGTTATCAAGCAGAGGGGAGACCAGTACCACGAATCCCCCCTCGGCCACGCGGATGGTTCCTTGATTGGTGAGGGCCGCCAGCGGCAGACTGCTATCCTGGGTTAATTTATAGGTGCCGTTGAGGAAGTCTTCGTCACTCATCTTCAGAGTGGAAGCGGTAAAGCTGCCGACGTCCACGACCGCGTTGGGTCCGAAAAGAATGCCGTTGGGGTTGAGCAAAAAGACTCGCCCGTTGGCCTGCAACATTCCCTGAATTACGGAGGGGTCCATACCTGTTACGCGATTGAGGATGGCCGATTGCTGGCCGGGTTGGAGGAAACGCACGGTTTCGCCCAGACCGATGTTGAACTGTCCCCAATTGATGATGGCCTGCGGCGTTTGCTGAAGGATTTGGACGAAATTGGCTCCGTTTTCAATCCGTACCTGGCCGTGGATCGGGCTAGGATCTTGTGGTAGCGCCCAAAGATTTGAATTTAAACCCAGGGCAATCAGGGACCCCAGGACTGTTTTTGCAGGTTTCAATACCCCTCCAGTTGGAGCCATAAATTGGCGCCCGGAGATGCCTTTCCTGCGTTTTTCGGGTTTTTTTCAGGGTCCCATGCTAGGCTGCATTTAATCTTAGGGGGAATCTACCCAATGTTAACTCGGCTGTTTCTATTTTCTTTATTGATCGTTTGCACGCTCTCCGCCCTGGGCAGCGAATCGGCTGCCCCGCCAGTGCGCGGCTACCTGGTCGAATCCGACGGCTCCATCCTTCTGGGGGCGGCCGTCCCGAGTGAACATGCTCCTGTCTGCTTCCTGGGCTGCCCATAGCCAGACGAGGCGCCGTGTCACGTATCGACCGAAACCGATTAAATCTATTGCTACAAAAAGAGATGGAGCGCTTCCGTCAGGAGCATCCACGTTCCGGCCAGTTATATGAGGAAGCGCGCTCCCACCTGCCGGGGGGCGTACCGATGCACTGGATGGTTCGCTGGGCCGGGCCCTATCCAATTTTTGCAGAAAGCGGCCAGGGAGCCCACTTCACCTGCGTGGACGGCCACCGCTACCTGGACCTCTGTCTGGGGGACACGGGTGCCATGACGGGTCACGCCCCTCCAGCCACCGTGGAAGCGGTCATCGAACAAGCCCGCCGCGGCTTTACCTTTATGCTCCCGAACGAAAACGCCATCTGGGTGGCCCGCGAGTTGTCCCGGCGCTTCGGTCTCCCCTACTGGCAACTGGCGCTGACCGCCACCGACGCCAATCGCTTCGCCATCCGGTTGGCGCGGCACCTGACCGGAAAACCAAAAATTCTGGTTTTTAATTATTGCTATCACGGCTCCGTGGACGAAACGTTCATCAGCCTGCACCAGGGTCATCCCGGACCGCGACCCGGCAACATCGGACCGGGCGTCAATCCCACCGAGACCACTCGGGTGGTGGAGTGGAACGATCTGGGGGCTCTAGAGACGGAACTAGCTCACGGGGATGTGTCCTGTGTGTTGGCCGAGCCGGTCATGACCAATGTCGGAATTATTCACCCCGACCCCGGCTACCACGAAGCCTTGCGTCGCCTCACTCGCCAGCACGGCAGTCTTTTGATTTTAGATGAGACTCACACCATCTGCGCCGGACCCGGGGGGTACACCCGAGAGCACGGGCTGCAGCCGGACATGTTGACCATCGGCAAACCCATCGGAGGCGGTGTCCCCGTGGGCGTCTATGGCATGAGCTTAGAGCTGGCCGAGCGCATGCAGGAGCGCATTCATGTAGACGAATGCGACACCGGGGGCATTGGCGGCACGCTGGCCGGCAACGCTCTCAGCCTGGCGGCAGTGCGCGCCACTCTGGAACATGTGCTGACCGAGGACCTCTACCAGCGCACGGTCCCGTTGGCGGCTCGCTTCACAAACGGTGTCCAGTCCGTCATCCAAGAGTTTTCGCTGCCCTGGATCGTCAAGGAGTTAGGTTGTCGGGCTGAATATTGGTTCCACCCCAAAGGCCCCCGCAATGGGGGCGAGGCTGTGGCGGCCGTAGACAGTCAGCTCGACCGCTATATGCACCTTTGCGCTCTAAATCGTAGGATTCTCATGACGCCTTTTCACAATATGGCGCTGATCGCTCCGGATACAACCGAAGCGGACATTGATCGCCACACCTCCGTCTTTCGAGAGAGCGTGGCTCAGCTTTTCCAGGCCAGATAGGCGCGAAAAACGTCCAGACCGTCGGGGACGATAGGAACTTCGGCCGTCCACTGTGGCAGGCGGTCCTCGTCCATCCAATCGCCCCACTGAACTTCTTCCGGCTGATGGCGCACGGGTCCATCCCAGGTGACGCGATAACAACGGACCCAACTGAAATTTTTGTCGCCCTCGTAAAGATGGTCAAAGAGAAACTCAAGCTCGGGATTTTTTACGCCCAGTTCTTCCTCGGCTTCGCGCCTGGCCGCCTCTAAGTAATCCTCGCCCTCCCCCACCACGCCACCCACGAACATGTCATACAGAGCGGGAAAGAGATCCTTGCTGGCGGTGCGCTGATGGACGTAAACCTGTCCCTGGGAGTTGCGCACCAAAACCGCGATACCCCGGTGAAGCAAGTTCTTTTGACGCACCTCGGAGCGCAGCGCGCGCCCGATGACTTGATTGTCCCGGTCGACTAAATCAACCCACTCCGCTTTCGCCATGCGTCTCCACAAAGCGGGGCAGCTTGCCGGACTGGCGCAATCGTTCGGTGCGCAGGCACTCCCCCGTCAAAATTGCATTCAACTCGTCGACCGAGCGCTTGATTTCATGGTTGACCACCACGTAGCGATACTGCTCCAGGCTGCGCAGCTCGACGCGCGCCGTCAAAAGGCGCTTCTGCACTTGCTCGACCGTTTCCGTGCCGCGCGAAACCAGGCGATGCTTGAGGGTTTCCAGGTCTGGGGGAGCAATGAAGACCGAGAGGTGGTCGGGCTCGGCCTGCATCACCTGTAGACCACCCTGCACATCCACATCCAGAAGCACGTGCTGGCCGCTGGCCCGCTGTTGAGCCACGTAGTCTCGCGGGGTGCCGTAGAACTGGTCGTGAACCTGATTCCACTCCAGAAAACGCCCTTGTTCGACCCAATGCGTGAAGGTGTCGTGGTCAAGAAAGTGATAATGCTGGCCGTGCACTTCGCCCGGGCGGGGCGGACGCGTGGTAGCCGAGATCGAAAAAGTGCAATCCCCGCGCTCCTGGAGCAGCCGGTTGAGAATCGTCCCTTTGCCGACACCGGACGGACCCGATACCACCACCAGTAGACCTGCCATAAGCCAGCCCTTCCTTTCCTCAAGAGGGTACTCCTTGTTATAGTATGCGGGCATGATCTGGCTTTGGCTCTGGCTGGCTGTGACTCAGCCGACCTTTAACTATCCCCCTGATGGGGTCATTTTGCTGCAGGATCACGGCACGGTGAAGCTTCGCTGGAATCTTCGCGGCAGCTCCTATCGCCTGGAAGTCTGGGAGGATTCTCGCTCGGTTTTTTCCCAGACGGTTTTAAGCCAGGAGCAGCCAGTTACCCTCCATCGGGGACAGCCTGTGCGCTGGCAAGTCACCAACGCGCAGGGCGCCCGATTCTCCTCTGAGTTCTCGGTGGCCGAAACGGCGGAGTTCCATCTGGACGGCAAGCCGGGCCTGCCAATCCAGAAGAACTACCGTGGGCTTGGCGGCACCGGAGGCGGCAGTCTGCGCTGCCGTCTGAGCCGTGACGAGGCGGGTATGCATCTCATCCTCTGGCATCCGGGGGGTCGCAATCATTATCTCTTCGCTCAACCCGGACTGCGCTTCAAGCTAACGGCGCGAGGCGGCGAGGGAGCTCGGGGACGCGACGGCCAGGATGCCAAGGACTACGTCGCGGATGGCGAGGAACCCGAGCCAGGGGTGGACGGAACGGACGGGGGTAACGGCGGACGGATCCTTATCAGCACCGGCAGTTCGCCCTGGAGAGATTTTTTGGAGGTGGACGTAAGTTCCGGCAAAGGCGGCAGAGGCGGCAGAGGAGGACTGCGGGTAGGTTCAAGGGATGAACGCGCCCCTGATGGTCACCATGGCAGGGACGGATTCCCTGGTCGAGTGGAGACCCTGATCAAAGACGGCTGGTGAAGTGGGGGGTCCAGGGGGAGGTGCGTAAGCCCCCCCTGGAACACGAAGTGGGGGGTCCAGGGGGAGGTGCGTAAGCCCCCCCTGGAACACGAAGTGGAGGGTCCTTGGAGGGGATGGCCGCGAGGGACGGGAACGCCCTCCCTCCAACTTTTGAACGGCGGAAGGACTCTCGCGGTGGCCAAGCCTCTCAACTTTCAACAACTGATTCTACGTCTGCATCAATTCTGGGCGGAAAAAGGCTGTCTCATCTGGCAGCCCTACAGCGAAAAAGTGGGGGCCGGCACCATGAACCCGGCCACCGTCATCCAGGTGCTTGGCCCGGAACCCTGGAGTGTGGCCTACGCCGAGCCCTCCTACCGGCCCGATGACGGGCGCTTCGGCGAGAACCCCAATCGCATGCAGATGCATACGCAGTATCAGGTGATTCTCAAGCCGGACCCGGGCAATCCTCAGGAAATCTATCTGGAAAGCTTACGCGCCATCGGCATCGACGTCGATCAGCACGACATCCGTTTCGTGGAAGACAACTGGGAATCTCCGGCCCTGGGCGCCTGGGGCCTGGGCTGGGAAGTCTGGCTAGACGGTATGGAGATCACCCAGTTCACCTACTTCCAGCAGGCCGCCAGTCAGGTGCTGGATATGCCGGCGGTGGAAATTACCTACGGCCTGGAGCGGATTGCCATCTTTCTACAGGGCGTTCGCAAGGTCTGGGACCTGCAGTGGAACGACGAAATGACCTACGGCGAGGTGCTGCTCCAGCCCGAAATCGACCACTGCAAATACGATTTCGAACTGGCCGACGTCGATCGTCTACACAAACTCTACGAACTGTTTGAAGCGGAAGCACGGAGCTGCATCGCCGGCGGTCTGGTGGTCCCGGCCCACGACTCGGTGCTGCGCTGCTCGCACACCTTTAACGTGCTGGATGCGCGGGGAGCCATCGGCGTAACGGAACGTGCCGCCTACTTCGGGAAGATGCGCGACATGGCCAAGCAAGTCGGCCTGGCCTATGTAGCTCAACGGGAATCCAAAGGCTTCCCGCTGCTGGCCAAGTTGCCAGCAGTCTCCGCACCCGAAGTGGGAGACTTGCCGACCATTGGCCTACCGGCACCTTTTGTCTTCGAGCTGGGTGTCGAGGAACTACCGCCAGATGAGTTGTTAAGCGCCCTGGAGCAGTGGCGAGTGCAGATCCCCAAGGCGCTGGACGAGATGCGCCTCGAATACAGCAACCTGCGCGTGGAGGGCACCCCTCGCCGCCTGGTGATTCAGATAGGCAGCCTGGCCGCAGCCCAGGCCGATCGCGAGGTCGACCTCAAAGGCCCGCCCTCGAACCGAGCTTACGACGAAGCCGGCAATCTCACCCAGGTCGGGCTGGGCTTTGCCAAAAGCAATGGACTGGATCCCGCCGACTTGAAGGTACATACCGAAGGCAACAAGTCTTACCTGGTGGCCAAGAAGCTGGAGCGGGGCAAGAACGCGGCTCAGCTGATCTCCGAGGCCCTTCCCAAGTGGATCAGTGGGCTTCGCTTCCGCAAGACCATGCGCTGGGACCGCTCTGGGGCGGCCTTCAGCCGTCCGGTGCGTTGGCTGTTGTGCCTGCACGGCGAGGTCGTGATTCCGGCCGTTTGGGGTCACCTGCACACCGGTGCGGAGAGCCGGGCTCCGCGTCCTCTGGACTCCGAGCTCAGGCAGTTGGGCAAGGCATCCGACTACGACAACCTGCTGGAGAGCTGGGGCGTGATCTTGGACCGCTCAGTGCGCAAGGCGCGCGTCCTGGAGGTGGTCACCGAGATGGCCGCCACCATCGGCGGTCGCGTGCCGGATGAGCCGGACTTGCTGGACGAGGTCACCGATCTGGTGGAAGTACCGGTAGCGGTGCTCGGCGCTTTTGAGGAAGAACGCCTGAGTCTACCGGCTCCGGTGCTGACCACAGTGATGAAGAAGCACCAGCGCTACTTCCCGGTATTGAACGCTGCCGGTGGCCTGATGCCCAACTTCGTGACCGTCTCCAACGGCCAGCGCGGTGACATGTCGTTGGTGCGCCGCGGAAACGAAGATGTTTTGCGGGCCCGTTACGCGGACGCGCAATTCTTTGTGAAAGACGACCTGGGCCAGCCGCTGGAAAATTATCTGCCGCGACTGGCCACGCTGACTTTCCAGGAGAAGCTGGGTTCTATGCTAGACAAGAGCCAGCGGGTCGAAAAGCTGGTGGAAGCTTGCGGCACAGCGCTGGGCCTGGGCGAGGAGGGTCTGCGCAAGGCTATGCAAGCAGCCCGCCTGTGCAAGGCCGACCTGGTCACCTCGATGGTGGTGGAAATGACCAGCCTGCAGGGGGTGTTGGGCGAGATTTACGCGCGCGAGACCGGCACCGACGCCGAGGTTGCGCTGGCGCTACGCGAGCACTACCTGCCTCGCTACGCGGGAGACGCGACGCCGACGTTGGAACTGGGCCGAGTCGTCGGCCTGTGCGACCGGCTCGACAGTCTGGCGGGCCTGTTCGCGATTGGCTTAAAACCCACCGGTTCCGCCGATCCTTATGGACTTCGCCGCACCGCCCTGGGCCTGGTGGCGCTGCTGGTAGAAGGCAAGGTCTCCATCGACCTTCGACCTTTCTTAACGCAAGCGATCGGATTGCAACCGGTCTCCTGCGACAGTGAGAAAGTCGCCAACGAGATCCTCAGTTTTGTGGCCGACCGCCTGCTCATCTGGCTAAAGGACAAGGGCCTGCGCCATGACGTGGTAGAGGCCTCGGTGAGCGCCCGCAGCCACGATCCTTATGGAGCCTTTCAGAGCGCGACCGCTTTGCAGGAGGCTGTGCATAGACCGGACTGGTTGTCCACCTTGCAGTCCTACTCACGCTGTGGCCGCATCACCAAGGACCTGGAGGCGCTGCCACTGCAGCCCGAGCGCTACAAAGAACCGTCGGTGGCGGCTCTTTACCAAGCTCTGGAGGGCGTGGGGCAGGTCGGCGAGGTTCCCGAACTCGTTTCTGCATTGGAGTCGCTCCGGCCGCGAGTCGAGGCCTTCTATGACGACGTGCTGGTCAACGATCCAGATCTAGTGATACGCAGCGCCCGTCAGGCTCTAGTCCAGAAGATCGTGTCGCTGGCCGAGGGAGTGGCCGATTTGTCTCGCCTCGAAGGCTACTAAAGCGGCCCCCGGATGCCCCGGGGGCTTTTTCAGGCCAAAAATTGCACACATCATAAGGTGCATGCTTTTTTCAGCCTATTCTTTTAAAGAATAGAATTTAACAAGGATGTTTGTATTTTGGAAACATTTTTAGACTACAGTAGGTTTATCGAAGCACACGAGGGAGAAAACACAAGATGGACACCAAGATTCAAACCAACAATGCACTCCTGAACCTGACCCACTTGACCCCACCCGGCCAGACGATGGGCGCTGAGACGCTCCCCAACCTGGAACCGGCCTCACGTTTCCCGCGCCTGGCCCCGAGTGATAAGGGGAAAATTGGCGACGATCTGGACTTCCTGCGCCAACTGGCTCCGAGTGTCCAGGTGACCGTTAAGAAAGGCGACACGCTCGAAGCTCTGCTGATGAAAGAGGGCTACA
>JALHOV010000308.1:8333-9520 GCA_022842865.1 Vulcanimicrobiota bacterium | reverse complement strand
GTCGCGAAGGACCAGGATATCCAGGGCCTCCGGTGTGCCCCAGTCCAGCAACTCCTTGGCGCATTCGTCGTATTCGCTGCTTTCCAATCCCAGCCGAAAGACTTCCCAATACTGCGTATGGCCCCGCTGGATGAGAGCGCGGGCGGCGATAAATCGGTCAGAAGCCAGCGCGGTCTCCAACATTTCCTCGTCCTGCTCGCCCTGGTCGCGCAAATAATCGACCAACGCAAGGCACGAACTGCCACGGTGCAGCAAGGCTCGAGCCTTCGACAATCCCGCTGGACTGCCTATTTCGCCCAAAAACTCAAAGGCCGACTTCGCAACCGCTACTTCGACCGCCAGCTCTCGGTGGTTGCGAGCGAGTCCCCGCAGAGCGCTCATCCGATACCGCGTCTCACAGAGCGCCACAAGCTCGACTTTTGAGAGTTGGTCCCAGTCGGCCAAACAACGAGCGGCCTTCTCCCTGATGCCGAGCTCCGGATGCTTGAGCAGGGGCCGCACCTCGTGCGCAAAGCTTACGTCTAAAAAATCAAGCATCCACAACAGCAAGGTCGAGTGGGTAGCAGAGTTGACTCGGTCACGAAGTGCTTCGCGCTCTTGCTGGCGAAGCCAAACTCTAGCCTCCAGCGACTCCGTCAAATCCAACGAGCCAAGAGCCTCTTCGGTCAACGCCCATTTGTCCCTGAAGGCAAGACAGATAGCGACCCCGCGAAGTTCGGCGTCGCCGCTTGAAATAGCCAGCTCGGTCAGAGCCTGCGCATTCTGGGAATAGCAATAGATCTGGTGGCGCAAATCCGGAAAAGCCTCCCAGAGTTGAAGCTCGTCTTCCATCAGCGGTTGCAAAAAGTCATCGGCCCATTCCGGATCTACAACCTCCAGGGCATCTCTGCAGGCTTGCCTCAAAGCCTCGCTGACCGCCCCCTCCGTCAACCACTCCAGAGCCCTCCGGTCGCCCCCACGGATCCGCTGACATAGCTCTTCCTGCCCGGGACGCGGCAGTGAAGCCGCACGTTCTTCCCAACCGGGTCGGAGCCGCAAGACCGGTCGAAGTTCATTGCGGAATCGCCAGTCGTCAAAAACCTGCAGGGGCGTAGCCGCCAATGCCGACCGGATATCCTCAGCCGACAGCCCTTCAAAGCTCACCTTCCTCTGGTGCGCCACACCCGTGACATCGGGAGCATCCCCGC
>JALHOV010000308.1:0-8323 GCA_022842865.1 Vulcanimicrobiota bacterium | reverse complement strand
ACCCAGATCGTAAGCGGTCAAAGCGAAGGTCAGGCCGTTCGCAATCTGCAACGACGCCAAGCGGTCGGCCGACCGGGAAAAGAGCAAGACAAACTCATTCTCCACGGACTCCCGGTAGAGCCCACACGGAACGTTCAACTCTTCGGCCAGAATCGTTGCTATCGCAGTATCTTCAGATTCGGCCGCTTCCACCCGAATGATGGGCCACCCGGCCACCCGCGCGCAGGTCAAAAAGTCTTGCAGAATTGCGGCCGTAACCGGCGCATCGGCCTGAAAATACCAACCTCCATTTTGGAATCGCAGGTCTGAAACGCTGTGCCCTAGCAGCAAAGAATCGTAGCGGAGCGAGAAATTCCATAAATTGTAGCCACAAGGGCGGAAGCCATCTATCTCAGGGACGCTCTCCTGTCCTGACTCCAGAAAACGCAGCCAGCTGTGATAGGCTTCTCGCCGGCGCCCGAGCTTCTCCAGGGCCAGCGAAATCAGCCCTGAATGTCGGCACCTTTGCCAGTAGTCGAGCGCCGTTTCCCAGAGAAATTGGTGATAGGCAATGCGGCCCAGTTCGCGTAGAATTCTGGGATGCTCCGGGTGTCCATCCAAAGCGGATTCCAGTCGCAGTCGTGCCCGGCGCGCGTAACCACAGGCGAAAAGTTGCCCACTGAGGATGCAGACGGCCTCCGGATTCTCGGAGTGGAGTTCGACACCCGTTTCCAGGCAGTCTAACAGCGATTCCCAGATCTCCAATTGAGCCAGAACTCTGGCATAGACAACTCGGGCGTCAAGGTCCTGCGGATTCTGCTGGAGAGCGAGCTGGAAGTAGACGACAGACTCGTGCGTTTGACCTCTGCCGAAGAGGTCGAGAGCTAGATCCAGGGATTTCATAGTGAAGCGCTTCGGATTACCGCTCGAAGCAAGCTTGTGATTTGACCAGCATAGCACGATGTGAGCGATTTGTAACGTCAAGAAACATCTTTCGAAAGGGGGCTGACCTGACGGGATGTTCATGTTTTGGCAACAAACGACGGCGAATCGTGTTACATAATGAGGGCACGGAAGCGGTCAACGAGCTCTCCGGTGTGTGAAATGTGTGTGTGTGTGTAAAAGGCCCCCTTAAAACCGGGGCCTTTTTATTTTCCGGAAGCCCTGACCGCCTTAGGCGAGGCAAGGGTGGTTTGCGCTCCGTGGAGGAAGGCACCTGGATGGATGATCTAGAGCGCTATTTAGCCAATTTTTGCGACCCCGAGCTGCAGGGCGTGTTCCGAGCCTGCCGAGAGCTGATCGGGCCCGACGGAACGATTTTCGACCGAGCGCTCCTCCTCTGGTATTGCCTGGTGCAGGCTCGCCCCGACCTGGTCCCCCCCGACTGGGAACTGCCCTTGGAAGACGTTCTGGCCTTCGACCGGACTCTGCAAGCCCAGCCGCTGGGACAGGCGGGTCTTCCCGAAGTGGAACACTATTGGGAGCTGCTGGCCCAGAGCAAAGGTGAGCCACTGGGAGTCACCGAGCTGGCCCAGGACCTGTTGGGTTCGCTGGAAATCGCCCTGCTCTACTGGCAGCACGGATTCTTTCCTCCGCCCTTCGCCGACCGAATGGATTTCCCAATGCGCCCCCGTTTCGATTGGAGACAACCGGGCGCGGTCACCGCTTTGGCCGAATGGCGGCGGCCCATGAGTCCTGTGGTGCAATTGCTGGAAGGCTTGCTGGAACCGCGCTTTCAGGACAGCCTGCAGAGCGAACGCCAGGAAGTCCTCGACGCTCTGAGCCGCGACACCCAGGGAGGAAAGGCCGTTTTGACCCGCCTGGTGGAATTTTGCTCCCAGCACAATCTGATCCCCGAACCCGCCCATTTAAGCTGGGCCGTGCTCACCTGCCCCGGCCTCAAGCTCCCCTTGTCGGAAAACACAATGGCCACACTCAAAGAAATCTTGCGGGCGGACGTGCTGGGAACCTTGCCGGACCACGGAGTGTCGGCCGCCGAGAACCGCCTGCAGACCGCCGCACAGACCCTGCTCGACCGCGACAGCACCTACGCCGACGCCGAACGAGTTCTGGGCCGAGGACGAGTCGGCCGCTGGATTCCCCGCACCCAAGGTTGGATCCGCGTATGCTTCGACCAGAGCCTGCTGGTTTCGATTGAGACCAAGAATCCTTAGATTTCCCCTCAATCCGTGGAGAAGTCCCGACCATCCCGGAGGTCAGCCTGCTTGTTACTCGAAGGGTAGCCACCGAAATGAAATTCATCATCTTCTTCATCGCGCTCTTTGCCATCGGCATTCCGGTGGTCATGGTCGTTCAGTCTTTTGGCAATAACGCCAATTCTTTTGACACGGAGAACAACCCCGGAGGCGGCTATGGCTGTCTTGGCAATATGCTGGGTCTCTTTCTGGTCCTGGTTTTGTTCGCCTTGGCCGCGGCAGTGAGCAAATTCTTCTAAAGGAATGGGGTGCGAGTAGATAAGGCAGGGTCCACTCCTCACACTCCCGAACTCACATTCCCTCATGGGTGGCGGAGCGAATTTCGGATTTCTCGAACAGCACGATCCCCAGCTCATGCATCTGGCCCAAAGGGCCGAGCGCTACCTGGCCGACGACCCCAACACCTGCCTCATCAAATTGCGCCAATTCGGCGAATTGCTGATCAAACACGTGGCCGACCAACACCGCCTGCCCGAGCAAGAAAACTTCGCCGCCACCATCCACGCACTCCATACAACCTCGACCGCGAACTCAGCGAAAGCGAACTCACCTACAAAAACGAGCAAGATTACATTTCCCAATACCGCCGCGCCCTTGATCATTTCGATGCGGTCCGCATCGGCCTCACCGCCACCCCCGCCCTGCACACCACGGAAATCTTCGGACCGCCCATCTACCTCTACAGCTACCGCCAGGCCGTCATCGACGGTTACCTGGTCGACCACGAACCCCCGCTGCAAATCGTCACTAAATTGGCCCAGGACGGTATGGTCTGGCCCGCCCAATCCGAAATGCAGCTCTACAACACCCAGACCCAAACTCTGGACACCACCCTGCTGCCCGACGAAGTCAAAATCGACCTGGAGAAGTTCAACAAAGACGTCCTCACCGAGAATTTCAACCGGGTCGTCTGCCAGGAACTGGCCAAACACATCGACCCCGACCTGCCCGGCAAAACGCTGATTTTCTGCGCCACCGACCTGCACGCCGACATGGTCGTGCGCCTCCTCAAGGAAGCCTTCGAAAACGAGCAAGCGGTCATGAAAATTACCGGCGCCTCCGACAAACCCAACGAACTCATCCGCCGCTTCAAAAACGAAAAATACCCCAGCGTGGCCGTCACCGTCGACCTGCTTACCACCGGCGTGGACGTCCCGGAGATCTGCCACATCGTCTTCCTGCGCCGCGTCAAAAGCCGCATTCTCTACCAGCAGATGATCGGCTGCGCCACCCGCCTGTGCGACGACTTCGACAAACCGTGCTTCCACATCTACGACGCCGTCGAACTCTACAAAGACATGGACGAGTTCTCGGACATGAAGCCGGTGGTGGTCAACCCCAAAGTCACCGTCGAGCAGCTCGTGCGCGAACTCACCACCGCCCCCGAAGCCGCCCGCCACGAAGTGCTCGACCAGCTGCTGGCCAAACTCCAGCGCAAAAAGCGCAGCCTCAAAGGCAACACCTTCCAGGACCTGGCCGGCCAATCGCTGGAGGACCTCATCCAGCAACTGCGCACCCAAAGCCCGAAACAAGTCGCTGCTTACTTCGGCGAGCGCTTTGCCCTGGTCAGCTACCTCGACACCCATCGCCCCAATCGGGCCATCTACGTCGTCTCCACCCACGAAGACGAAGTCGCCTACACCGCCCAGGGCTTCGGCCCCGGGAAAAGCCTGTCTGCAACCTTTCACGACCGCTGAGTCCGTTCTGGACAGCGGTGCAGGAAAGGCCCTGAAGAACTTCAGCGAGCAATCCACCGAGGGGGTCGAGACTGCCGCACGGGATTTCCTGGAAGCGCAGAATGATCCGGACCGCGGTGGCCAGGCAACCGGGAAACTCCTGACAAATTTAGGACTTGCCGTCGCACCGCTGCCGATTCCCAAGCGCCTGTGGGGCTTGAAGCTGGCCGAGGAAGCACCTAAAACTCCGCCTGAATTGGGAGGGTTCCCTTCCAAAAGCTGGAGCACCCATTTCAATCACACGCGTCCAACCGGGCGGGTGGGCGGAAAACCAGAGGGAATCATGGAACCTCTGGAAGTGAACGACCCGATCAAATGGCAGGCTCAGATCCGCCAGCAAGAATCCGCCGACTTGCTGGCAGAGCGCGGCTACAAGATCAGACATCGGGACCAGTCCGAGCTATTGGGCGTAAAGAATCCCGACTACGAGCTGGAAGGAAAAATCTTCGACCACTACGCTCCTACCAGCAATAACCCCGACCAGATCCGAAAGACCCTGTCCAAGAAGTTCAAGAAGGGCCAAACCAGCCGGGCTGTGGTCAACCTGGACGGCAGCCCTTTCACCGCCGCCGAGGTGCGCCAACAATTGTTGGCCCGGCCTGTGCGCGGAATGCAAGAGGTCATTACGATTCGGCTCGGCTAAGTCGAGCATATCTATCCGTGAGGTGCTGAATGTCGTCCTATTTCTATGAACTCTATTTCGCCGATTCCGTGCAGCCAGCCACCCTGCGTGAGCGGGTCCTGGCCTTGCCCGAAGTCAAGCCCGACCCCGAATTTCCCGACCAATATTGGGTCGGCCGCGTTCACCTCGTGCTCGACTGCGAAGAGGCGGAGGAAATGATCGATTCCATCGAGCCTCGCACGGGAATCCGCACCGGCAGCTTCAGCCTCGACGTGGGCGTGCACAGCTTCTCCCAAAACGATACCAATCTGATGTTGGACCTCGTCTTGGACATTCTCGCCGAGGGGGAAGACGCCGTGGCCGTCTACCTGTCCGAGCGCATCATGCTCATGCAGAAAGATGGAAAGCTATACGTCGACTCCTCCCAGATGGGCCAAGATTCCGTGGACCACCTGCGGCGACGCCGCGAATTGCAGGAGAAAGACCTGGGCCCCGTTTTCTAGCAAGAAAACTCTCCTCGACGGCAAACCATCGGACCATGCTGACCTTCGAGGACTACAACGGCCTGGTCATCTACCCGGCATGCGAAATCGCCGCCCTCACCCCCTTCACCCACGGCCTGGTGCGCGCCGTCACCCGAGACGGCCAGGTCTTGCACCGCGTCGGCTTCCCCGCGGCAGGCCCCTGGGTCCAGCAAGGAGCCTCCCTGGTCCGCCCCAGCCTCCTGAACAACAACCAGGATGCCGCCGGCTTTCACCACCCTGGCCAAGCCGGAAGCACGGAACCTCCCACAGAAACAGCCCACGACCCGAAACAATTCCTCACCCCCGAAGGCTGGCACACCGACGACGGTCTGCTCTCCGCCAACTTCGAAGAATGCGCCCAAAGCCCCCACCTCATCCGAGTCCACGATTCCCTCTACGCCACCCGAAGCCGACTACGCCGCCTCGACCTGAACAACCGCCTCAGCCTCGACAACGGAGTCCAGATCGCCGAACTCTCTCGCTACCTGGCCCAACAATTCCGAAAACGGCTGGGCCATACGCCCATTGAAATGCCCGGTTTCCACCAATACCAATTGCGCGACTGGCCCCAAGAACTCGGCCAGACCGAAGGCGAGCAATTGCGTGCCTGGTTTTCCCAACCCGAGCCGCTGATCGCCAACCTTCTGCTCCAGTCGGTGCGTTTCCCCAACCCCGACCACGGCCATGACCATCGAGGCTACTGGTATGATCCCGTCTCCAGCTGCCTCCACCGCGCCGACTTCATCCACCAGCCCGAACTGCGCTACGACTCTAAGAGCCAGGCCTGCAAAGCCTATCACTACATCCTCGGCCGCCTCATCTTCGATCTCCAGCTTTTCTGCTTCGGCGACCTCAACTTCAAGGACCCCGGCGGGCGCATTCTCGGCAGCCATGTCGTGTTGCTGGTCGAAAAAGGCTGCCTGGAAGACTACGCGTCCCAAATTCAGCAACGCTTCGGATTCACCATTCTCCTCAGCGGCGGCTCCAGCAAATTAATTGACGCCGAATTCCTGGCCAGCGACCTCAAACAAAGGGGCATCCATAAAGTCGTTCTGCTCGCCTTTGTCGATTACGACCCCGCCGGCCACGACCTGGCCGAGGCCTTCATTCCTCAATTGGAGCGCTACCAGCTCGAAGTGAGCGAAGGCCCCCACCTCGTGGTCACGGCCGAATGCTTTACCGAGAAAGAAATCTCCTTGCATTCCTACCCGGTTCCGGCCAGCACGCCCGCTCTCATCACCCAGGCTCGTCGCTGGATGGAAAAGTGCGGCGGGATCAACGGTCGCGTGCGTGGCATCGGCGCCGACAAATTCAAACCCGTGGAACGGGTCATGCAAAGGCTGGAGCAAATGGGATGGTAGTCCTCCAGGACGCCCAGGGATTGGTTTTCTGGAACGAATACGACATTGCCAGCTTCCAGCCCGAATTTCGCAACCGTTGGCGAGCCGTCCACCGTAACGGCTCGGTGGCCCATCGCCCCACTCCCCCACCCGCCGGCCCCTGGCTGCCGCTCGGGCGAGGCCTGGTCCTCCCCCAACACCTTCAGCACCAAAAGGATTCGGCCGGATTCCCATTTCCCCAGGCCATTCTCGACCCCGTGCCCGAACCTCCGGACCCGAATCGGCACATTTACGCCTTACAAAGCGACCACAAAAAACGCTGCGTCTGGAAAACCGACCGAGGAGATCGAATCGAAAAATCGACTTCCGCCGCCCAGGCCGCTAAAACCATGCCGGAAATGGTCATGCTCAAGAAGGGCCTCTACGTCAATCGCCACCGCATCGCCCGCGTACAGCGCCGCCATCCCGTGGCCCTGATCATCCTGGACAACGGCCAGGTCTACACCGTCACCGACCTGGGCAACGGCCTGCCCGAACGTCTCGGCCTGCCCAACCTGGTGCATCTAGAACCCCGTTGCGAAGCGCTCTACGGCAACTACCAGTTGCGCGAATGGCCCTTCCCCCTGGTCGAAGCCTCCGCCGACTTCCTGCGCCAGACCTTCGCAACCGCCCGTCAACTCATCGCCCACCTCATCTTCCAGCGCCTGCGCTATATCCAAACCGGCGACACCCGCGAATGGTCAAACAGCTACCGTGGTTTCTGGTATGAGTGGCTGAAAGAGACCCTGCAGCGGGCCGGCTTTCTCGAGGAACAGGAAATGGAATGGGAACCCCCCGAAGAACCGGAGGAAGTTCTCCGCCGCGGCGCCCGCCCGGCCGAAATGCTCTACGACTTGACCTTCCGTATCTTTGGCCATTTCGTGCTCGACTACGAACTCTTCACCTTTCGCGAGTTCGGCTTCCAGGCTTCCCACCCGGAATGTCGGCTCATCGGAACCACCCGGCCCGATGTCTTACTGGTTTGCGAAAAAAGCGAATTCGCGGAATGGGGAATGCGCCTCCACCAGGAATTCGGAGTCAGCCTGCGCCTGCTTTCCGGCCAGCCCTCCGCCCTCATGACGGAATTCATGGCCGCCGAACTCAAAGCTCGAGTGCACGGACCCATCCGAATCCTCGCCTACGTTGATTACGATGTGGGCGGCTGGATCCTGGCCCGCGCCCTGGCCAAACAGTTGAAACGCCACGGCATCCAGGTCAGCGAAGTCGTGTTCTTCATTCATCAGGACGCCTTCACACCCGAGGAAAAACGCCTCCACGCCCATCCCCTACCCGCCGGCAGCGCCGCCGACCGCACCAAGTCCAAAGCCTGGTTCGCCGAAACCCACGGCGTAGACGGCCGCCCACGCGGCCTCCACGCCGACCACATCCAACCCTACGAACGCCTGCGTAGCCTTTTCCTCAAACACCTCTGATCCCGGCCCCTCGACATCCAGCCCAAGATCCGCACCTCAATGCGGCTCATCCCCACCCGACCGCGGATCCAGGCCAAAAATCCCCACGCAAGGCCCAAGATCCGCACCACAATGCGGATCATACCCACCAAACCGCGGATCCAGGCCAAAATCCCACGCCAGGCCCAAGATCCGCACCACAATGCGGATCATACCCACCAAACCGCGGATCCAGGCCAAAATCCCACGCCAGGCCCAAGATCCGCACCCCAATGCGGATCATCCCCACGAAACGGCGGATCCAGGCCAAAAATCCCCACCCAGGGCACCTTATCCGCACCCCAATGCGGATCATCCCCGCCAAACCGCGGATCCCGGTCCAAAATCCCACGCCAGGCCCAAGATCCGCACCCCAATGCGGCTCATCCCCACCCGACCGCGGATCCAGGCCAAAA
>JALHOV010000307.1 GCA_022842865.1 Vulcanimicrobiota bacterium | reverse complement strand
ACCAAAACCGTCTGCATCAACGCGGGCGGAGGGATCCACGTGGAGAATGGATTGGTGGGCACCACCAGTGTCACCGCGGCCGGCTCCATGCAGGGCCCGAACAAGCCCTCGGCCGCCCGCCAGGTCACCTACCTGGGAGAGGCGGAGGGCGATCCGAAAGGAACCAGTTCACTGCCCGCCCCACAAAACGGAGAACCGACCACCATCCCACCGGACGGATATGTCACTCTCACCACCTTTGCGCAGGACTCGGCCAGGTCCGGGCAGCGCCTTTTTTGCTCCTGGAAAGTGATCCCCACCCAGACCGCCTCCACCCAACTGGGCGCCTACTCCATTCCGGTGGACAACAGCACAGGCGCCGCCATGGATTTCAATCCGCGCTCCGACCTGGGCAGCGACGGCAAGGCCCCGGCCTATGAAAGCTCCTGGCAGTGGCGCCCGCCCGACGACGCCAAACCGGGAGACATCTTCACCATGTCTTTGTTGCTGCAAAACGAGGAAAAAAAGCTGGTCGAAGTCGACATCAAGAAAAAACTGATGGTTTTGCCTTATGGCTCCATCCTCTTCGAATACCAGGAAGGCGCGGAGCATACCCTCTACCGCATGAATGCTGACGGCACAGGCCGCAAGCGCTTTCACATCTTTCCCTCCAAAAGGACCAAACCCAGCACCAACCACGAATACAGTCCCACCACCTCGGCCAACGGCGAACGAATCGCTTTTCTTTCCGACAATCGGCCTGGAGTGGCCGCAGGCTGCCAGGATATCTTCATTACCGATCGCAATGGCGACTCGGTTTCGCGCATCACCCTGAACGAATTCTGCGAAGCCCCGGGCCTGAGTCCGCCCGGTGACCGCGTGGCCTACAAACGTTGGAACGCCGGCGCCGGCAACTATGACCTGTGCTCCTCGTCGGTGGCGGGAGGACCCGCCACCGTCTTAAAGACCGGCGTCATGGGCGTGCGCAACAGTGATGGCGCCAACCAGAAGCACGTTCACTTCTCCGAAGACCGGGTCACCTGGCTGCCCGACAACCGGATCCTTTTCACGGATGCCGCCGGCGGCACTCTCCAGGTGGTGGCCGTCCAGGCCAACGCCCAGGGGGAGCTGGTCAATCCGGTGGCGGCCGAGCCGGCTCAAGGCGGCTTCGGCAGCTGGAGTCCTCACTGGTCTCCCCGCAGCGGCCACCTTTACTATACTCGCGACGACGGCGCTTCTTTCGGGGACCCCCTGATCGGACAGGATGGCGCCGTTTACAGCCTCAGCGAATTCTGGAACGAAACTCAGGCAAATGCCATCCAGTACGGCGCCGAAGAGCGCCTGCTGACGGTGCGCACCCCGGCGCCGACCAATCCCTCTCCTCCCGGCCCCAACAAACAGATCTACCTGATCCGTCCCGTGGCCGGGGCCAATCCGGCCGAAGCGCGCCAGTTAACCCACGAGGCCGGCGAATCCCGATGTCCCATCTACCTGCCGTAAAATCACGAGGACTGAGCATGGCCGAGGCGATCGTAGCCATGTTCGTGCTGCTGGGCGGCTTTACGGTCATTTTTCGGCTTTTCCACACGGCCATGCGCTACTCCAGCGTGATTGATGCCCAGCAGCAAAAGGTTCGAGTGGCCCAGAACAAGCTCGAGGAGATTCGTGCCTGGAGCCGCCAGCACCATCAGCCCATCGGGCCCACCCTCTTCAGTGATTGGAGTGCCTGGGACAACACCTCAGGCTCCGACCCGGACTATCCGTCCATCCGATGGTCCGTACAGGTCACCCCGGCAGCCCTGTTCTCTCCCTGCTCCCTCTTTGAACAGGCCGAGACGGTTCCCAGCCGGCGCCGCCGCATGCCCGACAGTTGCAAGCAAATCGTGGTCACCGCAGACACCGGCCTGGGCAGTCCGGCCGTGCGCCTGACCACTCTGATCGGACAACCCTCGGTGGATCCGGTTAGCACGCCCTGCGAGGTGGTGGTGGGAGGACTTCCGGTCACTCTTACCCACAAGCAAGATGCCGAGTTTACCGCTGCCTTGCGCACCACCGACAGGCAACACCAGATTTTGGACGTCTTTTTCCGCTGGACCGTGGACCCAGACAGCGGGCCGGCCACGGGCACTTTTTCCGGTCCGCGCACCGGTCGAACCACTCGCATTCAGCACTTGATTTCTATCCCTCAATCCAGTGGACCGCAGCACGTCCTCTATCGAGTGACCGAGGCCAATCTGGTGCGCGAGACGGGCAGCGCCGGCGTGGCCACGGTCGGCAACCCGATGATCCTGGCCACCGGCCTGAGTGGTTTCAAATGCTGGGCCGAACCGGGCGACCTTCTGGTGGTGGTGCTCACCTACCCGGATAGGCGCGTCATCCAGCGCCTGTTGGGCAAGGTGGTTTGCCCCGGCGTGGGACGCAACCCGTGAGGCGGCGGCGCAGGGGAATGCTGATGGTGGTGGCGCTGCTGGTACTGGGGGTGGCGCTGGTGGCCGGCATGGGATTGATGACCTCGCAAGTCTCCAATTATCGAGGCGTCAAAGCCGTCGAAGACGCGGCCCAGGCCCTCAGCCTGGCCCAAGCGGGCCTCGAGGATGCCCGCTTGAAGCTGGAGCGAGACCTGGACTTCCCGCCCAAGGGGGATCCGGGCCAGACTCTTTTTACCTACAGCGAAGACGTTTTGATCGGAGCACAGCGAGTGGGCTCCTACCGCATCAGCATCGACACCGCCCTGCAGAGCACCGATTACGATATGATCCGAGTGACCTCGACCGGCCTGGTAGGTCCTGGAGAGGGACCGACGGCTCAGAGGACTCTCCGAATCGACCTGGACACGGATACCGACCCGAGCCGCCGGACCACCTATTTCTTACCGGTCAAAATTGAGGACCTGGCGGGGCTCTAGGGCAACCTCGGACTTTTTCCGCCAGTGCAGATCCACCACCAGCGGCAAATGGTCGGACGCCCGACGCGCCAGCAAAGTCCTGGGCACAAAGGTGCGATGTACGGACAGGTGCCGGGTGTGAAACACATGGTCGAGATGAACCACCGGCAAAAACCCCGGGAAAGTGCGCTGCGACAAGACTCTCTGCAAATGCAGGGCCAGTCCGGAAATCTCCTTGGAGCGCGGGCGGGCATTGAAGTCGCCACACAAAATCAAGGGCAATTGCTCATGACGCAAGTATTCCTGAATCATCACGGCCACTTGAGCGCGGCGTTCGGCGGGCAATAAGCCCAGGTGGGTGTTCCAGACATTCACCTGCCCCTCGGGATGGGCCAGACGGCACTGCAGCACGCAACGGGACTCGGCGGGCAAACGGGCCGGCCTGGGCAAGGCCAGTCGTTGCACATCGAGCATCGGGAAACGGGAAAGGATGGCGTTGCCATATTCTCCCCGCGTCCAGCGCCGAGCGTGCACGAAAGCGCAGTGGTAGCCCAACTTTTCCGCCAGCACCTGGGCCTGGTCCACGTAAGTGGTGCGTTTGCGCTGGGAATCCACCTCCTGCAGCGCGACCACATCGGGCGACTCGGCCTCGATCACCTGGGCGATGCGATCCAGGCTGAGACGGCCATCGAGCCCACGGCCCGCCCGAATGTTGTAGGTCATGATGCGCATGAGCCATTGCAAATTCAGGAAGGCCCGCAGAGTTCCCCTAGCGACAAGATACTGCCTGGCTGAGCAGCCAGACCAACGACTGAGTGGATCGTGGCCTTTGCGGGATCTGGATGTGGCGGGCCGCCTTCATGGTGCATTCCGGGCAATAAAGCAGCGTGCTTTCCATCTCCCGCCCGCAGCCGGGGCAAAGACAATGCGGCTGACGCTCGGCCGAATGCGCATTCTGAGTGGCGCGAGGCCCGATCTGGCGAGGTTCGCGCCGGACCTCCTCCTCACGCCGCCGCAACCAGTTCGGAGCGCTATGGCCCATGCGCTTCTTTTTCTTCTGGGCTTGTCGCAGCCACTGCTTCTGCGGTAGCGCTGCCGTGGGCCGCAAATCCAGCCTGCGCAAATCTTCGACCTTCACTGCCTGGGCCAGGTTGCGCAGCAGCGGGGAAGGCACCGCCACTTCTTCCGGTGCGCGCACCTCCACCCGAGAGGCTACCGTGGTCACGGTGCTGGAACGGGTCTGCACCGCCCGGTCCAGGCGCTCGGTGCGCACCTGGGCGGCGGCTCGGCGCGTTAAACGTTTGAGATTAGAAGCGGTCACTTTTAACTGCAGAGAGGGTTTCTTCTTTCCAGGTTGGTCGTCGGGGACTTCCACCATGATGCGCATGCCGGTCTGCGTTTCCTGGAAAAACTCCCTGCGTGCCTGCGAAAGTCCGGCCAGGTCAAAGAAGCCGAGACGAAAGACGAAAGTGACCTGGCCCGGCTCCCGGGAGCTTGCAACCATGCGCGAGAGCAGTTCGGGTAAACGGCGAAAAAGCACGCGGGCAGCCACGTGTTCGACGCTCTCCGCTCTTTGCAGCCGATCGCCGGGCTGCTTGCGGGCCTTGGGGCCACGCCGTGGAAGCGGGCTGGACAGCTTCGCCTGCGGGAGATTACGTTCGACTTCCATGGTTGGAATTTCACGCCCATTTCTCAAAAATCTAGGTGCCAAAGCAACAAGTCGGGTGGGTTGGCAACGACTTGTTAATCATGTGGGCCGATCCATTTGCTATTGTATGGGTAGATCATGAGTAACATACAGGGGAACGACCTGAGTCGCCTCAAGCAGGTCCTGTTGGTGCAGGGCCAGGCTATGGCGAAACGCGGGCAAGAAATGCAACAGAGGGGCGCTGACCAGCAAGATAAAGGCTGGCAGACGCTCGTGGATGCTGTCCATCTGGACAGCTCGGCCAATCAGCAGCAAGCCGCCGCCGACCAGCAGCTGAAACAGGCCGCCGACCAACAGACCCAGGGGCAGCAGCGTCTTGACGTTGGCCAGGGTCTGGTGCTGGCTGGGCAAGTCGCCCAGCTCGACGGCTCCGATCGCATACGCGACGGCATCGAGCACCAGCAAGTCGGCCTCGACACCAAGCAAGACGGCTTAAAGGATGTCAAGTCCGGTCTAAAACGCCAGCAGACCGCCGAGAATTACCAGGACAAGCAGCTTGAACTCTTCGGAGAGGCTCGCGAAATCGAAAGAGAGCTGGAAACCGACAAGAGCTCTCAGCGTCGCCTGCTCAGTCAAGAGTTGCGCGTGCAAAAGAGCACGGAAAAACAGCAGGACGGCATTATCAGTGGCTTCAGTAACGTCTGGGAGCAAGAAAAGTCGGCCACGGGTCTGAAGGACGACGGCGTAAGAGTGGTCACCCAGGGCTCCGACAAGGTCGCCCAGGGCGCCGAAGCTCATGACCAGTCGAAATTTTTGGGTCTGGAGTCACGCGAATCCCTCAACGAATCGCAGCGTCTCAAAGCCCAATCGCAAAAGTGGAGCGAACGCGCCTCACGCAACAGCCAGGAGGCCAACCAGCTCGGCAACCAGGCCGCCTGCAACCAGGCTCGCGCCAACGGCCTCCAGGCCGACGCGGAAAAGCTCGGCCAAGCGGCCGGATGCATGCAAATTGAAGCTCAGCAACTGAATGCCCAGGCCCAGTGCCTGCAGCAGCGCGGCCACCAGTCCATCGCTTATGGCCACCAGTTGCTCATGTGCCCCTGCACCTACTGCTGCGGCATGGCCTACATCCAGGCCGGCCAGCGCGATCTGCAGCAGGCCGCCCAATTGCGCCAGCAGGCCCAGGCCAAAACGGCCGAGTTCCAGGCCGCCCAGACCGAGGCGCAGTGCAAGTCGGAGCAGGCCCAGTCTTTGCGCGAGCAAGCCGCTTCTCAACAGGCCCGGGCCAGCGCACTGGCGGCCCAAGCCCAACAAGATCGGGCGAATGCCACCGACGCTCAGTCCCAGTCCATCGAGTGGCTCCAGTCCGGGCTCAAGACCTATGTGGAGTCGGCCAAAGCCGAGGTCCACGGCCTGCAACTCACTCACGAAGGCAGCGAACTTCGCGAAGACGGAATGCAAGTTTACGGCCAGGGTCGTGAGATTGAGGAGGACGCCCGCACGCAAGAGCGCGGCGCTCTGATCGACTTCTACAACGCCCGCAAAACCGAGGACGCCAGCGGCCAACGCATTGATCAGTCGCTGGCGCAACTCGAGGACAACCGCGAGCAAGAAAAGTTGCTCCGCAAGGACGAGCGCAAAGCCTTGAAAAAGCTCGGCCAGGGACTCAGTCGCGAGCAGAAGGCCATCGACAAGGAAAGCCAGGGGCTGGCCAAGATCGACGAGGGCTTCCAATTCGGCGAAGAAGGCCACAAACAGGTCTCCACCGGCATCAAGGAAGTGGAAGCCGGGCTGAGCGCCGAGATGGAAGGCCTGAAGCTGGAAAATCGCGGTTACCGAATGCTGGAGGAAGCCCGCGCACTGCGTGAGCAAGCCGAAGGCAACACGGCTGAGGCGGAACAGAACAAAGCCAAAGCGCAGACTCTGGAGTCGGAAGCCTGGAAGCTGATCGAAGCGGGCCGCAACCGGCAAAAAGCCGGAGAGGTTGTCGAGAAGCAAGGACATTCCTACGAGGAAGCGGCCAAGTAACTAAGAAGCGCTGCCGGTGATCAAATATCCGGCCCAGCACTTCTTCTTAGAGAACCTGATCGACTATGCTGGCACTTTTCCGCCGGCGTCCCTGACGCTAGCCAATAGCCTGGCCAACTTTCGCGCCGACCAAAGCGGCCCAGCACCTTCCATGCTGGGCCGTTTCATTTGTTCCGGGTCAGCTTTGCCGGAGCTGGCCGAGCTGGTGGCTCCTGGCGATTCGTTCCTGATCAGCGTACTCTTGGCCGACCCCTCCGAAGTGTGCCTGGTTGAAGACTTTCATCGGCGTGTCGGCAAAGCTGTGCGCGTGGACACCGTGGAAACGGCTTGGAACGAGAACGCCTCGCAATGGATCCAGGCTTGGAACTATCGCCTGTTTTTCGAAGTGACTCCGACCGCCTTTGAGCAGGCGGCCACTTTCTGCGCCCCTCAGGCAGCTCGCCTCGGCTTGAAACTGCGCACCGGTTCCGTGAAGCCCGAAGGCATTCCGCCGGCGGACCTGCTGGCCGACTTCCTCGAAAAAGCCCATGCGGCCAGAGTCCCCTACAAGTTTACAGCCGGTTTGCATCACGCTCGCGCCGGTGACTATGCGCTCACTTACCAGGCCGACTCTCCCCGGGCTCGTCTTTTCGGGTTTACCAGCCTGTTTGCCCTGGCCTGTCTGCACTGGTGCGGGCAGTTGAACAGGCAAGAATTGGCCGAGCAACTGGCATTGGATCAAACCCCGAGGGTCGATCGTCAGGGCCTCCACTGGGGCGGTTGGAGTTGCGACGTCCCCCAAATTCAGGAGTATCGTCAGCGCGGGGGCCGCAGCTTCGGCTCGTGTTCCTTTGGCGAGCCGCTCGAAGAACTACAGGAAATGGGTTGGATATGTTAGATCACACACACGACGAAAAAGCCACCAGCTGGGTCGAATCGGCCAATTGGCCGGAATCGGCCTTCCCGGTTCAACATCTCCCTTTTGGAAGGGCGATGGGACGGGGATTGGTGGCCATCGGGGACCAGGTGGTCGACCTCAGCGCCATCGCTCGCGAAAAATCCCTGCCCGTGTCCGACCTGAGTCACGGCAATCTACTGGGCCTGGCCGATGGAAAGGCCCGTCGAGAGTTACGCCACTGGCTTTTTGAGCAACTGACCTCGACCAATTCCTGGTTGGCCGGCCATCGTCACTTTTTGCGTCCCCTGGCCGAAGTCCACATGATTTTGCCCTTCGTGGTGGGCGACTACACCGACTTTTACGCCTCCATTCACCACGCCACTCGGGTCGGCTCGATGTTCCGCCCCGACAATCCTTTGCTGCCAAACTATACCTGGGTTCCTATCGGCTATCATGGGCGGGCCAGTAGCCTGATCGTCAGCGGCACGGCCGTGCCCCGTCCCTCAGGTCAGCTCAAGGCCGACGATGCTCCCGCGCCCGTCTTTGCTCCCTGCAAAATGCTCGACTACGAGCTGGAGCTGGGTTGCTGGGTTGGCAATGGCAATCCGCTCGGAGAGCCCATCGAGCTGGCTCGCGTGCGCGATCACTGGATCGGCGTATCGCTCCTGAACGACTGGTCGGCCCGCGACATTCAGCGCTGGGAGTATCAGCCGCTGGGTCCTTTTCTGGCCAAAAGCTTCGCTACCAGCGTTTCTCCCTGGATCACCACTCAAGAAGCACTGGCCCCCTTCTTCTGCCCGGCTGCAGCCCATTCGCCACCGCCTTTAGATTACTTGAATGACCCGCAGGACCAGCGCGAAGGCGCCTTGGACTTGCAGCTCGAGGTGGAATTAGGCGGGCAGACCATCTCGCGCAGCAACTCCAAAGACCTCTTCTGGACCCTTGGCCAAATGCTCACCCACCATGCCTCCAATGGCTGCCCCATGCGCCCTGGCGACCTGCTGGCCAGCGGCACCATCAGTGGCGAAGCGCCCGAAAGTGCCGGATGCTTGCTGGAGTTGACCTGGGTGGGGCCGGGTCAACCGCGCCAACCGGTGAAGCTGACCGACGGCAGCTCGCGGACCTTCCTGCAAAACGGTGACGAGGTGGTTCTGCGCGGTTGGGCGCGGCGCGATGGTTTCCGCAGCCTGGGCCTGGGAGAATGTCGCGGGGACATTCTCTAAAGGGTCTGGGTTTTAGGGTCGAGAACTCGCCGCCATGCATACACCGATCTTGACCGGAACCGGGTTGTGGACACCCGAGAACATCATTACCAATGAAGAGTTGGTGGAGTCCTTCAATGCCTACGCTTCAAGCGTGGAGGGCATGGCTCTCTCCAGTGTCGAGTTCGTGGAAAAAGCCTCGGGCATTCATCGGCGTTATGTAGTGGACAAAGCCGGGATACTCGACCCCCAACGGATGAAGCCACGCATCGAGGAACGCCCCGATGAAGAGTGGTCCCTTCAGTGCGACATTAGCTGCCAGGCCGCCCGGCAGGCCCTTGAAACCGCTCAGTGCCCCCCGGAGAGTGTCGACGGCGTGGTCGTCGGCTGCTCCAATTTGCAGCGCGCCTATCCGGCCGTGGCTGTGGAGGTGCAAAAAGCCCTCGGCTGCGCGGGCTGGGCTTATGATATGAACGTGGCCTGCAGTTCGGCCACCTTTGCCCTGGCCAACGCGGTCCAGGCCGTCAGCACCGGCTTCGCCCGACGCGTGCTGGTCATCAATCCGGAAATCACCTCGGGCCACCTGAACTTCCGTGACCGCGACAGCCACTTCATCTTCGGAGACGCCTGCACAGCCATGTTGATTGAGGCGGACGCATCCAAAGGCTGGCAGATTCTGGGCTGCAAGCTGGCCACCTCATTCTCCAACAACATCCGCAACAACTTCGGGTTTCTGAACCACTGCCACGAAGAGCGCGCTCACGACGCCGACAAGCTCTTCCGCCAGAACGGCCGGGCCGTTTTCAAAGAAGTGGTGCCACTGGTTGCCCGCCACTTGCAGGCTCATCTCGAAGAGGTGGGGTTGGGCGTGACCGATATCAAACGCTTCTGGCTCCACCAGGCCAACCGCCACATGAACGATTTCATCGCTAAGATGGTCTTAGGCC
>JALHOV010000306.1 GCA_022842865.1 Vulcanimicrobiota bacterium | reverse complement strand
TGGATTATGATGAAAAGGGGAAACAGACGAAATCGCTGGTACCAGGACTTGGTACCAGAAGAATAAAGCGGGAAGCCTAATTTTTTCTGCCACTCGTACACGAATCACGTGAAGCATGGATGTCACGTGATTTACTGTGCCATGACAGAGACGCTGCACCTCTCATTTACGGCTCAGAACTACTGCGACGAGTGCCATCTCTGGGGCCACGGCGCTCACTGGTGCAGCTACTGCAAAACGTCGAACAACAAAGACCCAGGCTAAACCGCTACCCGGAGCGCCTTCAGCCCGAGGTTCTGTGCAGTTGTGGCGACCCCATTCAATATCAGCCGCTGCAGGAGGGAAAGAGTTTCCTGGCCTACTGCCCCGGGGCGGCCCACCTTGGCTCCGGCCTGGCTCCCTTCAGTCCTTCCATCGGCCCGGGGGGCCTCCAGGAGCGCAGTTTGCTGTTGCCTGCGCCCAGTGCCGAGCCGCCACGCGCCCGAAGGCTCTCGGGAACAGCCCTGCTGGCCGGCGGAACGGCCCTCTCGATCTTGTTAGGCCTGGGTGCTTCGGCGATGCTGCGCCGCCGACGCGTGCGCCTCGACTAGAAGACCCAGCGTGCGCCGCCTGGCCAGTACAGCCGCTTGCGCATCATAGTCGGCCCGCTGATCGCAATTGAAGCCGTGGCCCGCTTCATACTCAAAGACCTGCACTTGCGGATAGGTCTGCTGAATGGCTCGGGTTCCCTCGATGGCAATATGCTGGTCGTGCTTGGCGAAATGAAGCATCACGGGCACCAGCGGTGGTTTTTCCAGCAGCGCGGCGATGTGCCCACCGTAATACCCGACACAGGCCTTCAAGCGGGGCAGTAGTTGGGCGGACAGCCAGGCCAGCGTTCCACCCCAGCAGTAGCCTACCAGACTGACCGGCATCTCGACGGGAAAGGCCTCCAGACAGGCTCGCACGTCAAGCATGGGCGCCTCGAAATACCCCACCTGGGCGGCCAGCTCCGCGCCGCGCTTCAGGTCTTCGGGAGCATAGCCAAGCTCCACACCGCGCTCCACCCGGTCAAACAAAGCCGGACTGACCACGCGAAATCCGCCCTCCGCAAAGCCGTCGCAGACGGCACGGATGTGGCCGTTCAGACCAAAAATTTCCTGGATGACGATCAGCCCACGCGGTCCGTCACCCACTTCGTAGACGCTCAGTTCGTGACCATCAGCTGCCCTTAAAATCTTCTACACCTCCGCTGCCGACATGTTCATCAACCGGTTACGACTTTTCCCCCACCGCTCCCCTATGCTGTGCATGGAAAGAGCCGTACAGGCCATCATGGGAGGATCAACTAACATGAGTAGTATCAAGCCGTTCAACTCCAGCCAGGTGATCAAACCACTGGCACGCACCTCTATGTTTCTTCTGAACGAAGCGCGCGAGGCGGGTGAGAACGATCCCGCTTTGGCCGTGCGCTTTACCGCCGGAGGACTGGTCGCCCCGATTATGAGCGGGGTCAACACTCCGGGCGTGGCCGAGTTTACCGAACACACTTTGGTCCCGATCGTGCGCGGCATGCTGTTGGGCGCCAACATCTTTCGCATGCAGCGCACCTTCAAGAACCCCGACGCCCCCGCCTGGGAAAAAGGCGCCGACGTCGTTCGCGTCATCTCCGACACAGCCGGCCTCATCGGTGGCCTGGCCGTCCTCTTCACCCCGCAGTATGCCGCCCTGGGCGCCAAACTCATCGGCACCGCCTACTCGGTAGACATCTGCTCGCACGCCCTGCGCACCGGCTCTCACGTAAACAACCGCTTCAAGGTCTGGAAAAACATGCTCAATGAAGAAAAGCCGGAAAACAAGCCCCCAGGCGACGGGCCAGGTCAGGTCAACCCAGGCACTCCGCCCACTCCCCCGGCCCAGCCCAAAGTCAGCTTCAACAAGCCGCTGACCCAGTTCGAGGCCCCCAAGCAACTAAACCTCTTCAAGAACTGATACCCCCACGGACGCAAAAAAGACTCGCGAGTTCGCGAGTCTTTTCTTGTTTGGTCCCGGTTCATTAGAACCGGCTCACGAGTGAGGACTGGCCTGGGAAAGGACGATTCGGACCTCCCTCCGGGAACTTCCAAAGTTTCCTCCCGGACATCCGACGAATCGTATCTCGCTCTGACTGTTTCTCAAACGTGAGCCGAGTGTCGTTCTACTGAAGCGAATTGTGTGGTGGTTCGCTTAGGCAGACCGTTGATGGTCGCTAGGCTTGAGCTTCCAAGCCTTGTATACACTGCCCGAGGAAATGGTGACACCGAAGCGATCCTTGACCTCGCGAAGGAGGTCCGGAATCGGCAGATCTCTGCGAGCATGCAAGAAATCCACAACGGGTCCACTTAGTTTTCTCGATCGACGCCGCGGTTTATCCTGAACAGATTGCGAGGCGGCGGCCGCCTGCGCCTGCAACTGTTGTTGACGCTTAGGAGAGTCGAGTCGCGACTCTAAAGTTCCGGCCAATAATCCACACACGCCGGAATCATTCAGAAGCAACTCGATGATCTTCTGCGCCATTTCGGGGGAACACCCCTTACCCCGGGAACGCACCTCTATTTCGACACCACCCATCCCAAGATGCGGATTGAAATTCTTTCAACCCCCATGGACTCCTTCCCTTAGTAGAATTATTTTCAACTTTTTTTTGAACGGTTGCAACCGTTAGATCCTGGTGCATCCGAATCCTGATAAAGAAAGGGACCGTGCCATTCGGCACTGGTCCCTCCAAAACCTTGAAAAACTTTCAGGATCTATTTTTTGGGCACAAGCCTGTAGAGAAACAGTTTGCAGGCTTCCGAGGCCTCCGCCCGGGTCACGATGGCGGCCCAATCCCACTTGTCAGACACCCGTAACCCGTAGATCGGAATCTTGCTTTCATGAACCGAGTCGATGACTTTCAGGGCGTTCTTGTCGGGCACCAGAAAGTCGGCCGAACTGGCGTAAGGGCTGCTGCGCATATCCATGGTGGGCACCAAGAAACCATAAAACGGCTTCCAGAGATATTTGGAGCGGAACTTTACGGTGTAGTTGCCCAGGTCTTGCTGGCTCAAGTATTTGCCCGTCCAGGTGTCGATCAAGTAGACACCGGCCTTGGCGGTGGGAGGAAACAGGTTGTAGGTAACCAGCAGATGTCCCCCACCCCACTCAAAGTCGGTGAAGAAATAAGTGAGCGAGCCCTCCTTTTTCTTGTCGGCGGGAATGTCGTTGAGAAGCGGAGTGTCCGTCCCGGAATCCATGTTGATCAGACCGGCCACGTCTTTCCAAGACTTTTCTCCGGCATCCAGTCCGCGTCCATAGGAGAGCAGTCGCACCGGCCGCCCCTGGCGGTCGCGGGTGATCAGCATGTCCAGTCCCGAAATCGTCTTGTCGGGCGCGAAGGTCTTGATCTTGACGCCTTTCTTCATATCCCAGAGAGCGATGCCTTTGTTCATCTGACCGGAAACGGCCAGCAAATCCTGAGTGGGACTGAAAGCGTAGGCTAGAATCTTCTTGGGATCCACATTGATGGGAACCTCGCGGACGACCTTGCTCTCTTTCCAATCGATGAACTTCAAAGGCTGGAAATTGCGCATCAGGATGAGTTGCTTCCCGTCGGGCGTGAACTCCAGCCCGTCGGCCGCGTCCATCCCGTGCACGTTCTCTTGAATCGAGGCCACGATCTTGCCCGTCTTGGTTTCCCACACATTGAGCAGATGCGGTGAGGACATAAAGGCGGCCACGAAGGAGTTATCCTGCGAAAAAACCGGCTTGGAGATATCGAAGGGATCCTCACCCTCCAGTTGCTTGTCCAACACATAGTCGGGAGGATGTGGGATGATGGGTTCAGGTTTTGCAAATACCGGCGCGGCGGCCAGCAGCAAAGTGCAAAGGATCGTACGGAACTTCAAAAGAGCCTCCCCAATAGTGAATCGAAGCGGCAGATTATACGCCTGAGGCGCAGGCTCCTACTGGCGAGGCTCGATTCAGTATCTCGAAGAATTGCTCCAGGCTTTGGCTGCGCTTGAGGGCGTCGAAATGGGGGAATTGCCCGTAACGACTGGCGATGCGGATCCACTGTTTGAGCCGGGTCAGCGTGCCGAAGGCAGGCAGGCCCAGGCTGTGGCGCACCAGGCCCTGGAGCAAACGGGGCCAGTCCAGTTCCTGGACAGGGGCTTGCAGGCCCAGTTCGCGGCCCACCAGACCCGGCATGCGAGGATCGGCCAAAGCGCTGCGGCCCAGCATGAAGTGGCTGCAGCCGGTCACCTCGCGGCAGCGCCGAAAGTCCTCCAAGGTCCAAATATCTCCGTTGGCCACCACCGGAATATCCAGGGCCTTGCGGACCTGCCCAATCGGCTCCCAGTAGACTGGCGGAGCATAGCCCTGGGCGCGCGTGCGGGCGTGGATGGTAATCCAGTCGGCTCCCCCCTCAGCGGCCATGGCCGCGTTCTCGTGAATATCTTCTATGTTCTCCCAACCCAGTCGCAGCTTGGCCGACACCGGGATGTGGGAGGGCACTGCCTGACGCACGGCCTGAACCACGCCGCGGATGCGGCAGGGAGACTTGAGCAGACTGGCGCCTCCGTCGTGGCGATTGACGGTGGGCGCGGGACAGCCGAAGTTGATGTCCACTGCCGTGGCTCCCGTGTTGACCGCCACCAGTGCGGAAAGAGCCATCTTTTCCGGGTCGCCCCCCAGAAGCTGGACCTGCACGGGCAGGCCTGTGAGAGTGCGGCTCCCGTGCTGGAGCTCCGGAACCTCCCGGAGAAACGCTTTGGCCTGCAGCACGTCCTGGGAGACACGCAGAAACTCGGTGACGCAGTAGGAAAAGCCGCCCAGCTCTCCCTGCAAAGCACGCATGGAAGCGTCGGTGACGCCATCCATGGGAGCCAAAGCCAGAGCCGGTCTGTCCGCGCGCAACATAGTTCAGGCATAGTAGCAGGGAATGGACATTTTTTCTCCCCCGTCAGAAAAGTTCATGGCGGGGGCGCCGAAGTAGTAGACTCGATGATCCGAAATCTGGCCGAAATGACCTGGATGGAAGTCGAGCAACTCAACCTGGACGAGGCGCTGGTCTTCCTACCCGTCAGCCCCCTGGAACAGCATGGGCCCCACCTGCCTATCGGTATGGATCTTTTTGGCGCGGAATTTCTCACCCGCAAAATGGCCGAGCTTTTCCAGAGTCTGCACCCCACCTGGGAAGTGCTGCTCGTGCCGGGTCTGCCTATCGGCTCCAACGCCTTTGACTATCCGGGCAGCCTGTTTACGCGCCAGCGGGTGGTGCGCGACCTGTTGGTGGACTACGGCGCCTGTCTGGCTCGCCACGGCCTGATCCATCAGGTGATGATCAGCGTGCACGGCGGCACGGGCCACATCGTGGCCATGGAGGAAGCCGCCGACATTCTGGCGCGACGGTTCAAGTGTCGGATTATCGCGCCCTTCGGCGCCCTGGCCTCGAAGTATTTCCACGGCGGCTACGATGAGCAGCTGGGAGCCCTGACCGGCACGCCCCTGACCGCCGAAGAACGGAAGCAACTGCGCTGCGATTGGCACGCAGGCTGGTGGGAAACCTCACTGATGTTGGTCGCCTGCCCTCACCTGGTGCGTCCCGAATACCGCGAACTCCAGGAAGTGCGCGTAGACGACTTTCGCAAGGTCAATGACCAGCTGGTCAAAAGCCTCAACGAGGGCCTCGGCTACCTGGGCGCCCCGGCCAAAGCCAGCGCCGAATTCGGCGAACTGCTCTCGGGCTTGCTGGCAGTCGACGGAGTGCGCCTGATCGACCGTATCGTGGTCGGCGGAGGCGCCGTCCAACCCAAAGACCGCTCCCCCCTTTACGATATCCCTTTCATGCGCACTGACTTCGTGCGCAACTCGGTAGCGGTCGGCGCAGGGGTGCTGCTCACACTGCTCGGCGGTCTGCCACTGCTCGAGGCGGTGCGCCGGGGCGGTATCCCGTTTCTGCCCGAAGAGAAGAAGCCACCGCCGCCCAAAAGCGAGGACTAGGGCGAAAGGCCACTCCATAAGGCGTCCATGCGCTCGCGCCAGCGCGCTTCCAGCCTGGCCTTTTCAAGCTCGGGCAGAAAGCTGGAACGGATGCCGTTGAGGCTGATTTTCTCCAGATCCTGAAGACTCAAGCCGCATTGCTCGGCCATGGCCATATACTCTCCGGTGAGGGTCAGGTCGAAGATGTGCCGGTCGTCGGTGCTGATGGTGACGGGAATGCCCTGGTGGGCGTAGGTCATCAAGGGATAAGACTTGAGATCTTTGACCACGTTGATGAGCAGATTGCTGCTTGGACACATTTCCAGGGTGGCCTGGCGGCGGGCGACTTCCTGGAGGACCGCGGGATCCTCGCCCAGACGCACGCCGTGACCGATGCGTTCGGCGTGACAGACCTCCAGCGCCTGGCGAATGCTATCCGGCCCCACCGCTTCGCCGGCGTGAATGGTGATATGCAGGCCCTGGCTTTGAGCGTAATCGAAGACTTCCTTAAACTTGGAAGCAGGGTGATGGACTTCGTCGCCGGCCAGATCCAGGCCGACCACGCCACGGTCTTTGCGGGCTGCGGCAGCGCGAGCCACGCGCATGGCCGATTCCAGCGGGTAACTGCGATTCAGCGAAACGATCAAGCGGGACTCGATGGCGTAATCCTCACTGGCCTGATGCATGCCCTCGAGCACGGCATCGAGCACGCCGTCGATGGAGAGCTTGTCTTCGCGCTTGACGGGGTTGATGCGAATCTCGGAGTAAACGACGCCTTCGCGGGCTTCCTCCTCGACCATCTCATAGGCGACCCGCCGCAAACTCTCGGGATGGTCAAAAACAAAGCGGAAGGGGTCGAACTTCTTTAGAAAATCCAGCAGATTCTCACCCGGCCGCATCTGGATCTTTTTCTTGAGCTCCTCGACGTTGGAGGCGCCCAGGTCGACCTGGTAGACCTCGGCCAGCTCCAAGATGGTTTCGGGGCGAACCGCACCCTCCAGGTGTGTATGCAGTTCCGTCTTGGGCATCTCCCGGACGGCAGCCTGGAAGGCCTCACGGTCCAGAAAGCGGGTTTCTGCGTTGGACTGAGCGGGGTCGCCAAGCTTGATGGGTGGAAGTGGAGCAGCCGCCAGCCAGGCGGTCTGCAGCAGGGCCAGCAGAGCAATTTTCACGCCGATTAGACCTGGGGCTTCTCCAGGTGGGTCTGGTGCACGCACAGGTCAGCGACTTTGCGGACCACCGCGCCGACCATGGGGAGAGCAGCCATGGTGCCAGCCAGCGACAGAACGTTGTTCATGATGCGCGACTTCAGGGTCTTGCCCTCGAACTGCTCGCGCTTGCCCTGGGCGCTCATGCCCTCGCCCCACATCTTACCGGTGGCCCATTCGTAGGGCCCGCTGGTTTCACGGCGCTGCGTGCGGTTTTCTTGGACACAGGTGTAGACTTTGCGCAGGTAGCCGGACTCGCCGAGACGATGGGGGTCGATTTCCACTGAAGCCCCGGCATACATCAAGTTGGCCCGATTGAATCCGGGAGTCTTTTCGGACATGGGAAAGAGACAGGCCCCATCGGTTTCGACCCGCTTTTCATAGCAGTCAAAGCCCTTGGAGACTTCCTCAGGTTTCATCGCTGCGTAGCCGTCCAGGTCCGAATTGGCGCCAAGACGGCCGCGCGAAAAGCTTCCCGTCAGGTAAATCTTGCTGGGATAAGAGGGCAGTTCCTGGACGTTCTCCAGCAGCGACTGCTGGAGCACGTCGATGCGCGGACCCACCTGTGCATCCGTAAAAGGCCTGGCCAGCTCGCGGTCGACCTTGGACTGCCAGCGAGCCGACAACTGGTCGGAGGAACGATGGGACAGATAGGTGGCCACGTTCTCCTGCATGATTTCGTGCTGCTCGGCCGGAACGCCGCGATCTTTCATGAGCTTGCCGGCGTCGCGCCAGTTCTGGTCCGGCCATTTGGTCTGGATTCTCACTGGGGCATTCCCATCTTGGCCAGTTCAGCGGTGAGTTGGTCCTGGCTGATCTTACCCAGGGCGAAATTTTTGTAGGGCTCGACTTTCCAGGCTACCGGCTCGGCCCCGAGGGTGTTGTAGACCGCTTTTTCGTATTTGGGCCAGAAGCCGATTTTATCGAGCGCCTGATTGCTGACGCCGATCAAGCAGTAGTCGGAATCGTGGGTGTTGGTGTGCCACTGGGTATGCTTGAGGGTCTGGGCGTGGCTGCCATAATTGTCGCCCTTGTGGTGCCACATCCCCGAGGCCAGGTCCATCCCGACAATGGCGGCGCCTGTGCCGAGAGCGGTCAGGGCCGCTTTGGCCAGGCCGACTTCCAGGCTGCCCGAGGTGGCCAGGTCGTAGCCAATCTTAGCCAGTCCGGCCACACCAACCACTCCGGCGGCGCCACGAGCGATTTTCTTGACCACGCGGTGAGCGGGACGATTACCCGAGAAGTCGATGCTGTCGCTTTGCTGTTTGGGCTGCTGCTGGGAGGTGGCGGCCGGCTTGCGGCTGGCCACCGGCAGGTTGGCGTTAAAATTCTGGATCTTCATCCGTCGATTCCCCATTTCTCTTTGCGCATCGGCATCTCGTTGGCTTTGAAGCCCTTCATCATCTCGCGGGAGCGGGCGATGTATTCTTCCTTGGTGATCTTGCCGTCCACGTACTCTTTGTATTCCGGAACGTTCCAGGAGTCCGGCTTGGCGCCGGTGATTTTGTAGATGGCCTTTTCGTAGCGGGGCCAGAATTTGATGGAGTCGAGCGGCTTGTTGAGATGGCCGGTGACGATACAGTAGTCGCTGTTCCAGGGCATCCGGTGATGCACGCCGTGGTTCCTCGGGTCGATGGCCAGTCCCGCCTTCTGCAGCAATTTGCCGTGCTGGGGAACCTCTCTTTGGTTCATGTGCGACCACTGGTGGAACTTACCATAGACACTCATGCCACCGATCAGGCCGATGGCCCCGGCCAGCACGGCGGCGGGTGCGCCCAGGGCCGCAGCCCCCACCAGCGGCGCCCAGGCCACCGTGCTGAGTGGGAAGGCCCAGTAGGAAACCGAGTAGTGACCGAGTTTGCCGGGGTGAAAGTGATGGCGTTGGGCTTGCTTGGCGAACTTGCGGACGAAGCCCAGTTTGGCATCCGGCTTGGCGTAGTTGTCAGCCCAGTGATGGAGCAATCCGGAGGGCAGATCGGCTGCCACGTAGCCGGCGGCCAGGGCGCCGGCCGAGAGGGCGGCGGTGCCGATGGCGGCTCCTAAAGTGGGGGCGCCGGCGACATCGGCGATGACCTTGGCCGCGCACCAGGCGCCGGAGGCGAGCACGCCGCCGAACATCAACTTCATGAAGGGACTGCCCTCGGTATCTTTGCCGGGGACGCGCTTTTCGGCGAAGAACTTGGCGGCCAGATTCTGAGCCAGGCTCTGTTCGGGAGTGGCTGCCACCTGCTCGATCGGAACACCTTGAACGCTATCGACAGGCACCGCTGGTGCCGGAGTTTCTACAGCGCCTTGTTTCGGAGCTGCGAAATTTAAGGCGTTCGAGAAGTTGGGGGCGGGGGCGCTCTGGATTTTCATAGGCCAAATTTACAACCCGTCAATGAAAAACGTCTG
>JALHOV010000305.1 GCA_022842865.1 Vulcanimicrobiota bacterium | reverse complement strand
GCTCTTCCGATCTCTAACGGTGCCTTTTACACTTTGCAGAGCGCCGGTCAGCGCCACGACGTTACCGTCGCTGCCGCCAAGACCGCCCTGGACGAGGGCTACAGGTTGCACCGTAGCTATACTGAGGGGAAGGCCACCAGCGCCAAATCGAGCTTGACCACCGCGGATGGGCATCTGGACCGCGCCTGGAAAGCCATTCCCCTGGATGACAAGGGCAACAAAGACACCAGAAACTTCATCCAGAAAACCCTTGACGGGCTGAAGGGGTTCGCCGTGGCCGCCTGGGAGGCGGCTGTCTGGGTTGTCAAAGGCGTGACGAAATGGGTGGCTGACAATCACCAGGCCATCTTGGCCGGCCTGGTCACCGCCGCCGTCGTGGCCGGCGCAGTGGTGCTCGCCCCCTTCGTCTGGCCTGTGCTGGTGGCTACCGCTCCCACCATCCTCGCGACCGTCGGCGGAGCCCTGGTGGCCGGCCTGGCTCTGGTCGGCTCGGCCGCAGGTGGCATCGGTCTTGGAGTGCTCGGCATCGGGGCGGCGGGAGCCGCTTTCGCCATTGGAACTCAGGCCCTGACCACCTCGCCGATGCAGTTCCTGGCCAACGTGGGCAGCACCATCTCCAAACTCCCCGGCGCTATCGTCTACACCTCCAGCCGTTTCCTGACGTTTGCCTCCAAAGGCCCCAACGCGCTCGGTCTGGTGGCTTCGTTGGTCACTCTGAACCCGCTACCGCTGATCGCCACCATGGCCGTGACCACCACTATCGGCGCTTTCGAAATGAGCAAGGACCTGGCCGACCCCAAACGTGTCCAACCCCCCGAGACTTTTGTCACCAAGATGGAAGTGCATGAGCTGGAGAGGGTCTTTGCTTTAGCCAAGATGGGCAACAATGTGTTTTCCCCAACGCAATCCGATGCGTCAAAAACTTCCTATGCTGGCGATGGTTATGTGTTTAAGGGGCCGGCCATCGAGGACTCGGACAAGAGCTTTCGAGCCGAAGTTTACGAGAAAAGAAATCCGCCTGGCGATCCGAAAGGTACCCTCGTTGAGGCGGTGCTGGTGTTTCGCGGCTCGACCATGGACAATTTGGGCCAGAACTGGGCCCAGAATATTCAGCAAGGAGCCGGCTGGGAAGCTTACGGTCCGAACAGCATTTATCAAAAGGCAGTGGAAGTAGCCCGGCAAATGGAGAGTAAGTATAAAGACAAGCTCACTCTGACCGGCCATTCTTTGGGGGGAAGCCTGGTCCAGGTGGCCTCAGCAGTCGTCAACCGGCCCGGAGTCACCTTCAATTCCGCCGGCGTCAATCCCCTGACTTATAATGCATTCAACGTCGTTCGGGAAGACGCAAAGAACACCAATTTCGACGTGGCCGGACAACTGCTTGACCAGCTTCAAGATGGCATGGCCTCCGGAGCGGCTATGGCGCTGACCGTGCCTACGGGCTTTGTTACTGGACCCTTGCTGCCGAGCATGGCTGTGCTTGCCTCGGATAGCCAGGTGGCTGGAAAGAACTACAACCTGGGCGCGCGCAAGTGGGATGGGACGAGTCTGATGGACCACGATTCTCGCGAGAGTCCCGGTAGAAAGAACACGACCTTCGACCTTCACCTGTGGGGTGCGGTCGAGCAGAGCGTTGCGTATGAACTCAACCAGGCTCGCGCTGCGAAAAACCTGGACCCCATCAAGTGGCCGCCCGCTTGACGCCTGATCGGTCCCATTGACGGTCACGCCTGACCTGGAGACCAGCCTGGTGGAATGTCGGCGCTATTACTTTCTGCTCGACCCTTCGGGGCAGTTCGCCGTGCGCGTGGAAGCGGAGGCTGCGGGCGAGGAGATCCGGCGACTGCTTCATTGACATCCTGTCGCTCATGGGATATATCAAAAGTATATCTCGCTCGGGAGGCATCCATGGAAACAGCCAAAGTCTTCTGGTCCGGTCGCTCTCAAGCAGTCCGCCTACCCAAAGAGTTCCGCTTCGACTGCGAAGAAGTGCGCATCCGCCGGCAGGGCAACGCCATCATTCTCGAGCCTCTGAGCAACGATTGGGACTGGCTTGACGCGGCGGTGCGAGAACTGGCTCCGGATTACCTGAGCGAGCGCGAGCAGCCAGCGGAGCAGAAGCGTCCCGCGCTCGACGAACTGTTTCCCTGATGCTGAAGTTTTTACTGGATACCAACGTGGTGATTTCTCTGCTCAAGGATGAGCGCTCGGGACTGGCCCGCCGACTCCGCCAATGCTCCCCCGGCGAAGTCGGCATCTCCTCTGTGGTCACCCACGAGCTCTACTTTGGCGTCTTCAAAAGCCAGCGAGTGGACGTCAATCTGGCGGTGGTCGACAGGCTCTCTTTCGAAGTCCTGGAATTTACGCGCGAGGACAGCAGGGAGGCCGGGCGGGTGCGCGCCGACCTGGCTAAAAGGGGCAGCCCGATCGGTCCCTATGACGTTCTCATTGCCGGTCAGGCCTTGGCCCGCAAGCTGGTGCTGGTCACCGGCAACTCCAAGGAGTTCTCTCGCGTCGAGGGATTGCGTTGGGAGTGCTGGGAACACCTGGGGGCCTGACCTTCGAGGAACGCCCGCCTCCTGGGACGAAAGGCAAACGCTTATGAGTCGTAAGTTTTATGTCACCACCCCGATTTACTATGTCAACGCCCCGCCCCACATGGGCACGGCCTATACCACCATTCTGGCCGACACGCTGGCTCGCACCAAGCGCATGCTGGGCTATGACGCTCTGCTGGTCACCGGCAGCGACGAGCATTCCCAGGGCATCGCCGACAAGGCCGCCGCCGAGGGCATGCACCCCGAAGAGTTCTGTCGTCGTTTCATTCCTCAGTTTCACGAGGCCTGGCAGTTGCTCAATATCGGGCCCTATAAGTTCTGTCGTACCTCCAGTCCCGAGCACAAAGCGGTCGTGCAGTCCTTCTTCCAGAAGATCTATGAAAAAGGGGACATCTATAAGGCCGAATATTCGGGCTGGTATCACACCACCGACAACAAGTTCGTGGACGAGGCCGAACTGCCGGAAAAGCCCGAGGATCACCCCAACCTTAAATTCCTCACCGAAGACGCCTACTGGTTCAAGCTCAGCGCCTACGAAGCCAAGCTCATGGCCTGGCACGAGGCCAATCCCGAAGCCATCGTCCCGAACTTCCGCCGCAACGAGATGTTGCAGCGAATCCGCGAAGGCCTGCGCGACCTGTGCATCTCGCGTTCTTCCACCTCCTGGGGCATTCCGCTGCCCTGGGACACGGAGCACGTCTTTTACGTCTGG
The DNA here is from genome assembly GCA_022842865.1 of Vulcanimicrobiota bacterium. Classification (GTDB taxonomy): domain Bacteria; phylum Vulcanimicrobiota; class Xenobia; order Xenobiales; family JADMJV01; genus JADMJV01. Next base: position 6,392 of record JALHOV010000305.1, on the reverse strand, counting down.
GTAGATGCGCTCCTGTCCTACCTGACCGGCGCCGAGGGCGGTTACTGGCCGTGCGACCTGCACATTATGGCTAAAGACATTCCCTGGTTCCACACCGTCATCTGGCCGGCCATGCTGATGTCGGCCGAAGTCGAACTGCCCAAGCAAGTGCTGGTGCACGGCTACTGGAACTTTGCCGGCAGCAAGATGAGCAAATCCAAGGGCAACGTTTTTCATCCCCAGGATGCCGTGGCTCTGGTTGGCGCCGATGCCGTGCGCTACTTTTTGCTGCGTGAAGCGCCCCTGGGCCAGGACGGCAATTTCACCGTCAAAGGCCTATCGGAGCGCTACAACTATGACCTGGCCAACGATTTTGGCAACCTGCTGCACCGCGCACTGACCATGGCCGGGCGTTTTGTCAATGGGGAGATCGCCGAGTTCCATCTCGACGGTCCCTACCAGGAACTGGAGAATCTGCGCGCCGACGTGGCCAGCACGGCCGTTCCTCAGTTCGAAAAACTCGAGTTTCGCGAAGCCCTGGAGAACTGCTGGCGTCTGGTTTCGGCCCTCAACCGCTTCATCGACGAAACCAAGCCTTGGGAACACGCCAAGAACTCTCCCGAGGTGTTGCCCGGATTGTTCTCGGTGCTCTTCCGCTCGATTCGCACCCTGCTCTTGCTGCTCTCGCCGGTCATGCCGGCCGCCTGCGACCGTTATTGGACCCAACTGGGCCTGGAAGGCAAAGCCAGCGAACAGCAATTCACGGCCCTGCAGGCTGGCTTCCCGCTGGAAACGCGTCTGCAGAAACCGGAGATCGTCTTTCAAAAACTCGATCTCAAGAACTTGGAAGAGGAATTTATCGTGAAAAAAGAGACCCTGACCGGCGAAAAAGTAGAACGCACTGAAGAACCCGATGCTCTGGCTACGGCCGTGAAAACCGTCGCCAGCGCCGCCAAAGCCGTGGCCAAGGCCGTCGAGAAAGCTGTTCCCAAAGAAGAGGGCAACGGCCAGATCGAGTACGACGACTTCAACAAAGTGCGCCTGATCACCGTCAAAGTGGTCAAGGCCGAAGCCGTGGAAGGCAGCGATAAGCTCATCCGCCTGACCGTCGACGACGGCCAGCGAAAGGATCGTACCATTGTCAGTGGCATTCGCATGCACTTCACGCCCGAGCACATGGAAGGCCGCACCGTGTGCATCGTGGACAACCTCAAGCCCCGCAAAATTTTCGGCATCCTCAGCGAGGGCATGATTCTGGCGGCGGGTGACGGCGAAGTGCTGCGCCTGGTCACGCCGGAAGGGGAGCTGGCCCCGGGTGTGCGCGTGGGTTAGAAACGCTCTGCTGGTGCTTTTGCTGGCCGCTCCGGTCTGGGCACAGGAAGTGCGCAGCCTGGGCGACCGCAAAGCCTGGGTTCGCCGCGCCTCCGAGAAAGGCGCTCCGGCCCTGGTGGTGTTGCACGCCAGCGCCTCCACGGCCGGCCAGATCGAGCGGCTAACCGCTTTCTCGCAACTCGAGGAAAAGCTGAACCTGGTCTTCCCGGAAGCTGCCGAGGGCGGGTGGAATGACGGGCGGCCCGACGCTTTCCCAGCCCACGGCCCGCAAGATGACGTGGTCTTTGTGGAGCAATGCCTGAACCTGGCCGTCACGGAGTACGACGCCGACCCCAAGCGCCTCTTCGTAGTCGGTTTCGATAGCGGCGGCGCTCTGGCGCTGTTGTGCGGGCTGCGCTTGACCCAGCTGGCGGGAGTGGCCAGTTGTATGGGCGGTCTTTCCCCGGCGCTGGGGGCAGCCTCTACAACTCCGCTGGTCTGCATCGCCTCCGAAGCCGACCCTTGTTTCCCCTTTCAGGGCGGGCCGATCCGCTACTTTGGGGGCCGCTCCCGAGGCCAGATCCTGGCTTCCGACGAGCTCATGCGGCGCTGGACCGGCCAGTTGCAACCCACTGCCGTGGAAGGGATCAAGGAAAGCTGGGGCCCCAGGGCGGTGCGCTACCGATTGAAGGGCGCCGGCCACCTTTGGCCCGGCACCGAGGCACCCGTCTCGGAGCAGATGTTCGGACCGCTGGCCCGTGATCTTAACGCCACCCAGGCCATCTGGGACTTCTTCAAGGCGCTGCCATGAAGCGCTTTCTCTCGTCGGCGGCCGTGGCTTTCGGCCTGGTCGGTTTCTTCGTGGCCCTGGCCGGCTTGTTCGGCCCGCACTTGCATCACATGATGGAGCGCCCCGTTGCGCCGACTACCACTTCCGATTACGTCGGCGACTGGGAATGCGACACGCGCAACCTGGATCTGCACATTACCGCCTCCGGCCAGCAGTTGACCGTATCCGGCCTGGACGTTGCTCCCGTCACCTTTGAGCGAGAGTCCGACAGCCAACCGTTCCACGAAAAGAATGGGGAGCGCCAGTTGCGCGCGATATTCAAGCACCTGACTGTGACCCTGGCGGACGGCAAAGAATACGGCTTCCGGCTCCGCGAATGATCCGCAACCTGCTGATCGTACTGGCCTTCTTGTTGTGCTTCGTGGTCGCTGGCTTCGGAGTTTCCCGTTACCTCCTCAGCAAAGGCGAGACTCCGTTCCTCACGGCCCACGCCGCTGACCTTGCCGGAACCTGGAAAAACAAAGCCACTACTCTTCACATCGAAGTGGACGGAGAGGGCCTCAAAGTCGACCAGGCCGACTATGTTCGGGATGGTAAAGCGGCCCGCTGGGTGGAGAAGTCTCCCCAGGCGAAAGTCCCGCGTATGCTCGAGTGGAATGGCTCCAGCCTGCTGCTGACAGTGGTCGACGACGGCGGCCAACGCCGCACCGAGACCCTGGAGAAGGTCGGGAAGTAGACCGCCTTAGAGGTCAGAAGGGGTCTTAGAGGGGGGCGATTTTTCGGGGGGAGGGGAGGCGGGGACCTGGGGGAGGCGGACGGCGTCAAGCAAATTCTCGCGACGCGGGGATACTTCCAGCAGTTGGGCCAGCTGGGCTTCGGTGAGTTGAATCAAGGTGCGCATTCGGCAATTGTAGCACGCCGGGGCAAGGTTATATTATTCAAGTCTGCGAAGCCCCGGACCATGAACGAAGAGCGCATCCAAACTTTGCACAAGCTGGTCAAAATGGATCCCAGCGACGTCTTCAGCCTTTTCGCCCTGGGCCTGGAGTTCCTCGAGGCCCAACCCGAGCTGGCCAAACGCTATTTTTGCCGCGCCCACGAGAAAGACGAGCGCTACGTGGCCGCCTACTTCCAGCTCGGCAAGCTCTTTTTCGATCAGGGCGACGAGAAGGCTGCGACCGAGTGGTTGGAAAAGGGAATTCGGGTGGCTGAAGAAGTCGGGGACTCGCACGCCGCGGGGGAAATGCAAGACTTTCTCGACCAAATGTAACTGGAGGTTGTATAAGATGGCTGCTGTAGCAGATATCGCCGTTATCGGCCTGGCCGTGATGGGTCAGAACCTGGTTCTCAACATGGACGATCATGGATTTACGGTGGCCGTCTACAACCGCACCACATCCAAAGTGGACGAATTCATCGGACGCGAAGCCAAGGGCACCAAAGTGGTGGGCGCGCATAGCTTGGAGGAGCTGGTCAAACTGCTGAAACGCCCGCGCCGCCTGATGCTGATGGTGCAGGCTGGCAAACCGGTGGACGCCGTCATCGACCAGTTGCTGCCCCTGCTCGAGCCGGGCGATATCATCATCGATGGCGGCAACTCGCACTATCCGGATTCGGAACGCCGCGTGAAGGCTCTCAAGGAAAAAGGCATTCTTTTCCTGGGCACCGGCGTTTCGGGCGGTGAAGAAGGCGCCCGCTACGGACCTTCCATCATGCCCGGCGGCAACGAAGAGGCCTGGCCCCACGTCAAAGGCATCTTCCAGGCCATTGCTGCCAAAGCTCCCGACGGATCCCCATGTTGCGATTGGGTGGGACCAGGCGGCGCCGGCCACTTCGTGAAGATGGTCCACAACGGCATCGAGTATGGCGATATGCAACTGATCTGCGAAGCCTATGATCTGATGCGTTATGGCCTGGAGATGTCGGTCGACGATATCTCGAAGGTCTTTCAGACCTGGAACGAGGGCAAACTCAAGTCTTTCCTGATCGAGATTACTGCCTCGATCATGGGCTACCACGATGATGACGGCGTTCCGCTGGTGGATAAAATCCTGGATGCGGCAGGCCAAAAGGGCACGGGCAAATGGACGGTTGTGGCCGCCATGGACCTGGGAACCCCGCTCACCCTGATTTCGGAAGCGGTCTTCGCGCGCTCTCTCAGCGCTCGTAAGGAGGAGCGCGTCACCGCCAGCAAGATCCTGGGCGGCGCCCTCAACCCCTTCAACGGCGACAAGGAAGCTTACATCAAGGACCTGGAGAACGCTCTCTTCGCCGCCAAAGTCGTCTCCTACGCTCAGGGATACATGATGTTCCGGGCCACCGAGAAGGAACTCAACTGGACCCTCAACTACGGTGGCATCGCGCTCATGTGGCGCGAAGGCTGCATCATTCGCTCGGCCTTCCTGGGCAAGATCAAGGAAGCCTACGACAAGAACCCGGAATTGGTAAACCTGCTGCTCGACCCGTACTTCCAGAAGGAGATGCAGGATTCGCAGGCCTCCTGGCGCCGAGTGGTCAGCAAAGCGGTAGAAATGGGCATCCCCGTGCCGGCTACCTCTTCGGCTCTGTCTTTCTTCGATGGTTTCCGCCGGGAGCGGTTACCCGCCAATCTGCTGCAAGCGCAGCGCGACTTCTTCGGGGCTCACACCTACGAGCGCCTCGACAAGCCGCGCGGCGAAATGTTCCACACTAACTGGACCGGCAAAGGCGGTCAGGTCACTGCGGGAACCTACAACGCCTGAAGTGGCTTAACCAAGCAGCTTGAAAAAGACCCTGCTGGCCCTGCTCTTCACGGCGGCATCGGGTGCGGTCCCTGCTCCCAAGGCGACCGACCCGATGCCGCCTATTTCTCTGATGGTCGACGCCACGACCGTGTCGCTGGGCGTCGTCCATGCTCGCCCCGAGGATGAGGGCTTCAAATCCCTGTTTGGCACCGCCTGGGACTCCATCAAGACGCGCACCGGTGGCTCCGGATCGGCCCTGGACCTGGTTTCTAGCTTCCTGGGCCGCTCCACCACCAACATCCTGTTGCAGCTGCTTCCCTTTCAGATGGTGCGGGTCGACCATTTTGATGAGCAGGGACGCGACAAGCCTTCCTTCATGGTGACCATGTCGGGCTTCCAGGGGCTGCAGGGCATCTTTTACAGTGGACTGCTCAACGCCCCCGACGGCAAGCCGTTCGAAACCGAGAAGGTGGGCAAAGAGACGGTGATCATCCGCGCCAAGCCCGGACAGAAACGAGAAGAGGCGTTGGTTTTGGCTCGTGTCAACGGCACTTTCTACGGCTTTGCCGACCTGGAAACCGCCCACCGCATCCTGGAGAAGAAGACCGCCGCCAATCCTGAGCTGGTCAAAACCCTGCCGCTGGTCAATCAGGAGCAAGATACCTACGGAGTGCTGCTCAACCGCCAGAACAGCGTGCTGCGGTTCTTCGAATGGGCCAACCGACGCGACTTCGAGGCCATCAAGGCCTCCATTGGCGAAGAGAAGCTCAACAAGCTGTTTGAACACGTAACTCTGGTCACCTGGACGGGTGACCTCATCTCAGACGACCGCATGGATATGCAGGTGCGCTGGCGCACCGACTCCCCCGAAGCCTCCGAAGCCCTGGAGGATGCTCTCAGCACCGCCCGCAAGACCCTGGCCGAACGCGGCCGCACCGGCGAGATTCGACTTACCACCGTCGACACGGAAGTTCTGCTCGACATCCAGTTCACCGGTTACCGCAAAATGCTCCAGGATTATATCGCTCGTCCCTGACCCGCACGGGGCGACCCGCTTACAGCGTCAACCAGCGGAACAACAGGGCCTCCACCAGCACCAGCAACAAAACTCCCGCCGTGCCGGTCGGTTCCCACCAGCCGGGTTGCCCGTCGGCCGGCTGCAACCAGAAGCCCAAAGCCCGCGTCAGATAGGGCATCACCGCCCAGGTCAGCAAACTGCAGCTCAGTACGTTTCCGCGTAGCACCACCCAGGAGACCGGGGTTTGTAAGGCCGCCAGATTGGGCTCCAGATAAAGCATAGTGAGCATGACGATCGGGTAAATCGCGATGAGGACCGAGAGCATCTGCTTCCAGCCGGCTGGACGCCCTTGACCTTGCGGGACCACCTCGAACCAGCCGCCGAAATCCAGCACCAATCGCCGCTTTCCGTGCAAGGCCGTCTCGACTCTTTTGAGCATGGCCAGACGTTCGGGCGATACCAGGAAGGCGTCGGCGCTCTGCTGACTGTCAAAGCGCACCGCGATGGTCCAGTCGTTGCCCAATTCGCTGTATTCTGTGCCCAGGTAACCCGGCGCCGCTTTTTGCACTTC
>JALHOV010000304.1 GCA_022842865.1 Vulcanimicrobiota bacterium | reverse complement strand
GATGCTCCTCGCGACCCTGGGGAAAGCCACTCCACTGCAGAGTGACTACGGCTACATCAAAATTGCGCCGCTGACCCAGTTCCAACTCGACCTGCAGCATCTCTTCGAAGAAAGGACCGGTCATAGCTCCTGTGGCCAGGTCGCGGGAATGACTGGCGCTTAAGCCCGACAGGGCGAGAGCCTCATCCAACTGAAGCAAGCGGAAGCAGAACACCAGATTCGGTCCGAGGGCCACTCGGTCGCCGTCCTGCAGAATTTGGCAGTCCTGCTGAAAGCCGTTGACGAACAGACCGTTGGTGGAGCGCAGATCGGTGATCTGATATTGCCCGCCGGCGCGGCGCTCGATGGATGCGTGATTGCGGCTGACTCCCTCTACCTGGAAGCACAAGTCACAACCTTCATCTCGTCCTATCTTGATCACATCGGAGTCCAGCAACACAAGCTTGCCTGGCGTTTCGGAGACCAGCAAGCTGATGGCCCCGATTTGCGGATAACGCGTAGAACGTTCGGCAATGTCGCGGAAATCGAATTCCTGAGTGTTATCCGTCATAGCCGGATATTCTTACCAACAGGCTGAGAATACCTGCTATAGTGTGTCGATGAGTTGGGTCCAGCAAGAAGCCGATCGAATCCTCGACCAGCAGCCCATCGCGCGCCACCCTTATTTCGTCGCACTACCGGAACAAATGGAGCGTGACCGCTTTGTCGACAGCCAGCAGCAATTTTATCACGCGGTCCGCTTTTTCTCCCAGGCCATGGGCGCGCTGCTGGCTCGCCAGCCCACCTCGAACGCCCGCCGAGTTCTGATGCACAACCTGATCGAGGAACACGGCTTAGAGGAAGAAAACGGGGTGGCCCACGATGGCAGCTTCAGCCAATTCCTGGCCAGCCTGGGCAGCCTTCCCGCCGCCCAAGGGCCGGAGGTGCGCGCCTTCAACCTGGCCCTCTACGGAGCTTGCAGCACAGAAACCATTCCTTTCGCCTTCGCTTGTTTGGGGATCATCGAGTACGCCTTCGCGGATATTTCCGCCCTGATCGGGAGCACCGTGGTAGCGCGCGGCTGGGTGAGCCAGGAACAACTGGTTCATTACAGCCTCCACGCCGAAATCGACAAACGCCACGCCGCCGAGTTTTTCGAAGTCATCGAGAAGGCCCCGCCCGAAGAAGTGCATTCCGGCCTGCACTATGGCTGGCACATTTTTTCTCAGCTCTACCGCACTTTGGGAGAAAGAGCGTGACCATCGAGTATCATCGCCACGCCGAACGGATCGTACTCTTTTCCGTCCTATACCTGCTCGGCGCCGGGCTGGCGGTCAGCCACCCAGGCCCATGGGCACTGCCCGCTTACCTGCTGGCCGCCGCCTCCTTGCACGGCATCAGCCTTTTCGCCCACGAGGCGGTGCACGGCACGCTGGCTCCCGGTCCCTTGCTCAATCGCTTGCTGGGTGCGCTGTGTGCCATCCCGGTGTTGCAAAACTGCTCCGCCTACCGGGTGCTTCACTTACGCCACCACCGGCATTTGGGCGACGACGGCGATCCCGACCACTACGCCAACTATACCCGCCGCGGCTGGCTGATTTCCGTGATGAATTGGGCCCGTCTGCTGGTCGGTTATCCCGTCTACGTCAGCGCCATCCCCGTGTTGGGCTTTCGCCAGGGGAACACGCGCGATCGACTGGCCATCGCGCTGGAACTGATGGCCACCGTTGCTCTGGGCCTGTTCGCCTGGCACTCTATCCCCGGAGCCTGGCTGCTTCACGGCTGGCTGATTCCCATGATCTTCATCAACACCATGGTCAACATCCGCGGCATGAGCCAGCACACCTTGCTGGAGCACGCCAGCGACGAGGTCCAGGGAACTCGCAGCATCCTGACCACGCCGCTGGTGCGTTTCTTCATGTGCAACGAAAACTATCACCTGGAGCACCATCTGCACCCCGGGGTGCCCTGGTATGGCCTGCCCCAGCTGCATCAGCAACTCGAGCCGGAGCTGCGCCGGCGCGGCGCCCCCTACATCCGCTCCTACACGGCCTTTGTGCGAGAATTTCTAGAGCACACCCGGCAAAAAGCCTCCGAATGAACTGGGTTGAGCAGGCGGCACGCCTGCCCGTGGCCTTCGCCGTGGTGCGCGAGGACCCCCAGCTCGACCTGGAGGTATTGCGGCACCTCCCGCCGCGCCCTGACGTGGTCATGATCGCTTCGGGCGGGGAAACCGCTCTGCGCCTGGCCAGCGAGCCTTTAACCAGCCTTTTGCTGGTGGACCTCAACCCGGCCCAACTGGAACTGGTGCGTCGCAAATGGCAACTCTCCCAAGGAGATCGCGAGCAGGCCCTGCTGGTGCTCGGCCACCGCCCCGGCGACCGGCGTCCCTTTCTGTGTGGTCTCGAGGACAACAGCCTGGGACCTTTCGAGTTCGTCTGTGAACACGGTCTGGACTACTTGGGACGCTACGAAGCGGTCTTCCGTGACTTTCAGGAACACGGCGACTTCCAGCGCAGCTTCCGTCTGGACAACCTGGTGGCGTTGTTTGGGGAAGGAGCCACGCGCAATCCGCGCCAGCCCTTCGCCGATCATTTCGCCAAACGAACCGAACAAGCCCGGCAGCGCCCCGACGCGGCCGCCAACCCTTTTCTTCAGCAAGTCCTGCAGGGCCGTTTTCCCGAGAACATTACCTGGGATTGGCTTCAGGCGGAAAGCTGGAATCGACCGCGCATCATCCCCCAATACCGGCACGGGGAGATGCACGCCGTGCTCTCCACCCTGCCGGATGAAAGTGCCGACTTCGTTCACCTCTCCAACATTCTCGACTGGCTCTCACCTGACGCCGGCGCGGCGCTGTTGCAGCAGACTGCCCGTGTGTTACGTCGCGGTGGAGCGACCCTGATCCGCCAGCTCAACTCCAGCCTGGACATCCCGGCCTTACCGAGCGCTTTGACCTGGGACCGGGAGCGTGGCCGGCAACTGGCCAGCCGCGACCGCAGCTACTTTTACCCGGAGATTCACTGGGGACGAAGACCTTGAGCAAGATCCATTTCCTACGCCAGACCCCACCGCCGGAACTGGGCAAAGCGCTGACCGAGTTCGAGCGCCAGTTTACCTATCCACTGGGTGCCAACGATTCTTTCTCCATTTCCCATGGCGAAGAATATCTGACCTTTTTCCAGGCCATCGGGGAGGCAGTGGTGTTGGTCATCGAAGAGGAAGGACGAGTGCTGGGCACGCTGGCGGCGGCCGTGCGTCCCCTGCAGATTCCCACCGGAGAGGTGCACCCGGTGGCTTATCTGGCCGATTTGAAACTGGTGCGTGAAGTGCGCTTCCGGCTGCCGCGCTATGTGCGCGCCATGAGCGAACATCTGCGGGTGCCCAACAACTGCGGTTATGCGGTGGTCATGGACGGAACGCGCAGCACCCCCGACCGCTATACCGGCCGGGGCGACCTCCCGGCTTTCAGGCCCCAGGCCAAAGTGACCGTTCTCACTTTGCGGACTCAGGTCGGGAAGGAGCGAGACTGCGAAGTGGACCTCGACCGTCTGAACCAGCGTTGGCGGGCGAGTCGCCCGGCCGGTGCAGTGGTGCCCCTGTCGGGTCAGAGCAGACTGCGCTCGGAACTCACACCGCTGGCCCTGGAGTGGGGCAGCGCTTGCGGATTGCTGGAGGACACCCGGCGCGGCAAACGCCTGCTACACACCGACGGCACCGAAATGCGGGCTGCTCACTTTTCCCGCTTTCTGTTTGAAAACGAGCGCGATGGAGCCGCCCTGCTCGAGCAGGCGGCGCGCCGCTGCGCACGAGAAGGGATTCCGGTGCTCTTTGCCTGCCTGCCCGAAAGCGCCGCTCACCGCCTCCTCCCCTACCTGAGCCACCTCCAGGTCTTGCCCGCGCCGGCAACCGTGTATGCGGTGGGCTTTCCCCCGGGCTGGAGCGAGTGGTGGCTGGACTCCGCCGAAATTTAGTTTACGGGGAGCGCACTTAAGGTAAATTCTCCCCCTATGAGAATGCTGCTCTTCGTCTGGCTCCTGTTGGTGATGTCCGCCTGGGCCGAACCCTCTTTCAACTACGACCGCGCCCAGGTCAAAACGCTGCTCAATCAGGGGTCTCCGGCCAGCCACATCGACCTCGTCTTCATCGGAGACGGTTACACGGCCGCGCAGACGAACTTGCTGGAAAAAGACGCTCGGGACGCGGTTGACTCGCTCTGGACCTATCCTTTCTTCAAGGACTACAAACAGTATTTTAATGCTCACCTGGTCACCGTCCCGTCCGTGCAGGAGGGCACCCGCCTTTTTTACGCCTTTGGCTCGACCAGCGCCAACCAGGGTATGGTCATGGTTCCCAAGGAAGCGGAACTGCGCCAGGTGGCTGCCAAAGCGCCGGAGTGCGATGTCATCATCGTGCTCACCACCATGCCCGGTCGCGCCCATTCGGCCAACCTGATCGTGCTGCCCACCCGCACCTTTGAACCGCTGCCTCACGAGCTGGGCCACAAAATCGGCAAGCTAGGCGACGAATACGATAGCAGTAGTTCGCTCGGCGACCGCCGACCGCTGGATTTTGGAGGCGGCGATATCCCTTATCCTAATCTGACCATGAGCGCCAACATCAATTCCGCCAGCAAAGAAACGCTTAAGAAGACGGCCAAATGGGGCCATTTCATGGACGTGCCGGGTGCTTACCCGCTGGTCAGCGCCGTCCAGGGCGGATTTTACCGGGCCGTGGACGTGTGGCGTCCAACCTATTCATGCATTATGCGTTCCGATGGCAACCCGTTCTGCCCGGTCTGTCACGAAGAAATGGTCAAAGCCATCTACGCCAAGTGCGGGGTGCGCTTTGACGACGCGGCCTACCATCGCCGCCATCCCATCAGCCAGTGGCGTTGATGCTTTCCTCGCAACTGACGGCGCCGGGCCAATTGGAGATGCGCGACGTGCCCGTGCCCCAGGCTGGTCCTGGCGAAGTGGTCATCCGTGTGGAAACGGCCCTGACCTGCGGCACGGATTTAAAGACCTATCGCCGCGGCCATCCCAAGTTTCCTTTCCCGTTTCTGATGGGCCACGAATACACGGGAATTGTGCACGAAGTCGGTTCGGACGTGGAACCGTTCCGCGTGGGGGACGCCGTGATGGCGGTGCATTCCGCCCCTTGCAACGGGTGTCGCATGTGCCGGCGCGGCTTTCAGAACCTCTGTGAAACCATCATTCCGCGCATGGCCTGGGGGGCTTTTGCCCAGTACTACAAGGCGCCCGCCGAAGTGGTGAGGCAAAATATGTTCCTGCGCCCCGCTCACGTGAGCCAGCAGCGGGCCGCCTTTCTGGAACCACTGGCCTGCGTGGTGCAAGGCCAGGCCCAGATCCCGCTTGATCCAGAAGATACCGTGGTGGTGATGGGCTGCGGCACCATCGGACTGCTTCACGTGATGCTGGCCAAGCAACGCGGAGCCGGGCGCATCATCGTGACCGGACGCCATCAAGAGCGCTTGAACCTGGCCCAAGAATTGGGCGCCAGCGATGTCATCGACGTGGATCGCAAGGATGCTCGCGAAGAGGTGCGCCGCCTAACGCAAGGTCGGGGCGCCGAGCTGGTGATCGAATGCGTAGGACGGCCCGACGCCTGGCAGGAGGCCCATTGGCACGCCGCTCAAGCCGGCTTTGTATTGCTCTTCGGAGGCTGTCCCGCCCACTCCACGGCCAGCTTCGACACCACCCGCCTGCACTACGATCAGCTCACTTTGAAGGGCGTGTTCCACTTCACCCCGGCCGACGTGAAGCAGGCCTACCATTACCTTTGCGATACTCCCCTGCCGGTGGAAAAGATCCTCAGCGGCAGCGCCTCGCTGGCGGACCTACCGGAGATTATCGCTCAACTTGACCGTGGACAAGGAATCAAATATGCCATCCGACCTTAAGATGCAGGCCGCCCAGGCGGTGGATTATGACGATGTGCGCATCGTGGAACTGCCGGTGCCCCAACCGGGCCCGGGCGAGGCGCTGGTGCGCGTGCGCGTTTGCGGAATCTGCGCCGGCGACGTCACCCCCTGGTATATTCGTAAGAAGTGCCCCATCGTAGTGGGCCACGAACCGGCCGGCGATATTGTGGCACTGGGCCCCAACCCGCCCAATGGCTTCCAGGTAGGCGACCGCGTCTTCATTCACCATCACGCTCCCTGCGGTGAGTGCCACGAATGCAAACGCGGCTACCCCTCGATGTGCGACACCTGGCGCAGCAGCAATCTGGTTCCGGGTGGCATTTCCGAATATTGCCTGGTGCCGGCCGTCAACTTGAAAAACGATACACTGAAAATTCCCGAGGGCCTGAGCTATGACGATGGCGCCTTGATCGAGCCGATCGCCTGTGTGGTGCGCGCGTTCAATCGCTGCAACTTGCAGAAAGGCGATACGCTGGCAGTGGTGGGGCTGGGCTTCATCGGCCAGGTTATGGTGGGACTGGCCCGTCACTATGGATTTGCCAAGGTGATCGCCTCCGACATGGTGCCCTATCGGCTGGAGCACGCCCGAAAAATGGGCGCCGACGTGGTGGTGAACGCCTCTCAGGAAAACCTGGCCGAGGTCGTGCGCCGCGAGAACGGCGGACGCGGCGCCGACGTGGTCATGTGCGGCCCCTCCAAACCGGCCGTGCTGCAACACGCCATTGACTGCGCCGGAAAAGGCGCTACCGTGCTGCTGTTTATGGCCCCCGAACCGGGCGTGAAGATGGAACTGGAGCCCAACCAGCTCTTCTTCAACGAGATTTCACTGATCAGCAGTTACAGCTGCGGACCCGCCGAGACGCGCGAAACGCTGCAGCTCCTGGCCGACCGGGTGATCACCAAGGAACAGCTGATTACACACCGCTATCCCCTAGATCAGACCCTGGACGGCTGCCGACTCACGGCCGCCGCTCGCGACTCCCTCAAGGTGGTAATCGACCTCTAACCCGCGTCCCCCGGATCGCTGTCCGGCCTTCAGGGTACCCGGCGAGCTTGGACCGCCTATCGGTTGCGCCTAGAATCAAACCTTCGCAATCAACCGAAATGAGGAATTTCCCAATGAGCAAAATTAAGAACTTTGAAGAGCTGTTGCATCACCAGATCGCCGACCTGGTGAGCGCCGAGGAGCAGTTGATGGAAGCCCTGCCGGAAATGGCCAAAGCCGCCACCGACAAGGAATTGAAGAAGGCTCTCCAAGATCATCTCAAGGAGACCAAGACCCAGCAGAAACGCCTGGAAGACGTTCGCAAAGAATTGGGCGTGAAGGCTTCCGAAAAAACCACCTGTAAAGCCATGAAGGGCCTGATCGCCGAAGGCAATGAGGCCATCAAGGACATTGAGCCCGGACCGGTCCTGGACGCCGCTCTGATCGGCGCGGCCCAACGCGTGGAGCATTACGAGATGGCCGCTTACGGCACCGCTCGCACCCACGCCGAAATGTGCGGCCTCAAGAATGTCGTCGAGCTTCTCCAGACAACCCTGGATGAAGAAGGCGCGGCCGACAAACTTCTCACCAAGATCGCCGAAGGCGCCGTCAATCAGCGAGCCATCGACGAGCAAATGGCGGCCGCGACAAAGAAATAGGCTAGCCGGCCGCAGGCCGCTAGCCTTCACTTGAGTTGTGGTCTAAATTGGCCCACTAACAGCACGCGGGAGTGGAGCTCGCTTGCGAGCGACCGACCGCTTAGGCTGGGGCCAATTTAGGGCTAGCCGGCCGCGCGCACCTTCATCCACAGGGCGCCGCGCGGCCGCAGCGTGATCTGGGGGTCGATTTCCAATGGCTGGCCGGGAATCAGCTCCAGCTGCAGGTGCTGTTGCAGAGTTTGCAGCACGGTGGTTGCTTCCAATACAGCGAAGTAGTTGCCGATGCACTGACGTGGGCCGGCTGCGAACGGGACGAAGGAACCTTTGACGGGCTCCTGGAGAAAGCGGTCCGGATCGAATCCTTCCGGGTTGCTCCAGTAGTCCGGGTGGCGGTGCAGCACCCAGGGCGAGGTGGAAACCAGCTGTCCTTTGGCGACCGGATAACCGCACAACTCGTCCGGACCGAGGGCGTGCCGGCCGAAAACTCCCACTGGCGGAAAGAGCCGCAGCGTTTCCAGAACGACGCGATGCATGTCGTTGTCTCTTTGGGCCGGATGGCGGCTCAGCAAAGCCAGAGCCCAGGTCAGCGTGTTAGCCACCGTTTCGTGTCCGGCCAACATAAAGGTGATGAGCTCGTCGATTCGTTGCTCCACAGGCATACCGTGCAGGGCGGAGAGGATGTTGTCGCCCTGCGGGTTCTGGATTTTGCGGGCGATGAGGGCTCGCAACTGGCGATTGACAGCTCGGAAACGCCGGTCCTGGGCGGTCGGTAGCACGGGCGGCAGCGGAAAGAGGCTGCGAAAACGCTGCTGCATTTGGCGTTGCAGCTCCTCGACCGCCGCTCCAATCCCATCGTCCTTGGCCTCGAGGTTCTCGGAAAAGAGCGCCTGCCCGATCATCCTCAGGGTGAGGCCGATCATCTCGGCCGCCACGTCAATGATTTGGCCGGGTCGAAAATTGCTTATCATGGCCTGGGTGGTCTGGACTATCATGGGAATCAGCGCATCGATTCGCGCCTTGTGGAAAGCCGGCTGAATCAGGCGGCGTTGGCGTTTGTGCAGCTCGCCGTCGCTGGTGATCAGGCCTTTGCCCAAAAACCAACCGAGCATGTGGTAGAAAGGGCTGTTCTTATCGTAGTTGAGGTGGTTGTCCTGGAGAACGCGCTGCACCGCCGCCGGCTCGAAGATCAGCACTCGCGAGACCAGTCCGTAGCGAAAGTTCAGGATATTACCGTAGTTTCGCTGCAGTCGGATGAGTGCGCCCAAAGGGTCGCTCCTCAGATCCAGGATGGTGCGCAGGGCCGTCCAACCGCGAGGTCCAGGAATCATGCGCTCCAGTTCCCGGCAGGAGGGGACGCCACCTGGGCCACAAAGCAGCAGGACCTATGAGTCAAAGCAATATGCCCGCCTGGGCCGAGGAATTTCGTCGCATCTTTCGGGCTGGCACCGTCAGCCAGTATGTCCTCTACGGTAGCCTGTTCGATCTGGTTCCCTACCGCCATCAGGAGCAGCAAAAATTCGCTCCTCTCAAAGAATTCCTGGCCAACGTGCTTTTTGCCCCTTTTGAAGTGGTGCTCAGCTATAACCGCAGCGCCGGACTTAAGGCCGTGCGCGGCGAGGAAGTGCTGGTCAAATACCAGCAGGCCCGGAAGGACTGGGGTCTGGTCACGGGCGCGCAGGCGGCCGTTCTGCCCCGCGACACCATGCAGGCTTTGGAATTTATGGACGGCTTCATGCGCTATTCGCGCGTTGCCAAAGAACCGATTCGCTGTGCTCTCATCATCGACTTCGCCGAATACCTGGTGCCTCGCTCCGATCCCGCCCAGGTCAGTGACCGCGCTTCCGAGATCTTGATTCGGCTGCTGGATTGGGCCAGCGATCCCAACATTATCGGAGCCCAGCATGTGACCGTGCTCATGACCGAAACCCTCAACAATTTGAGCCGCAACCTGGTGGAGAACTCCTATTCTTCCAAGCTGCAAATCAAATTGCCGGACCAGGCGGAATGCCAGGATTACCTGGACTTCCTGACGGCCGAATTCCCCGAACTGAAGAACTCGCTGGAAGTGCCCTGGGAGAGCTTTGGTTCGCGCGTGGTGGGGCTCAGCCGCGTGCATTT
>JALHOV010000303.1 GCA_022842865.1 Vulcanimicrobiota bacterium | reverse complement strand
AGAGGGGAGACAGTCTTTTTCACGATGGCGCGGAGTGTTACGTCTGCCCTGGTATAATCCTGCTGGTTGGCAGGGTTGTAAAATCTCGCGTGGTAAATGGCTCGTCTTGAAAAACCATGCCGGCCTTCTGCTCCTGGTTTGCCTGACCACCCTCCCCGCTCGGCCCGACACGCTGACGGAACGGCTGGCGCGGCAAGTCTTTGAGCTGGCCAACCAGGAACGGCGGCGCCTCGGCGTGGCCGAATGCGCCTGGGAAGAACATCTGGCCCAGGCCGCTCGCGTTCACAGTCAGGACATGTGCGTACACGACTTTTTCGACCACGCCAGTCCCCTACCGGGCAAAGCCAGCGTGGAAGACCGAGTGCGGGCCGCCGGCGGCCCCGCCCGAGGAAACGCCGAGAACATTTACTGGAGTTCGGGCCTCGACGTTCGCCGCGTGCCCCAGTCCACCGTCAAGGAATGGCTGGAAAGTCCGGGCCATCGGGAAAATCTCGTCGACCCCAGGTTCCAAGCCATGGGCCTGGGAGTCTACTGCAAAGGCCAGGAGGTCTGGGTCACTCAGGTGCTCAGCGAATAAGGCCGAAAATCTAGAAACTCGAGGAATCGATTCATGTCCAAGCAGCTTCTCATCTATGAAAACGCCACCCCCATCACCGTGGAACGCCACGCCCAGTGGAGCGTGGAGGTCGGTTCCGACTTCCGCTTCGCCCAGCATCTAAACTCGGTGCCGCTGACGGCCGTGGAGTTCTCGGCAGCCGCCGCCGAGTACCCGATTGTCTTCACCCAAGGAGAAGAAACCATCGCACCGGCAGTCATCCTCGGCCTCAAAGGCCAGCAGAACTTTTTCCTTTCGGCCGACCAGCAGAGTTGGGAGGCCAAATACATCCCGGCCTTCATCCGCCGCTATCCGTTCGTCTTCTCTCTCTCCGAGGACCAGAAGACCTTCACCCTGTGCCTGGATGAGTCGTTTCCCGGTTTCAACCAGAAGGACCGCGGCCAAAAGCTTTTTGGTGCCGACGGCAAACCCAGTCCCTACGTAGCCAACCTGCTCCCCTTTCTCCAGGAATTTGAGGCCCAGTTCGCCCGCACTCGTACTTTCTGCCGCAACCTGGACGAACTTGAGCTGCTCGAACCCATGCACGCCGAAATGGTCAGCGCCACCGGCGAAAAATCCGCCATCTCCGGCTTTATGTGCGTCAATCGGGAGAAACTCAAGTCCCTCTCCGGCAAAACGCTGGCTCGCCTGGCCGCCAGCGACGAACTCGAACTGCTCTACACACACCTCTACTCGTTACGCAACTTCGAGAACCTGAAAGACCGCCTCTCTCAGCAAAAGCCTGCTCAAACCGAGCCTGTGGTTGCCAAAGCTTCCAAAGCCGCCAAGTAGCCATCCTATCGGGCCTTGACTCGGTACCTGCCTCCGTGGAACGGCCAAAGGTTGGCGTGGTCACCTCCGCGCCGGTGACTTTAGCGCCTGATGCCTTTGCACCGATGAGCGCCAACGAATTGTCAGACTGGGGACTTTGAAATACCTCCTGGACACCTGCGTCCCTATCTGACTGACCTCCGACCCAAAGAACTTGAGTGCGGCCGCCGTTCGGGCCGTGCAAGATCCGACAGCCAGGCTGGTCTTGAGCGACGCCTCGGCTTGGGAACTTTGCCTGAAATGGCAGAGCGGCAAGATTCAGGTCCGCGACCCCTGCACCACAACCTGCCCATGACAAAATGCCTCGATCTGTTCGAGACATAGATCGCTGGCCGTGCGGCCCGACAGATAACCCTTTTGCCAATCCACCGTAGCCGCCAGCGCCTGCTCCAGGCTCCAACGCGGTTGCCAGCCCAACTCCGCCTGCGCCTTGCTGATATCCAGGCGCAGCAAGCCAGCCTCTTTGGGATGCTTTTCCTGCGACAATTCCACTCGAGCCGGCGAGCCCCAGAGCCGGGCCAGCGCCTGAGCCACTTCACCCACCTGAGCGTGCCCCTCATCCCCTTTGGGACCGAAGTTCCAGCCACACTCCAGAGAGCCGTCCGCTAGCAGTCGCTCGGCCAGCAGCAAATAGCCGGAAAGCGGCTCGAGCACGTGCTGCCAGGGGCGCACCGCCTGTGGAAAGCGCAACTCCACCGCCTGACCGCCTGCAAAAGCCCGCAAACAGTCGGGAACCAGACGATCGGCCGACCAGTCCCCTCCTCCGATCACGTTGCCGGCTCGAGCACTGGCCACGCGCACACCCTGCTCTTTCAGGAAAGAATCGCGATAGCTGGCGGTGACGATCTCGGCGGCGGCTTTGCTGGCGCTGTAGGGGTCTTTGCCGCCCAACCGGTCGCTCTCTCGATAGGGATGGGGCCATTCCTCGTTGTGATAGACCTTATCGGTGGTGACCACCACCACCGCCTTGACCGAACTCAACCCACGCAAGCTCTCGAGAAGATGGGCCGTGCCCAACACATTGGTGGCAAACGTGCCCAGCGGATCCTTGTAGCTTTCGCGCACCAGCGGCTGCGCGGCCAGATGAAAGACGATCTCGGGCTGAGCCGTCTGGGCCGCCGCCCGCAGCCTGGCTAAATCAGCCAGGTCGGCGCGCGTGTCCCCCTCCAGCTCCAAGGCCAGGTCCTGGCAAAGCGAAGGCTGCGTGATCGGGTCCAGCGCAAAGCCGTGCACCCGCGCCCCCAGTTGCTGCAGCCAGAAACTCAGCCAGCTGCCCTTGAATCCGGTGTGACCGGTCACCAAGACGCGACGCCCGCGCCAGAAAGAACTATCCATTGCCGCGCAACCTTTCCAATTCGGCCAGCGCCTCCTGCAGTTTGCGCTCGGCCTCCAGGGCCCGCTGCTCGGCATCCATATGGGCGCTGACGGCCAGTTTGTGCCCGTTTTCGTCGACCCAGTGGAGCCAGCCGCCCTCGCACTTGAGCCCCAAGCCGAGGCGCTGACTGAAAATCTCGCCGCGCTCGTTGGGCAGAATGCTGACGTAATCATTGTCCTGCAGCCGAAACCCGCTCACCCGCGAAATCCCCGGCGCATAGAGAAAATACTCGCTGGTGCGAAACACGTCCCGATACAGGATCAGCTTGCGCCCCCGGTCCTGATGCTCGGTGTCGGCCGAGGTGATTTCCAAAATGAAATCCGGAAACTTCTGCTCCTCTTCCCAGACCACGTAGCAAGGCCGCGCGTCCGGCGATCTCCCCAGAACCACGTAAAGATCAGGGGCGACAAAGCGAGGAGGCTTGGTCTGCTGGTAATAGATGGAGTTTTGCCCGCCCACATAGGCCCCGGGCAGATACGCCCGCAAAGCCTCCAGCAGCATCCTGCTCTGTAAAGTATGCCGCTCGATCTCGGCCGAAAGACTGCGTTTCATGCAGGCCCCTTCCAGTCCTCAGCCGCTCATCCTCGTCCAGGAAACCTGACTGCCCCTTCCCCAGGGGGCAAATGCCCCTTCCCGGAGGGGCACCTCGGTGGCCGCGCCTTAGAGGAGTTCGTCCCAGCGCAGGGGGCCAGCGTATCCATTGAGTGGCCAGAACATTCCGATTGGCGCCTGGCCCACCCCCCGCACGCAGCCCGTGGGCCTCTCGCGCCCACTCTCCGGCCACCTGCTGGTCGTTGCCCGCAGAGACCACCACCGAATTATGCAGCGCCTGCAACCCCCGAACCGCCTGCTGATACTCACCCCGCGCCTGCCGCACATCAGGCGACCGCCCCCCGGCTCGGCCTCCTCCAGCAACTGATTGGCCGTCCGCAAAGGCGAGTCACCGTAGGAAACATTGACGGCCGAATCGTGCTGCCCCCGACCGCGCAACTTGTTCAGGTCACCCGTGACCTGCTCGAGCAACTCTCTCTGCCGGAAGCGCGCGACCATGCCACGGACCCCCGCTCGCTCTCCACGAAGCTGTTCAGAAGTCTTTGAGGTCGTACACCTAGAATAGACGGGCTATGATCAACAAAACCAACAGCCTGCAAAATCTGAGCCCGCTGCGCCCCACCAGCCAGCCGGCCAAAACGGAGCAAACCAAAGACCCCAGCGATGGCTGGGTCGGTGGCGTCGGCCCCACCCAGGACGAAAAACCGTCCCTCCCCCAGAGTCAGACGCAGCAGGCCGAAGGACATAAGAGCACCAGCCACCACACCGCCCTGAAAATCGCCCTGGGCACGCTGGGCGTAGCCGGCGCCCTGGTCGGCATGGCCCAAACCGCCCAGGCCCAGGTGCGCACCACTCCGCAGGTTTCTCCTCGCTCACTGGCCGACCAGGTGCGCGACACTCGACCCGTCTTCGCCGGCAGCGTCAACGACGTGGTCAACCGATTCACGGCCGGCAAACAAATCTACGTGGTCGGCAACCCCCAGTATCAGGGCCAGAACCTCGACCTCAAACAGTTCCAGGACGTCTTCGCCAAGCATCCCAACGCCTATATCGTGCTGATTGGCCAGAGCGACAACGTCAAAGCCGACGACATGGCTCTCTCGCGCGGCATCGCCAACAGCGCCGAGTTCAAAAGCGTGGTCGACCAGGAAACCGGTCAGCCCAACGGCCAGGTCTACATGGTCTACTTCAAAGTGACCGACCAGAAGTTCATCCAACAAACCGGCAAAGACCGCGCCATTTACATGCGCTCTGAACAACTGCTGGATGACGCCGGCGTGGGCGAAAACAACTTTGTCGACCGCGAAACCCTGGAACCCCGCACCCTCATGCAGACCTACATCAGCGCTATTCAGGGCGGCCAGAGCGTGCCGCAAGCCTTCGCCCAGGTGCTCGACAAAGTAGACGCCGGCCAGGAAGCCTTCCTCAGATCCAGCGTGCGCGGAGCCCAGGCGGCCGTCGATCAGGCCAGCGAAAAGCTTAGCAACGCCCAAAAAGACGTGCGCAATTTCCAGAAAAGACATGGCGAAAAGGGCAGCCTCGGCAAGCCCGATGTAGACGGCTGGAAAGCCCGCCTGCAGACCGCCCGCGACCAGCTCAAGGCGCGCGACTACGGCGCCGCCGGCGAAACCGCGCGCAGCCTGGTCAGCACCCTCTCCAGCTATCAGAACCAACTGGCCCAATTCAACCAGGCCCCCGCCCAGGCCCAGGAAATCAGCCGCCAGATCTCCTCGCTCGAGCTGGAAGTGCAAAAACTCCCCGAAAATGGCCAGGCCCAACAAGCCCGCGAAAACCTGCAGAGCGCCAAGAACAGCCTGGCCGCCTACCAGGCCAAATACGACGCTAACGAACTGGGCTTTCAGCCGGAACTGGACGCCGCCCGCAGCGCCGCTAGCGAAGTGCAGCATCACATCGACGCCTCACGCAGCAGCGAAGCGGCCATCAAGAACCTCAAGCTCTACGGCTCAGCCGCCGTAGGCGTCGGCCTCCTGGCCACTGCCCTCATCCTCAACTACAAAGCTCGCGGCCGCCGCAAAGAATCCGAAAAAGAACTCGACGAAGCCCTGGCCGCCCTGGGCGACCGTTCCAAAGAACTGATCAAGGTGATGAACGAGGCCGACGTCACCCAGGTGGCCGCCTTCACCGGCACCACCCAGAAGCTGGCTAAAGAACTGTTGAGCGACACCGCCGAAGCGCTGGCCCTGCTCGGAGGCGGTGACAAAGTCATCGAGCAAGCCCGCACCTTAATCCAGGGCGACTCCTTCGGCTCGCGCCTCAAGAACATGTTTCTCCAGGGTAATTTCGACAAAGCCGTCGAGCTGCTCACCGACAGAGAAGCCAAGGTGCCCTTTGAACTGGCCGACTCTAAGAACATCGAACTGGAGAAAGGCAGCCGCGCCGAAGCCTGGCGCGAGCACCTGCTCAGCACCGTCATCTCCAAAGCCGGCGAGGAGTCGTTCGTGCAAATGCTGGACAAGCTGCAGAGCCTGACCGCCGGTAACGACAAAACCACCCAGGTGCTGCTCAAAGAAAGCCGCGAAGTGGGCGCCTATCTGGATGGCGTCAAAGAGCAGAACCAGGCCTTGCACAGCCAATCCGAAGCTCTCCAGAAAGCCCCCGACCACTTCTTCACCGCCCCTACCGTCACCAGCCGCATTACACCCTTCGTGGACGGTCTGGTCGAAAAAGGCCACCAGGTCAAAACCACCGACCCCTTCCGGGCCCGCCAGGAGTTTGGCGAAGTCAGCGAGCGCATGATCGGCGACGGCCACTCCATCCTCGAGGTGGGAACCTTCGGACGCAACCACACCATGCCTGTGCTGGCCAAAGCCGACGAAGCTCTCCACCCCCACGAAATCGTCACCACCTGGGCCCACCTGCGCAAGGAAGAACTCTCGATCGCACTCGACCGTGAGGGCGAAAGAACCA
This sequence comes from Vulcanimicrobiota bacterium, assembly GCA_022842865.1. GTDB lineage: Bacteria > Vulcanimicrobiota > Xenobia > Xenobiales > JADMJV01 > JADMJV01. The sequence goes on along the minus strand of JALHOV010000303.1, from coordinate 3,451 downwards.
TCGAAGCGGAAACCGACAAAGCCGTCGCCCAAATCAAGAGCGACCTGCAAGCCCTGGAAGCCCGTGTGGAAACGGTGGTCCAGCTGGACGACAAGCGTTGGAACCTGGCCAAACCCCAGATCAACGACGCCGACCAGGCCATCAAAACCGCCCGCGAAGGCCTGGCGGGCGCCCTCAAAGCCGCCGGCGTCTTCAAGGAAGGCAAACCCGAGCAAGTGCTGCGCGAGCCAGATCGCGATCCCTCCGCGCCGCTCTACGAAGCTCAGCAAAATTACGAGGCCATCAAGCCGTTGCTCGATAAAGGCAACGTGGAGCAGCCGCCCACCCACCTCAAAGCCGTGGGCACCCTGACCCGCCAGGCCACTGACCTGGTCAAGGACTCGCGGGCCGCTTTCGAGGCTTATCCGGGAGACAGCGGCGAACGTCGCAACCGCCACCTCAACATCACCAACAGCATTCCCAACACCTATCAGCCCTCGCTGGATCGCATCCAGAAGACCTACACCGAAGCGGCCCAAAAGTCGGTGGTGCGCGAAGTCAGCTCACCACTCAGCAGCAAGGTCGCAACCGTCTCGGAGTTTCTGGACAGCACTTTCCGCCTGCTGGACAAATCGGCCAGCATCACCGATCACGCCGCCTACAACTACGACCGCGCCTACCTGCTCACCGCCAAGGACGAGCTAGCCCAGGTCAACAATCTCCTGATCGAGGGCCAGACCAATCTGGACGCCATCACCACTGGGGAAACCACGCTTCAAAGACGCCAGGCCGAAGCCGAAAAAGGCTTGACCGACCTGACCAAGCGCATCGCCGGCACCGACCAGAACTCCAAGGCCGTCTACGTCCGGAACGAAGCCAAGAGCCTCCTGAAAAAGGTGCAGGCCAAGCTGGAAGAATCCAAGCCCATCGTCTTCCAGAAGCCGGCCAGCCCTTACGAAGCGCTCAATTTCCTGGCCTCGGTCGAGTCGCTGCGAACCCAGGTGGAGAACACCATCGACTTTGACCACAAAGCCTACGATGCAGCCAACTCGGCCATCGCCCAGGCCAAGTCTTTGATCCAGACGGCCGACGCCGAAGTAGACAAAGCCGCTCGCACCAACTGGTCGCAGAACATCTCCGGCTACGGCAACGTGTCCAACGCGGTAAACTCCAATGACCTCAACCCGGCCCGCCGCACCGTCGACGAGGCCCGAGGCCAGACGCAAAGCGCCGAGGGAGAACTGGCGCCCCAAGAATACGAAAAGTCCAAATCCAAAGCCGAAGAAGCTCAGGCCAGCGCCCAAAAGGCCCGCCAGCAAGCGGCCCAGGTGGTCAGCGCCGCCCAGGCCGTCTTCAACCAGATGGTGGGCGGCGCCGAAGCCATCGCCGAAGCCGGCCGCGAAGTCGACCAGGCCCAACGACAGCTCGACGACTGCTCCCGCCAGAGCTGGAGCCAGTACGTCAACGGCTTCGGCCAGGTCCAGCACAGCGTCGATTCCTCCGATCTGTCTCGGGCCCGCAGCATCCTGGATGACGCGCGCAGCAACATCTCGTCGGCCAAATCGCAGATGAACTCCAACCAGTTCGACAGCGCCAAATCGACCGCCAAGCGAGCTGAGCAACGCGCCGGCGAAGCGGTCAGCGAAGGCCGCCGCGCCGTCGAAGCCGAGCATCAGGTCTTCTTGAACCTGGTCCGCGACGCCCAGGAATGCGCTGAAGCTAAACAGCTTATCGAGCGCGCCGAGTCCGACATCCGCAGCGCCGAATCGGCCGTGTCCAGCGCCTCCCGCGAGTCCTGGAGCCAGAGCGTCTCGGGCTACGGCACCGTCTCCCATTCGGTGTCGTCCTCAGACATGTCGAGCGCCAACAGCTACCTGTCCAACGCCCGCAGCGACCTCAGTCAGGCCCGGTCCTATCTGAGCTCTCACAGTTACAACTCGTCGCAGAGCGAAGCCCGCAGCGCCTCGAGCAACTCCGACCGGGCCGAAAGCGAAGCCCGCAGCGCCGTCAGCCGCGCCCACGATGAATTCGAACGCAAAGTGCGCCAGGCCGAAGACTCCGTGCCCAAACCGCCCCCCGGCGGCGGGGGTGGGAGCGGCGGCGGAACCGGCGGCGGGGGTGGCGGCATCGGCGGCGGCGGCTCCGGCTCCACCGGCGGCGGCTGGTAGCCTCCCGCCTGCCGCCCCACGGAAAACCCACCCCGCGCCCCACGGGTCTTTCCACCCCGTGAAAACTCTGGACGCATCAACCTGAGGGCGGCAGGAAATCGTCGACTTTGAGACTCCGGCCGGCGAAAGCAGCGTCTTCGCCGCGCTGGTGGCGACGGATGGCGGCGTAGCTCCAGCCGGTGGGAGAGGCCGGATCGGTAACGGCCTCGGAAAAGACCTCAAGGACCTCGCCGCTCAGGTCGACCACCCAGTAGAATTCCACCCGGGCCAGCGCATAGATGAAGGGCTTTACGGTCCGGTCATAATTTAGCGAGGTGTTGGCCACTTCAATCACCAACTCGGCCGATTGTGGATTCCTGCTCTCGCGCGCCAGGCGCAGCGCAAAGTCCGGCTCGGGCTCGGAATGAGTCCCAGCCTGAAGGGGAACCTGCACGCGCACCGTGTGAGTCAGGCGGTCCCTTGCGAAATCGCATTGGAATGCAAAGGGTCAGCGGGCGCCCTCGTGACGATCTCCCCTAATATCAGCTCCACACGCTCGGTTTCTTGTATCGAGCTGCATCTAGCTGATTTTGGGCAAAGTTTCCGCAAATCCTGGAATGTCAGAAGTTGTCAGGGAACCTCCGGTTCCAGCTGCTAGTCTGATGGGACGTGAGACACTCGCAAGCCATCGTCCAGGTCGTGGACGTACCGCTGCTCCTCCCGGCCAAAAAAGCCGAGGCCACCGAGGTCTGCCCCGACTGCGGCGGACCCGCCGAGATCGACCTGTTCTGGTCCACCTCCCCCGACTGCCCCGGGGTCAAAGTCCTGAAAAAGCAGACTTGCTGCGGAGGGAGGCGTGGGCGAACCTCGCGCACCCGGGTCCAGCCTGGAAACCGCTGCCCGGTTCGGGTGGAAATCGTCGAAAGTCGCAATGTTATGGCTGCAGCCCCAGAACCACCGCTTGTCGACAGCTGCGAAGTTGTTGCCGTAGCCCCGGAACCAACGCTCGTCGACAGATGCGATGATGTCCCCGTAGCCCCAAGACAAACGCTCCCTTCCCGGGCCTCAGACGTCGATCTGGACCAGGTCATCCAGTGGTTGTCGCTTCTAGACGAATCAGACCAGAACCAACTGCGGCGGCTCGCCCTCCTCACCCGCCAGTTGCGGGAACGCGCAGAGGCTCTCCAAACCCAACTCAAGCGTACAGTCGAGTAGGCGCCCCCCGTTGGCCGGGGGGAACCTCTCACAGAACCGGACTTGTGGGCCACACATCCGGCTCCTCAAGCTGATATCTCAGAAAGCTAGAGTTAGCTGTTCAGAGACCG
>JALHOV010000302.1 GCA_022842865.1 Vulcanimicrobiota bacterium | reverse complement strand
AGCTGGTGCCGGACAGTTGCCGTACTCCGCCGCCGGGCATCGCTCCCAGAATGTCCTTGCCGGGGGCCAACAGGCCGTTCTGCAAGTAGGCCTCACCCCAGTTGCTAAAATCCAGGGCATCAAGACGAGCCCATGATTGAGCATTTTTTGCGCGCCAGCAACGAGACCTGGGTTTACCGCAAAGTAGAGGGCCTGGCAGCCGTGCTCGAGCTACCAACCATCGGTTGCAGCCTGCCTCTGAGCGAGGTCTACCTTTCCGTCTTTCAGGCTTAATTCAGCCGGCTGCCCTAGGCTGGGCTTATGATCAACTTAGACTCCACCCGTGTGCGCGCCCGCTATGCCCAGGCCAAACAGGAGATCCTGACCGCCCATCCCGATGGCCGAGTGCTGAGTACGGGAATGCCGGCCCAGCCTTTCGACGCAGAGCATCCCAATGCGGAAGTGTTCTTCGGGGCTCATTGCGATCGCGACCCCAAGACCGAAGATCACGTCGAGTTGTGGAGTTCCAAAAAGACCGATCAGGGCGAAGAGATTTTGCGCGAGGTCTTCGTCGAGCGTCAAGAACGTCCCAGCCTGCTCTCATGGAGCAAGATCTCGGTGTTGCACTGCTACGTGCACCGCATCCAATCCCCGGGCGGCATCCACCACGAAACGGAATACCTGCGCCTCGACCAGGGCACCGGCCAAGTCCTCGACCGCGCCAGCGGCAACCAGGCGATGGACAAAATCTGGGGTCAAGGCCTCGACCGATGAGATGAGTTCTGGCCGCTTGCATACACGAGGCACAGGACGGCTATAAACAGAACGAAAGCAAGGGTCAGGCCAGCTACCTTAGCTTTGCCTGGCCAGCGGATACGGGACCATTCACGGCGGAACTCTCGCTGGCGGCCGGCCAGGTCAACAGGTCGGTCATCTGGCGCACTTCGGCAGCGATCTGGTAGGAACGCAGGCGGGCCTGGTGGTCGTAGATATGGGAGGCGAAGATGAGTTCGTCGGCCTGGGTTCGCTGCAGCAGGGCCTGGAGACCGCGCTCCACCGATTCGGGCGAGCCGACCAGGGCGCAGGCCATTGCCTGATCGGCCATGGCCAGTTCAGCGGGAGAAGCCTCCAGCTTCAGGTTCTTTTCGGGAGGCTGCAACTTACCCGGGATACCCCGGCGCAAATTGATGAACTGCCGCTGCATGGAACTGAGCAGCAACTGCCCCTCCTCATCGCTGTCGGCCGCAAATAAGGGAGCCCCCACGATTGCATAAGGCTTTTCCAGGACCTGTGAGGGCTGGAAGCGTTCGCGATAGATCCGCAGCGCCTGGTCCAACAACTGGGGCGCGAAATGGGAAGCGAAGGCAAAGGGCAGGCCTTTGGCGGCCGCCAGTTGGGCCGAGAAGAGGCTGGACCCCAGCAGAATCAATGGGACCTTGAGGCCTGTGCCGGGGACGGCACGGACCCGCCCGGGATGCTCACTAAAGTAGGCTTCCAGTTCGTTGACATCGTCGGGAAAAGTGTCGGCCGTGCCCATATCCCGCCGCAGGGCCATAGAGGTGCGGGGATCGGTGCCGGGCGCGCGGCCCAGGCCCAGGTCGATGCGCCCAGGAAAAAGCGAGGCCAGCGTGCCGAACTGCTCGGCGATAACTAGCGGTGCGTGATTTGACAGCATCACGCCACCTGCGCCCACGCGAATGGTCCGAGTGCCCGCGGCTACGTGGCCGATCACCACGGCCGTAGCGGCGCTGGCAATACCGGGCATGTTGTGGTGCTCAGCCAACCAGAAGCGGTGATAACCCCACGACTCGGCTTTACGCGCCAGGTCCAGACTATTGGTAAAGGCTTGAGCGGCGTCGCCGCCTTCCAAGATAGGGCAAAGATCTAAAACCGAAAAAGGGATCATAGGGGAGTCTAACTCAAAACGGTGTCCAAGGGTTTCCACCTTCCGTCTAAGAAGCAGATTTGGTGAGCGAATTGATTCTTGTGGGCGACCGCGTGCTCTTGGAAGCGGAGGAAGAAGAGGAGACAACCCGATCAGGGATTGTCTTGCCGGCTTCGATTTCTGACGGGGATCAGGTGCGGCGCGGACGTGTCGTCAAAGTCGGGCCTGGATACCTGATGGCCAACCCGGCCTTTAGTGACGAGCCCTGGCGCAAGCCGCATGACGCGGTCCGCTACCTGCCCCTTCAGGCCCAACCAGGAGATCTGGCTTACTACATGCGCAAGGAGGCAATTGAGCTACGCCACGAGGGCAAAGGTTACCTGATTGTGCAGCACTCAGCCATTGTGATCTTGATGCGTCCAGAACCCAAAGACGTGATCGAACGCATTCAGGGGATGCTGGACTAAGCTAAGCTTGTTCCAGGGCGGGTTTCGTTTCGACCCCCTCGATCATTTCGGCAATCGCTTCCGGGTCCGTCAAAGGTTCGGTCTTTTCTTCCTCGGCCTTGATGGCAGCGAGGGGTGCCGCGGCCTGCATGGGCGTTCCCATCAGCACTTCAGCCGGAATTGCCGCCGGCGCGGGCGGCACGGCAGTCTCCTCTTCGAGCTGGCGCTTGAACTCGCTGCTTAGCTGGCGGCTGGACTCGCGGAAAGCTGCCAGCCCTTCGCCCAACGCCTTGCCCAGTTCGGGCAGGCGGCGGGGCCCGAAGAGAATCAGGGCCAGGATTCCCAGCAAAAGCATTTCGGGTGCGCCTAAATTCATCATAACTCGCCTACTTTACAGCCGGGCCTGCCACTGGTCAAGTTTCCTCTGCATGGCCTGGCACTGAGAAATAATCCGGTCGAGCTCTCCGCTGGGCACGACCACGCGCCCGCCATCTTCTTCCAGCTCTTCAGCAACCGTCAAAGCGGCCCGAAGCTCCGAGAGCACGTCTCGGAGTGCGTCATGGGAGGACTGGAGATGGAGTTGAAGGCTCATAGGCACTTGTTCTACCCATTTCGCAAAGGATCATTCCAGAGCGCGCGAGAACCCAGTGAGCATCAACAACGACAGTGGCGGCCCCGTGGGAGAACCTCTCAAGCTCGGTTCGCGCGTTCGTCTCAAGGTCGACGATATTGCGGCCGGTGGCGAAGCGGTAGGCCGGGTTGATAATTTCGTGTATTTCGTTCCCCAGGGCGCACCCGGTGACGAGCTCGAAGTCGAAGTCACGGAGCTGCGCAAAAATTACGCCCGCGCCCACATCAGCAAGATCATCAAACCCTCCATCCGTCGGGTCCAACCTCCCTGTCCGGTTTACCAGCAATGCGGCGGCTGCCAGCTACAACACATCGATTATGACGCGCAACTCTTCTATAAGACCAAGATCGTCAAGGATTCCTTGCAACACCTGACCAACCTCAACGGCATCAAGGTGCATCCCTGTAAGCGGCTGGATGACCCCTGGCACTACCGCAACAAAGTGCAGGCGGTGGTGGCCGCCAAGCCCTACCTGAATCCCAAAGAGGGCAAGGACCCGGCCAGCAAAGATCGGATCTCGCACATCGTGGGCCTCTACGCCCAGGGGACCCACCGAGTGGTCAAAATCGACGAGTGCCTGATTCAAGATTCACTCAACAACAAGGTCCTGCAGGCGGCCCGCGAAGCCATGGAGCGCCTGCAGTGGCCTGTTTATAGCGAGAAAGACGGCTCCGGGCTGATCCGTTATCTGGTCACGCGCGCCAGCTATAGCACGCGAGAAGTGCTGTTGGTGCTGGTAGCGGCCCAACCACGCCTGCCTCAAGTCCAAGAATTTCTCAACCACGTCAAGCGGCGTGTCCCCCAGCTGAAAGGGGTGCTGTTGAATCTGAACCCCCACCAAACCAATGTGATTTTGGGTAACCGCACCCAGGTGCTCTGGGGCAAAGACCACCTGGTGGAGGAGATTCACGACCTCAAGTTCCAGATTTCACCGACCAGCTTTTTCCAGGTCAACACACGCGGACTGTTGATGATGTACGAGGTGCTGGAACAATACTGCGACCTGCGCGGCAAGGACATGGCCGTCGATCTCTACTGTGGAGTGGGCTCGCTGAGTCTCATGATGGCCAAGCGAGCCAAGCGCGTACTGGGCGTCGACGTTTCCCTGGATGCAATCGAAGATGCCGTCGTCAATTCCGACCTCAATGGTTTCAAGAACACCGATTTCATTGCAGGCGCTTCGGAAAAAGTGCTGCCTCAGCTCTATCGGCAGGGACAACGTTTTCAACTGGCTCTCCTGGATCCACCGCGTAAGGGTTGTGATGGGGAGGTATTACAGGTTTTAGCGCGCATGCGCATACCTCGGGTGGTCTATGTTTCGTGCAACCCATCTTCGCTGGCCCGCGACCTGGAAATTTTGACGGGACTGGGCTATCAGGTGCACGAAATTCAGCCCCTGGACATGTTCCCGCAAACGTATCACGTGGAGTGCGTGGCCCGGCTGTCGCTGGCCAGCCGCTGAGGAGCTAAAGGGTGGCCTTACACTGGAGTCAAAATAGCGAAAGCGTAAAGAAGCTCGCCAACGAGTTGTCGGTGCGATGGAAGCATCACTATCTCAGCACCGAGCATTACTTGTATGCTTGCTGCCAGCTGGACGGCGACTGCGGTCGCTGGCTGGGTCGTCGCGGCTTCACCCTCCAGACCTTGGAAGAAGAAATCTTACGTTGGGTTCCGGAGGGTGACGAAGTACCAATTTGGGAGGGAATGATCGAAGCCCCCCGTCTGCGTCGCATCATCACCAAAATGTGTGTGGAAGAAGCCGAAGCGCAAAAATCCATGCGGATTGAGCCCAAGCACATTCTGGCCGCCATCCTGAGCGAGGGCGGTGGCGTGGCCGCTCGCTTGCTGCGCAATCGAGGCAACGATTTGAGGGCTGTGCGAGGCGAATTGCTGGGCGGCAGTTCCGTTCCCCCGGTGGCAGGCGACCCGATTCGACCCGTGCCCGCGTCAGAAGCGCGCGAGAAAATGGCGCCTGCCGCTGCCGGTGGCAAGGAAAAATTCCTGACCAAGTACGCCCGCGACCTGACGGAACTGGCCCGCCAGGGCAAAGTTGACCCGGTCATCGGACGCAACGACGAAGTGCGCCGCGTACTTCAGGTCCTTACTAAGAAGTCCAAATCCAATCCCGTGCTGATCGGCGAGCCGGGCGTAGGCAAAACCGCCGTGGTCTTTGGACTGGCGCTGCGCATCGCTCAAGGCCAGGTGCCGGATATGCTCAAGGACCGGCGCATCCTGGATCTCAGCCTTTCTTCGATGGTAGCAGGCGCAAAGCACCGCGGCGAATTTGAAGAGCGGTTGGAAGGTGTGGTTCAGGAGGCCATGGCCGACCCGACCATTATCTTGTTCATCGACGAAATTCACCAGTTGGTAGGCGCCGGCGACTCGCGCGGAGGCATGGATGCGTCTAATATTTTGAAGCCTGCCCTGGCCCGGGGCGACTTCCCCGTGCTGGGCGCCACCACCACCGATGAATATCGAAAGTTTATCGAACCAGACCCGGCCCTCGAGCGCCGATTCCAACCGGTGCTGGTCGGCGAACCCTCGGAAGCGGAGGCGCTGGAAATTCTGCGTGGCTTGCGCGGGCGCTATGAGGGACATCACGGCGTCAAGTTCAGCGATGCCGCCCTGCTGGCGGCAGTCAAACTATCGGTGCGCTTCCTGCCCGAACGCAACCTTCCGGACAAAGCTATCGACCTCATCGACGAGGCGGCAGCCCGAATCAAAACTCGCTCCGGCGTCTTTATGGCCGGCGAAAATCCGGTTTTTGAGGTCGACGAGGACATGATTGCCGAGGTGGTCTCCGATCACTCGGGCATTCCCGTGCAGCGAATGACTCAGGAAGAAACCACTCGACTGCTGGAAATGGAGCAATACCTGGCGGCTCGCGTGGTGGGCCAAGACCATGCCGTGAAGGCGGTATCCGAAACCATTCGAGTGGTGCGGGTCGGCCTGGTTTCTCCGAACCGTCCCGGAGGCGTCTTTCTGTTCCTGGGGCCGAGCGGAGTGGGTAAAACCGAACTGGCAAAAGCCCTGGCCGAGTTTCTCTTCGGATCCGATCGTGATCTGGTGCGCCTGGATATGTCCGAATTTCACGATAAACACTCGTTATCGCGCTTGATCGGCAGCCCTCCCGGCTACGTCGGTCACGAGGAGGAAGGCCAGCTCACCGGGGCCGTGCGCACCAAGCCCTACTGTGTGGTGCTCCTGGACGAAGTCGAAAAGGCCCATCCAGAGATCTTCGATATCTTCCTGCAGGTTTTCGACGACGGTCGCCTGACCGACTCCAAGGGGCGCACCTGCAACTTTGCTAACACCATTATCGTGCTCACCTCCAACCTGGGAGCGCGCGAAGTGATCGCCTCGGGCCAGCAAGTCAGTGAGGGTATGGCCGGTCAGCTCGATCAGTTGCCGCCGCTCTACCAGAAAGCCCTGCGTGAGCATTTCCGCCCCGAATTCCTGAATCGTATCGATGAAATCGTTAGCTTCCGTTCTCTGGCCGCCAAAGACCTCGAAGGCATCGTGCGCATCCACCTGAAGCGCCTGGTGGAAACCTTGAAGGACAAGGAATTGGACCTGGAAATGCGTCAGGACGCCGTCGACTTTCTGCTCGAGGTCGGCTACCAACCGCAATTCGGCGCTCGCCCATTGCAGCGTGCCATCAACACCTACGTCAGCCGTCCCCTGGCCGAAGAGATGCTGCGCAATCGGACGGCTCCTGGATCGATCGTGACCGTGTATCGCAACGGCGATCGGTTAGCCTTCACGGCCACGCCAGGCCGCCCGATCCAAGCCCCGACCCAGCCCACGCCCCCTCCGCGCCCGACGCCGCCGCCGCGTCCCGAGGGGCTGACCATGAATCCGACGCCCGAACCACCGCGCGGGGGTGGCCTGAGCAACCTGCCTATGCCCAAGCGACCCGTGCGCCAGACCGGAGACCATACAGGCCTGAGCCAGGAGCCGCCGCCGGGCGCGCCCACCCGACCCTTTTCGGACAGCCCGACTCTCAGCGGCGAGCGCACCTATCTGCCCTTGAACGATTCAGACACGTTCAAAAAACCGCCGGCGCCGCCGAGCCCGCCGCCGCCCCCCGATTCTGGAGGAGACCAGTGGTCGAACTTCCGCCGTCCTGAGGAGCGCACTTAGTCATGCGTGTCAAACTTGAAGTCATCAGCGGCCCCATGGACGGGCACATCTTTCAGTTCAACTCCAACGTCGACCTGGGCCGGGAAGGCAAGCTACGCATTCCCTCAGACCGGTTCATCTCGCGCCGCCACGTGCAAATCGAAGTCCAGGACCCCCGGCTCTTTTTAGAGGATCTGGGGTCCACCAACGGCACCTTCATCGACGACGATCGCTTGCAAGGGAAGGCCGAACTGAAGAACGGTCAGGTCTTTCGCGTCGGCCGCACCTGGCTGGAAGTGACCTGGTAGCCCGGGCACTCCTTATGGCCTGACAGTTTAACTGTCGGTCAATTTCCGCCTATTTTACAACGTTTCTTAGCCATGGAAAGATCGCTCTATTGCGCGATTGACAGTTTAACAGTTATACTGTCAGGAGAACAACAAAGGAGGGACCTACCCATGTTTGGCTCCACGGACGAATTCACTCAGACCCTCTTGGCCGAGCGCATGCTCACCGAAGGCCAACTCCAGCGCGCCCAAGACCAATCCCGACGAAGCGGAACTGCTCTGCAAAAGGTTGTCGTCGATCTAGGCTTCGTCACCGAACGAGAAATGGTCGAGGCTCTGGGGAGGCGTCTCGGCGTCGGTTTTGTGGATCTAGACAAGCTAACCTTGGACGTAGAACTCACCCGCCTGGTGCCGGAAAATTTGGCCAAACGCTATCAAGTCTTCCCGGTCGCGCAACAGGGCAATCGCCTGACCCTGGCCATGGCCGACCCGATGAACGTCATCGCCGTCGACGACATTCGACTGGTGACCGGTTTCGAGATTGAAACGCTGATTGCCACCGAGGGAGCGGTGGAGCGAATGCTCAACAAGGTATTTGGCTCCACGGACCTGGCTCCCACCATCGAAGACGAAATCAAAGGTCTTCAGGGAACCGATATCGTCGGCCAATACGGAATGGTCGAAGAACAAGAAGAAATCGACCTGGAAGTCCTGCAAAAGCGCATGGAGGAAGCTCCGATTGTGCGTATGGTCAACCTGATCATCTCGCAGGCCATCACCGACAAGGCGTCCGACATCCATATCGAGCCGGAAGCCAAAACGGTACGCGTGCGCTACCGCGTGGACGGCGTGTTACACGAAATCATGACGACGCCTAAGCACATCCAGGCCCCAATGGTCTCACGCCTGAAGATTATGGCCTCGATGGACATCGCGGAACGGCGGGTGCCCCTGGACGGCAAAATCCACCTCACCCACGACGGCCGCGAGTTCGACCTGCGCGTTTCCACCATCCCGACCGTGCATGGTGAAAAGACGGTCATGCGTATTCTCGACAAGAATAGCGTGCAACTGGGACTACACAAACTGGGGTTTCTGCAGGATAACCTGCAACTCTGGGAGTCGCTGGTGGAAAAGCCCTACGGCATGCTACTGGTGACCGGCCCCACTGGCTCCGGCAAGTCCACCACACTTTACTCTTGTCTCAACAAGCTCAACCAGGGCGAACGCAACCTGACCACGGTGGAAGACCCGGTCGAGTATCAGATCGCCGGCATCAATCAGGTCCAGACCAACAACAAAGCCGGACTCAGCTTTGCCACCGCGCTGCGCTCCTTCTTACGTCAGGACCCGGATATTTTGATGGTAGGCGAAATTCGCGACGGCGAAACCGCTAAAATCGCCGTCGAAGCCGCTTTGACCGGCCATCTGGTGCTTTCTACCCTGCACACCAACGACGCCTGCGGCGCCATTTCGCGCCTGACGGAGATGGGCGTGGAGCCGTTTCTGGTGTCCTCGGCGCTGGTGGGTGTATTGGCTCAACGCCTGGCCCGTCAGATTTGCCCGAACTGCAAAGAGAGCTACCGTCCCCAGCCGGACGCCATCCGCAAGCTGGGACTGAATCTCTATGGGGACAACGAGATCAATTTCTTCCGAGGACGTGGCTGCGAGCATTGCAAGACGACCGGCTATCGCGGGCGCAGTGGGATTCACGAGGTGCTCACCATCAGTGACCGGGTGCGCGCCCTGATTCTGGCCAACGCCTCCAGCTCCGAGATTCGCCAGGCGGCCGTGGAAGACGGAATGCGCACCATGCAGCACGACGCCATCGAGAAAGTGCTGCAGGGGCATACCTCACTGGAAGAGTGTCTGCGGGTCATCGCCGTCGAGGGGACGGAATGAAGTGCGCGAAGTGGCCGGACTATGCCAAAACCCGGCACCATTCTACAAGGTCGCTACGAGATCATCAAACTCTTGGGGGCGGGCGCCATGGGCCGCGTTTACCTGGCCCATCACCTGGGACTGGGTGACCTGCAAGTGGCCGTCAAGGAACTGGAGATCCACGTCGATCCTGAGACGCTGGAACTGGTGGCCACAGAGTTCCAGCGCGAAGCCACCATTCTGGCTCACCTTGACCACCCCGGGCTGATTCGCGCCAGCGACTTTTTTGAAGAAGAAGGGCAGTGTTATATCGTGATGGAGTATGTCGCCGGACCCACACTCTACGAAGTTTTGGAACAAACGGCTGGACCCTTACCGGTGGACAGCGTCTTGGAATGGGCCGATCAGCTGTGTGATGGCCTGGAATATTTGCACAGTCGCATGCCTCCCATCTTGCACCGCGACCTGAAGCCGGGCAACATTTTGCTCGACGACCTCGGCCAGGTGCGCTTGATCGACTTCGGCATCG
>JALHOV010000301.1 GCA_022842865.1 Vulcanimicrobiota bacterium | reverse complement strand
TTGATGTCGAGCGGCTTGCCCTCTGCGATGGCCTGTTCTTGTTTGGCCACGATGGCGGCGGCCACGGCGCGGGTGACTACGAAGCCGGGCATATAGATGAATTCTTTGGCCTGGTTGATGGCGTTAAGCACCAGCGTCTCGCGTTCGGCCGGCTGGTCGGCGATGTCGACCACGGTTTTGCCGTTGGCCTTGCCTTCGGGCAGGCCCACGTCGCCGAGAGCTGCCAAGTTCTTGGAGGTCTGGGTAGCGGCCACTCCGCGCTCCATCAAGCCCTTCAGCAGGTTTTTGCCCTCTTTGTTGAGGCTGACCACGCCTTCGCTGTTGAGCAGCGCCTGGAAGTTATCGGCAGGCACGTCCACGATGGAGGCCAGCTCGACTCCGGCTTTTTTGGCCAGGTTCTCGAGATCCGCGACCGATTTCGGGTGGGCCGATTTGCTGCCGGCCGGGCTGGGTCCATTCAAGCTGTCCAGCAAAGCCACCAATCCGGAGGTGCTCACGCGAAGGTCGCTCTTGTCGAACTTTTCGAACTGCTTCTTGCCCCAGATGGCTTCGCCGTCGGCACCGGCCGAGGTGCCGATGTCACGAGCCACATTCTGGGTGAAGGCGCGGGCGGCCGGACCTTCGATGACGTAGCCGGCGTCCACGTTTTCGCCGGAGCTGACATTGCCGTTCATGCCGCTCATCAGAACTTTTTCGCCCACGCGGAGAACTTTGCGGTGCATCAGGTCCTCAGCGCTGCCCAGTTCGCCCTTGGAGGGAAACAGCGAGACGCCGACGTCGGCTCCTTCGATTTCGGTGAACTGCACGACGGTGCGCATCTTCTTGGCGATTTCGTCGACCTGGAAGTAATCGGTGCCGGTGGCCGGGTCGGTGGCCGGGTAGGAAAGGCGGCCGGCGTCGAGGTTGAGGCGCAGCTTGCTGCCGGCTTTGGCGGCGTCGGCCAGGTTTCCGACCAGTTCGGGAGAGGTGAGCTCGTAATACTGAGCGGTGATTTCCTGAGGATTGCCGGCTTTGCCACTCTCGGCGGCTTCGCGGGTCAGGCCGGTCAAGGTCTTCCACAGCTCGGCGCGGTGCACTTGCTGCACGGTGTTGCCCTTGGTGGTCATGGCCGAGTCGCCAGCCAGATACTCTTTGTAAGTGTTGACCAGCTCGGTGGTCTTCTTGGTGGCGCTGTTGTCCCATTTGGGGCCGTTCAGGTAGGCGGCGTAGCCGGACACCAGGGCGGCGGGTCCGAAGCTGGCACCGGCGATGGCTTCGACAGCCATCTTGGCGGTCTGTTCTCTAAGATTGTCGACCAGGGTGGTGTATTGGCCCAGGAACGGGGCGTTGCTGTTCAGGTTGGCGCGACGGGCTTCGATGGTCCCATTGTCGACCGGAGCAGCCTGCTTGGCGGCCCAGATGGCGTCCTTGTCGGCTTTCCATTCCTTGCCCACGGTCTTGCCGTAAGCCTGCAGCCCTTCCAGGCCGCCCTGCGACATCTCGCCTCTTTCGAAAATCTCGGTCAAGGCTCCGGCGGCCAGCTCTTTACCTTCAGCAGGCTGCGCTTTCTCAACGTTGGCAAGCATCTTCTCGAGGAAGGCTTTGTTGATTTTCTGAGCGTCGAGGGCTACTCCGCCTACACGAAAGCTGTTGAGCTGTGTCATCTGATTCCTCTGCCACCTTGCTTTTAGAGATTCTGAAATCAGTCTACGAATAGGAACTGAAATAACTTTGAAAAGGAACTGTAACAACCGGTACGTGGAGCGGCTCGTGTGAGCAAGCGACACTGCCACCGGCGGATTGTTGGCCAAGAAGGGGGATGGCGGGGATAGTGCATCGACCCGGCCAGCTTCTCCCTGGATACCGAGGTCAACTTGCAGCCCAGGTTCTACAACAAGATCTACGGTCCGTAAACCTGCCGTTAACTTAGCAGCGGTTTTTGCCGCGAAAGAAGTAAAAACTGCTTAACACACCAGGGGTCTTTGCTCGGTTATCACACATTTACCGCTATGGCGATAAATGCGCCTTTACAGAGCCTCGTTCATGAGCACCGGAAGCTCCCATTTACGATATAGAACACGGCAAAACCAGTATCCGGTTTGACACCTCTGACTTTAACTTGACACTTTCTCAAGCATCGGGGGACAGTGACTGCCGGATGTCTTTGAAAAGGAGGAACAGATGCATTGGATGGGTTGGCGACTCTTCCATTCCAAACTTGCAATAGAATGCCCGGGCTTCTTCGTCTTTAGCATGCACGAGGAATGCTCGCCCGCCGATGGCTTCGCTTCCTTGTAGTGCACGCTGCAGGGCATCACGTAGCAATGCTTTTCCGAGGCCCTTTCCCTGCGCTTTGAGGTCTAAGCCTAAACGTGCCATCAGAATGACCGGAACCGGATAGTTCCCTTGACCCTTTGTCACTCTCGCCGGCGCGTTCGCGGGAAAAACAGAAGCCGGAGCCAGGCTGTAGTAGCCCATGACTTTGTTTTCGAAGAGAATCACGTAAGTTCTTGAAGTGCCGCCGGCTTGATTCTGCAAAGCGAATTTCAGCAGAAAATCGTTGAGCGGCTGTTTTCCGCAGTCAAAGCCAGAGAGATCATGGTGCTTGGTAAGGAGTGTGGGCCTTTGAGGCTGGTCGTCATTCACGAAAAGGGTCGGGCTCACGAAACAATCGCTGTAATTCGGGAATCGCTCGAGGTGGAGCATCCAGCCTTTCACAGAACGCTTCCCATTGCTCGGGCGAAAGTTTAAAGGTCGTTTGATTGGCCAGTAAGGTTTGTGCCGCGTCAAGCGAGGTCTGCAAAACGAACTGGCTGGTGTTCATGTGACGAGCCTGAGCAGCCTGAGCGAGGAGGGTTTTCTCCGGCTCGGAGGCCCGAATGTAGAGACGCTTTTCTTTTTGAGAGGATGCTGCTCTTTTTGCCATATCCACTTCCCATTTTGCAGATGGAGTAATTGTACGCACAATGTGCGCCTGATGCAACCCTCAAAGGACGTGAAGGGGCGGCCGGCTCAGTATTGGGTGAGCTGGGTGATCATTTTGGAGATGGTCTCGACCTGGGGCAGCTGGACGTCTTCCACGTTGGGAGCGTAGGCCACGAAGGTATCGGTGGCGCCGATGCGTTTGACGGGGCCGTCCAGGTACTCGAAGAGCTCGTCGCTGATGCGGGCGGCGATCTCGGCGCCGTAGCCCCAGGACAAGCAGTCCTCATGAGCCACGATCACTTTGCTGGTCTTCTTGACGGAGGTGGCGATAGCGTCCCAGTCATAGGGGTTGAGAGTGCGCAGATCGAGGATTTCCACCTCGATGCCCTTTTGTGCGGCTTCTTTGGCGGCCACCAGACTGCGCTGCACCAACGCCCCGTAAGTGACGATGGTGAGATGCTTGCCTTCGCGCACCAGGTTGGCTTTGCCGAAGGGAATGCAGTAATCGTTGCCCGGGTAGCGACCCTTGTTGTAGGTCTGGCGGTAAAGGTGCTTGTGCTCCAGAAAAAGCACCGGGTCGTCACAACGGATGGCCGTGCGTAACAGACCGGCCGCGTCCTCGGCATTGCTGGGGAAAACCACGTGCACGCCCGGAGTGTGGGTGAAGAGCACTTCGCCGCACTGGGAGTGGTAGGGAGCGCCGCCTTTCAGGTAACCACCGATGGGCACGCGCACCACCAGGGGAGCCTTGAAGGCGCCGTTGGACCGCCAGCGCATGGTGGCCAGTTCGTTGCGCAACTGCATGAAGGCAGGCCAGATGTAATCAAAAAATTGGATCTCGGGCACTGGCTTGAGACCGCGCAGGGCCATACCGATGGCGCGACCGATGATGTTGGCCTCGGCCAGCGGGCTGTTGAAGACCCGCTGAGGACCATACTTGGTCTGCAGGCCGTGAGTCACCTTAAAGACGCCGCCTTTGCCCTTGCATTGCTCGAGCACTTCCACTCGGCTGGCATCGGCCACATCTTCCCCGAAAATTCGGATATTGGGATTGCGCTCCATCTCGTCGCGCAGGCACGAATTGATCAGATCCACCATGGTGGTGGGCTCGCCCTGGAATTGGGGAGGAGTGGAAAAGTTCGGTTTGGTCTCGTGGGAGTAGACATGCTGGTAGACGGTGTCGGTGCCGGGTTGAGGAGAAGCTTCGGCCTCCTCGGCGGCTTGTTTGACCTCGGCTTCCACTTCGGTCTGGATGGTCTCGAGCTGCTGCTGGCTCACTCCGTGGCTCAGCAAGAACTGCTCCATGCGGGTGATGGGGTCGCGCACGGCTTCGTCTTCACGCTCGGCCGCCGTTTTGTAGGCGGTTTCGTCGTCCGAGAGCGAGTGCGAGTAGGGGCGCACCACCTTGGCATGGACGAAGGCCGGACCTTTTCGTTCGCGCACGTGCTGGATGGCTTTGCCCAGGGTTTCGTAGCTGGCCAGAAAATCGCAGCCGTCGCATTCGAGATGATACAGGTTGGGCCACTGGCTCACCAGTTTGCTGATGCTACCACCGGCCGTCTGCACTTCCACCGGGGTCGAGATGGCGTAGCCGTTGTCCTCAATCAGGAAAAGAATGGGCACCTTGCCCAGGCAGGCGGAGTTGAGAGCCTCGAAAAATTCGCCCTGGCTGGTGGTGCCGTCGCCGCTGGTGACCAGCGTCACGTCATCAGTGACACCCTTGAACTGGCTGGCTTCGGCGCAGCCGACCGCCTGCAAAAACTGAGTGCCGGTGGGACTGGAGGTGGAAACGATGTTGAGGTCTTTATGGCCCCAGTGGGAAGGCATCTGGCGCCCCCCCGAGTTGGGGTCGGCGGCCGCGCCCACGGCCGACAGCAGCATCTCCAGCGGAGTCATTCCCAGCGCCAGGCATAGGGCACGGTCGCGGTAGTAAGGGAAGAACCAGTCGTGGCCGGCCTTGAGATGGTAGCCGGCGGCCACCAGCACGGCTTCGTGACCGGCACCGCTGATCTGGAAGAAGATCTTGTTCTGCCGCTTCATCTGCACTTCGCGGTCGTCGATGCGGCGCGAAGTCAGCATCAACCGGTAGGCTTGCTGCAGCTTTTCAGCACTGAGCTCTTTGGGAAGCTTTTTGGAGGGGGCGGCCGTGGACATCGAGATCTCCTTGTAAATGGATATGTGAGGTCTTTCCCTCAGTCGTCCTTTTTCACACTCCCCGCCCATTGGGATTGGCTGACCACGGTTTCGCGCAGCAAGCTCAACTGTTGGCGCAACTCCACCGGCCCGGCAAAGGTGAGAACGACTGCGCTGTTGCCCTGGATGAGCAGAACCATCTGGGCTTCCAGTCTCTTGTCTTCACTTTCGGCCAGGATGATGTCCACTTGCTTGCCGCCCACTTCGACATTGTGGCGCCGTTGGTAGGAGACGTAGCCAGTGGGGATATAGTTGGCCACCCATTCTTTGGAGGTCTCGGGCTTGACCTCGCGCAGGGCGTTCATGATGATCATCATCTTGCCATTGCTGTATTTGCGCCCGCTACCCCCATAGCCGCCGGGCATTTTGACCACCAACTGGCCGGTGGGGTCGCGCACCTCGCGAGCCTCTCCGCCGGCCGACATCAGGTCGGGAGTGAACTTGATCGATTCGCGCAGGTTGCGGAACAGCTCGGCGGCTTCGTCTTTGGGGACGTTGTTGGCGGCCATGCTCCAACCGAAATTGTATTTGCCCTTGCGCACCACCAGGTGAATGTAGGTGCTGGTGTTGTTCTCGATGCGCGTGATCAGTTGGCCGCGCGCTCCATCCACCTCAACGTTTTCGGATTGCTTTTTGCCGTTGGGAGTGGTGGGGGCCACGCTCAAGGTGAATGACTTCAGGTCGTCACTGTCCGAATACTCCTCGCGCATGTCCAGTTGGATGCCCGGGTAGTTTCCCCAGGTCATTCCTCCGTGGGGAAGCAAATTGCCGGGCACGTCAAAGGTGCACAGACCACGGGGGCTTTGAGTCGGTCTGGCCAGGGCCAGGGCGGTCAGGGCGAGGAGCAGCAAGAGTTTTTTCACCATGTCCGGTAGATTCGCGCCGTCCGGATACCTCCCCTGGAGTTTAATCGTGCATGGTTTGGGCAAAACGCCCAAAGTATTTTTAGATAGGAAAGCAATCGCAAAGCCATGTCAGAGCAAGCCACCCTCTCCCCCCTGGGCGAAAAACTTCAGGCCTCCAAGGCCCAAATTATGCAGAAGAACTTCCGCGGCGCCTGGGAGCAGCTCGGGGCCCTGCGGGCCGAATCGGGAGAAGCCACTCCGGGCGAGCAGGAGGAAATGCTCTATCAGATGGGCGTGTGTATGAACGGTCTGGAAAAGCCGGCCGAAGCCATCAATTTCCTGAACCGCAGTCTGCGTCTGGCCGAAGTGGCCGGCGATCTGGGCACGCAGGCACGGAACATTGAGGAATTGGGCGGCGCACATCACCAGCGCGGCGAGTTCCGCCAGGGCGAGGCGCTTTATGACCGTGCCCACAAGCTTTACACCAAGCTCGAAGACCAGGCCGGTATCGCCCGGGGCTTCCGCAACCTGGGAGGTGTGCGCATCGATCTGGGCCACACCACTCAGGCCGCTCAGGACTTCGAAACCGCCCGTAAGATGTTTTCCGAGCAGGGTGACACCGAGGGTGTGGCCACCTGCGTCACCAACCTGTCGCTGCTGATCTATCGTCACAAGGGCCGGACCGCCGCCATTGCCGACTACGAGGCTCACCTGGCTCAGAACGACGCCAACCATTTCCTGGTCTTCAACAACCTGGGCTTCCTGCAGTTGATGGAAGAGCAACTGGAGCCGGCTCGTCAGAACCTGAAAAAGGGCGTGGAAGACTGCCAGGCCCGCAAGGTAGAAGACGACAACATCGGCCTGCTTTACCTGAACCTGGGGGTCATCGACATCCTGGACAACAAGCTGGACTCGGCCCAGGAATATCTGGACAAAGCGGCTGCTTGCTTCGCTCAGTATCCGGTCGGCAAAGCCGTGCTGGTCTGCGCTCTGCCCCCCGAGGCCAAAGAAGTCGGCCGCTTTGTGGTGGCCGAAGATGGCCACAAACTGGGCGTCACCTTCCTGAACAGCGCTCTGGTGGCCCAACTGCGCGGCCAGAAGGATGAGGCTCAGCAACTGGCCCAAAAGGCCATCGAGCTGGACAAAGACCAGGGCTATCCCTACGCCGTGCTCGGTTGGCTCTTCAAAGTCAATGGCGATACGCAAGCGGCCGGCCACGCTTTCCGCCGGGCTGTCAGCAAAGAGCCCAACAATCCGGCCTTCAAGCAGTCGCTGGACTGCACCAACCCTTACCTGAGCCAGAAACTGGGACGCAACGAGCCCTGCCCCTGCGGTAGCGGCAAAAAATTCAAGAAGTGTCACGGAGCCGGTTAGTGGATAAGCCCCGCCACCGCCAGGACGAGGCCCCTGTGGTCCCCGATCGCATTCAGAACCTGAAGCCTTTCGAGCGTATTGAGCGAGTGCTGAAAGGGGAGCCGGTGGATCGGCCCGCCTTTTGCCTTTACCCCAGTTATGATCTAGAGCTATTGGGTGGCGACGTGCTGGCTCAGGCGGTCCAGGCCTTTGTGGAACGCACCGAGACCGACGTGGTGGCCGTGCCCGCCTGTTTTGGCTACACGCTGGACTCAAACGTGTCGCTGGATCGTCCCGCCGACCTGGCCAAGATCGGGCCGGTTCACGGGCGACACGGTTCCTGGAGTCAGCAGCAAGACGCCATTCGCAGTACTTGCCGGGCCTTCTTCGGTAAACGCCCGGTGGTGGCGGTGGTGCCCAGCCCTTTTCAGCAATTGCAGAAACTGGCCGGCCTCAAGCTCACCCAGGAAGCGCTCAACGAAGGCACCGGCTTTTTCGGTCAAGCCATCGACAGCCTGACCAAATCGCTGGCCAGCTTCATTCGGGTGGCGGTGGAAGCGGGCGTGCAGGGCATCATTTTGGAGGAAACGGGAGCCAGCCACGAGCTGATGGAGCTGGCTGTCTACAAGGAGAAGCTGCTGCCTTCTCTGCTGTCCTTGATCGAGGTGTGCAAGCCGTCCTGGAGCGTGGTCCAGTTCCTGGGCCGGCGCATCTTCTGGGAAGAACTCAAGTTGCCCAGTCAGGGCCTGGGCTGGCCGGTGGCGGC
Source organism: Vulcanimicrobiota bacterium (assembly GCA_022842865.1). GTDB lineage: Bacteria > Vulcanimicrobiota > Xenobia > Xenobiales > JADMJV01 > JADMJV01. Next base: position 1,722 of record JALHOV010000301.1, on the reverse strand, counting down.
CGGTCCCAACCTGGCTCGCGGCGCCATGCGCTGGTCCGGCTTTGTATGGGGCGGGCTCGATCCCGAGGGTTGGAACGATGCTTCCACGGCCTGGCTGCGCGGCAGCCTGCGCAACCAGATGGGTGAGATCACCACCCGGCCTTTGATCCTTACAACTCCCGGGGGCCTGAAAGGCTTATCCCTGGATCGGCTAGAGGCTCTGGCCTTCGGCTTACGTCGTCTGCCCAGTGCAGAGCGCTTGCGCGAGACTCAGGCCGACGTCGAAGCGCGACGCGCCGCCATGCCGCCCAGACCGCGCAAGCCCAAAGAAGAGTATGAGCGGCCTGAGCCCCCCCCACGGCGGGAGGCCCCAACCCCGCTGCCGGGAGCGCGCACCAGGCTGCACGCCAAGCCCACCCCTGAGGAACCCCTGTCTCCGCCGGTGCCGGACCTCTAGGCCCAGGGGGCCGTGGCGGGCTCCGCCTTGGGACTGTCGTTGGCCGCCCAGGGCAGAGCGCTGGCGTGCGACTCCGGCCGGCCCCTCAGGACCACGCGCCGCAACACCACCCAGACGGCGTAGGCGTAGAGTGGAACGTGTACTGCCTGTTCCAGGCTTGCGCGCAGGGCCAGCACCTTGAGCGGCAGCCCAAACAAGGCCGCACGCAAGGCCGAGACCAGCAATACCTTGGTCACTCCCTGGGCCAGCCCTATGCAGAGCAGCAGGATCCAGGGGTCGATCAGCAGCTTGCCCTCTCGGCGCGGCGCCAGCTTTTGATAAAGCAGCACGGGTAGCAGGCCGGTGATGCCGGAGGTGACGGTGAAGAAGGGAAGATAAGGCCCCCCTGGCTTGAGCATGAAGGCCAGGATGTCAGACAGAGCGCCGCACCAAAAGCCCCCGGTCGGTCCGAGCAAAAAGCCCGATAAGATAATGGGAAAGCCGTTAAACTTGAGCAAGTAGCTGCCGGCGATGGTTGGGGAAATCACCTGAAAGGCTCCCGACACGGCTGCCAGCAGGGCCATCAAGGTGATGCGCAGCGTGGGTCTCACCCGCATGACTTTCGGCTGCAGGCAGGCCCTCCTTCCCTGGCGCAGAACTTCCCCCCCTCTGTGAAGGAGGGACGTTCTCATGGCAAGAGATCCTTGGTTTGACGGGCAGGGCATCGACCTGTTGCGCGACGATTTTATCGAAGGGCACCCCCGTTGGCAGCGCTATATCGCCGACGGGCAAATTACGGCCGCCGAGATCCTGGAGCAGGAGAACTGCATCATCGGCATGCTGGAAAAGCTGGAGCCGGACCTGAACGATCAGCAGCACGCCTCCTTGACGAAAATCTTGCTGGAGTATGAAGTGTTAATCAACATGGCGCTGGTCCATTATCCCTCGATGATGGATGCGGACCGCTACTACAAGCTCAATCAACCAATCGAAGAGGACTAGTTATGGCCAAGAAGGCGTATGCGGGGCTGGATTTTGAAGGCAAGGAGAACGACCCGCTGTATAAGCGGCGTCACTCGCTGGCTCACATTTTGGCGCAGGCGGTGCAGAAAGTGCGGCCTGGAACCAGGCTGGGATTCGGTCCGCCGGTGGAGAACGGGTTTTATTACGATTTTCACTTCGCCGAGCCCATCAGCGATGAGGACTTTAGCGCCATCGAAAAAGAGATGCGCAAGATCATCAACGAGAAGCAGGCCTTCGAACGCCGCGAGATGACGGCAGCCGAGGCGGTGGCCATGCTCAACGAG
>JALHOV010000300.1 GCA_022842865.1 Vulcanimicrobiota bacterium | reverse complement strand
CCGCACCGGGCTGGGGATCTTCCGTTTATCCGGGGCTTTGGGTGCCTTTTGGCGTGAGATCCGCGGCCGGGTGGATGCTTTGGAGCAGGAGTGGAGCGATGCTCGCTGGGTGGGGGCGCACGCGGCCCTGGGACTGCTGACTCTGACGGCGGCTCGCTTCTTCAATCCCCGACTGGCCCGGGAACGCTACGGACCGAAGCAGCGCCTGCATCCGCGCGATCCTGTGCATTTGAACAACAGCGGGCGGAAGCACAGGCACCGTTTCGACCGGGTGCGCCAACACAGCGCTCCCGGCGTCCTTCGCGCCCGCTGGAGGAACTCGAGAAGGAATGGAACATCGATCTGGGGCTGGCGCTGGGGGGCCGCAACTGCCGTGGCTACCTGCTGACGTGCTGGTCCCCGCCGCTGCCGATTCTGCGCCGGGAGATCGACCGCGAGAAATTCGCGCTGCTGGCGATGCTTTAGGGCCCGTTGATGCCAGAGCCGACGCCGAACTGGTCCCAGTAAGTAACCTTTCCCTGGTGCTGCTTCACCATGCGGATGCGTCCATCCTGAGACTGGACCAGCGCCAGCAGCCAGGGTAGTTGAGCACAGAGACGGTAGACGGAACGGTGGCGAGTACCCACGCCCTCCGTTCCTTCCGTTCGGGTGTCTTCCGCTTCGATGTCAAGGGCAGCTTCGACTTGCGCCACAGCCGGCAAATTCCCGGCGATCTCAACCCCGAAGGCCAGCAATTCCAGGCTCTGGCTCATCAGCACAGCGCCATCCATGGCCAGCAGTCCAGCCAGCATATGGGAAAACGACTCGAAGGCCTCGTCCAATTCATTCAACTCGGAGTCGCGGCTGCTACGATAATCCTCCCAGTGCACCCGGCTGGCCTCTGGAAATAACTGGCCCAGACGTCCCATGACCCGCGTGAGTAACTCTCGGTAAAGCCGCCGTGGCCCGCTATCGACGAAGCGGTAGTTCAGGTTCAAGTATGGATTGGGTTCACTCAGCAAGAGCGCCTGGTCGGCCGGCACGATGAGCAGACTTCCGCCGTGACCCGACAGACGCAGACAATCGAGCGCCCGGCGCAAGGTGGACTGGGCCAGCGTGCGGGTAATCTTGGCGTCAATTTCCACCTGCTGCTCGGACGGACAAGCGGCGGCATGCAGCGTTTCCCACTCCTGGCGAACGTTCTGGAATACCTGTTCCAACCAGCGCGAACTGAGCACTTCCGGCCGAGAGCCTCGGATCCTACCATTGCTCAGATGAGCGATTAACTCACAGCCATGATAGATGGATAGACAGCCTGGCCCGGTCACAGAGACCACCAGGCTTCTGGCCGGAGGCTGGGCCGGCCGTCTCCGGCTGTACTGACTGGCCGCCCAACTCGAGCCAGAATTCACCAGACCCCAAATTTCGTAGCCGTTCTCGCCCAGGCGCAGGCCCACCAGCGATCGGGAAACTTCGGCAACCGGGGCCAGTTTGGCCAGCACGCCCGGCTGCAGCGGCTTACTCTCCTCAAAAAGCAGGCACAAGTGTCCCCAAGGCGGGGCCGGCTGCGATTCGTTTGGCTCCACCAGCACCACCCGAAAAGTGACTTCGTGCAATTCTTCGGTGAGCAGGCTGGCCTGGTAGCAGCAGGAGATCAATTCGGTCAGACGGTTCTCAGGAGGCAAACGGGTCGCCCGGTCCCAGTGGGCGGTCAGGAAACGAGCCAGGTCGGGAGGGTAGTCAAAAAGCACGCCCCCTCGTTTGCCGCTGTGTTTACATTCCCTCTGGAAAGGTTAGGTTGTGGGGATGAGTACCCACCTGATGGCCATGTGCTTCGACTCGGGGGCTTCACCCCAGGTGCATTTTGGCGAGCTACCCACCGTTGAGGGTCCGGAAAAAGTGCCCTGCGGTTGGGGCTTCGGCTGGTATCCGGAAGGCGAACGAGCGGCCTCGGTGGTCAAGGACCCGATCTGCCGAGGAGACAGCGGACTGGTGCGCATGCTCCAGGACTGGACCCATTTTCGCTCCACCATTTTTCTCTCCTTTGCGCTGGGAGCGGCCGATCGGCGCAGCCAGCAAGACACCCATCCCTTCCAGTTACGCCACGCCGGACGAGACTGGCTGCTCTCCCACAACGGCAAGCTGAGCAACTTTCAGGTCAAGCTGGCCCTGCAAACCTACGAGCCAGTGGGAACCACCGATTCCGAGCACATCTTGTGCTGGTTGGGCGACCGCCTGCGCGAGGCGGGCGCAAGCCGCTTGAGTGACCTGGGCTGGCCCCGGTTGCACGCACTCTTTCAGCAAATCAACCAGCTGGGCACCGCCAACCTGGTCTTCACCGACGGTCTGGACCTGGTTTTTTACCATGACCAGAACAGTCACCATCAGGTGCTCTGGACGCGGCGGCTGCCGACCGAACGCCCGGCTCACCTGAGAGCAGGTTTGATCCGTTTGGACCTGGATGACGCGGTCGAGCATCAGCGCACGGCCGTGCTCTTTTCGACCCTGCCCCCGGCGGAAGAAGAGTGGCTGCGCATGGAGCCCGGCCAGATGCTGGTGGCGCGGCGCGGCGCTCTGATCTGGAATTCGCTGCCGGACCAACAGCACTCGGCAGTGCCGCCGCGCCCGAGCAAAACCGCCGAACCAGCCCGCACCCGCACCGTGCGCGTCTTGCACGAGACCACTTACACCTACGAGACTCCAGTAGAACGCAGTTCCCACCTGTTTCGGCTGACGCCGGTGTGCGACCGCCATCAGGAAGTCTTGGAGCACAGCCTGCATTTGTCGGTGGACGGCAGCCGGCGTCAGTATGAAGACGTATTTGGCAACTTCACCACCTCGCTGGAAGTCGACAGGCACTTTGAAGAGCTAAAGGTCGTCAGTCAATCGCTGGTGCGCATCTACAGCACCCCCTTGCAATCGCCCAACCAGCGCACCTCGATTCCGCTGGTCTGGATGCCCTGGCAGCGCCAGATGATGAGCCCTTACCTGCTGCCGGTGGAGTTGCCGGAAAACCAGCTGCTGGCACTCTCGGACTTCGCCATGGCGGCGGTCGAGCGCTGCGACTTCCAGCTGGTGGATACGCTGCTTGACCTCAATCAGCAGATCAAGCGTGACTTCGAGTACGCACCGCAATCCACCACCCTGGCAACCACGCCATTCGAACTCCTTTGCAACCGTAAGGGTGTATGTCAGGACTTTGCAAACCTGTTAATTTGCCTGGCGCGTTTGCTGGCCATCCCGGCCCGCTATCGCGTCGGCTATATTCGCACCGGAGCCGACTACTCCAATCAAGTTCAGTCAGAGGCCTCGCACGCCTGGGTGGAATGTTATTTGCCCTGGATCGGCTGGGTGGGTTTCGACCCGACCAACGGCACCATGGCCGACCTGGACCACGTGCGTGTCGCCTGTGGACGTAGCTATACTGATGCCACGCCCACTTCCGGCACACTCTACCGAGGAGGCACGGGCGAGAAATTAAAGGTGCGAGTCAAGACGGAGGTCGTGGGGGAATGAACTGGTCTCAAATCGAGCAATGCGGTCGACGGGTGGACGCCTACTGGGCTCATCACGGTCTGACCATGACCATGGGCGCCGAGCCCACTTATCTGGATCCGACTCAGGCAGATCAGCCGGAGTGGTCGGTGGCGGCACTGGGCGAAACCAAACTGGACCGGGCTCAGGTGCTGGCTCAACGGTTGCAGGCGCGGTTTGCGCCGCAAGGACTGCTGCAGCACAGTCAGGGCAAGTGGTATCCTGGCGAGACCGCCCCGCGCTGGGCTCTACGCTGTCTCTGGCACCAGCAGGATAATCTGCGGTTGAAAGGCCAGGAGCGATGGTCGGCGCGTCAGCTCTTGACCTTTGTATGCAGACAGTTGAACGTACCGGCCAGCTTCTGCCGCCAGGTGGACAACGACGATAGCGCCGTGCTTTTGCTGGCCCACGACCCCGACCAGGGCTGGCACTCCGCTCCCTGGCCAGGCAAGCGTCTGCGCTTGATCGACTGCACCGGACCGGCCGGTATGCGCCTGCCCTGGCGAGAGGAATGTCAGGTAAAAACCGCTCTCTGCGTGTCGCAAACGGCGGACGGCCTGGAAGTCTTCTTGCCTCCGCTGGGCACGGTGTCGGCCTGGCTAGAACTACTGCAGGTGCTGCGCCAAAGCCAGGCCCGCCTGAGTTTGCAAGGCTATGCACCGCCCATTCCCAGCCTGGAAGACGAAGGCGTGGCGGGATTCCGGCAGCTCTCCGTTACTCCCGACCCGGGGGTCATCGAGGTCAACATGCATCCGGCCGCCAGTTGGGACGAACTGGTCTCGATCGTGACCGGCGTAGACGAGGACGCCCGCGCCTGCGGGCTGGTTTCCCATCGCTATGGGCGGGACGGCAGCTGGCAGGGAAGCGGCGGCGGCTGTCACGTGGTGGTGGGCGGTCCCAGTCCGCGGCAGAGCCCCTTTGCCCAGCGGCCCGACTTTCTGCGCAGCATTCTGGTCTACTGGAATCATCACCCGGCTTTGTCTTATCTCTTCTCGGGACTGTTTGTGGGTCCGACCTGCCAGGCCCCGCGCGTGGACGAAGCCCGCCATGAGGCCCTCTACGAATTGGAACTGGCCTTTCGAGAACTGGAAGGCGAGCTGGAGCCGGCCATGCTCGGTCGCATTTTTCGCGATCTGCTGGTCGATGTCTCGGGCAACGGACACCGCAGCGAGATCTGCGTGGACAAGTTGTTTGATCCGGTGGCTCCCGGAGGTCAGCAGGGCCTGCTGGAGTTCCGCGCCTTGGAAATGCCTCCCGATCCGCACATGAATTTGACGCTGATGCTGCTGTTGCGCGCTCTGTTGGGACGCCTTTGGAAAAGCCCGAAAAAGACGAATCTGCGCCGTTTGGGCACGCAATTACACGATCGCTACATGCTGCCGACCTTTCTTTGGGACGACCTGATGGCGGTGCTGGCCGACCTGCGCGAGCACGGCCTGGAGTTGGAGCCAGAATGGTTCCGGCCGCACTTCGAATTTCGCTTTCCGCTGCTGGGCAGCTGTCGCTGCGCGGGCGTGCTGTTGCAACTGCGTCAGGCCCTGGAGCCCTGGCCAGTGCTGGGCGAAGGAGCCCAGCAAGCGGGCGGCTCGCGGGCGGTGGATTCTTCGCTGCAACGGGTGGAAGTACGCCTCTCCGGTGTAAACCGAGAAAGCCACCGGGTGGCCTGCAACGGTCATTTGCTGCCCCTGCACGAGCTGGGCCCGGGGGAATATCTGGCGGCAGTGCGTTTTCGGGCCTGGCAATTTGCTCACAGTCTGCATCCAACTTTGGGAGTGCAGTCTCCCCTTCGCTTTGATCTGCTGGAGGGCGACCGTATTCTGGGGAGTTGCCGCTACCATACTCTCAACCGTGACGGCCAGGCCTGGGAAAGCCTGCCCGGCGATCGCGAGGAAGCCGAGGCGCGACGCACCTGCCGCTTCGAAAAAGCAGTGCGAGCCTCGGACTGGACCGGGGGCTGGAGCGAACCTCTCCCCAATCCGGAATACCCCTTGACGCTCGACTTGCGTCTGGCGGTCCTGGCGTGAAAAATCGCTATTTTCTGATGCGCCACGGAGAGAGTCTGGCCAATGTGGCCGACAAAATCATCAGTTCCCCGGAGAACGGCTGCCAGGGTTACGGACTCAGCGAGCGGGGACGGGAGCAGGCTCACAGGCTGGCCCGCCAGAGTGGTCTGGATGCGGAAACCCGCGTGATCTGCTCGGATTTTCTGCGCACCCGCCAGACCGCTGAAATCGCCGCCGCTGCGCTGGGATGCGCGCCTCCCGTCTTGGAACCGCGCCTGCGCGAGCGCTTTTTTGGCCAGTGGGAAGGAACCTCAGCCGCCAACTACGCGCCGGTGTGGCGCCGGGATCAAGCCGACCAGAATGGCGACGGAGTGGAGCCTGCCGAGCAACTCACGGCGCGCCTGAGTTCGCTCATCGAAGAACTGGAAAGCACAGAAAACGCCCAGTGCTTTCTGCTCGTCTCCCATGGGGATCCGCTTCGCTTCCTGCAACTCTGGGCGCTTGGCCGTCCTACTCGGGAACACCAGAACATCCGCCACTTTTCACCTGCCGAAGTGCGCTTGCTGAGTGACGCTCCTCAACCGTTGAGCAATTCATAGCAGTAGGTCAGCAGTTCCGGAGGACCCGAGAGTACGCGCGTGAGGCGTTGCGGAAAACTGGGATGGCTGGGCATGGTCAGAGTTTCCGGCGACCGTCTGGCGCACAACTCGGCCAGCGCCCCGAGCGCGCACTGGGCCAGTTCGAAACCCAGCCAGACCGCCGCCTGGTGGTCGGCCTCAAACTCTTCTTGATGGCGCACCGCCACCACCGCCGCCTGATCGAGCCGCATGCGCAGGGCCGTGCCAGCGGCGGCCGGGACCGACTGCTGCAGGTCGCTGCGCCGACGCATGCGGGTGGCGTAGTGGCGCAATTCGGTGTGAGCGATTTCGTGAGCCCCAAAATAACAGACCTGATCGAAGTTGAGATGCTCCAACAGAGAGCGACTGAAGAACACCATCCCATTGGCACAGGAAGAAGCGAGGGGACGGTGGGTGTCGAGGGCGGCGAAGCGATAGGCGATCTCAGGTCTGGCACAGTGAGGGTGCAGACGCTGGCGACATTTCTCCAACAGCACGTTGCCGGCCGGCCAGGGCGAATACTTTTGGCGTAGTTCCTCTTCCTGGCGATCCCCCTCCGCGCATTCCTCCTGCAGGGTCATCTCCTCGCCCTGGACCGGCGAATCCCTGAAGTGGTCGCACGGGCCTTGCTCGGCTTCCTCTTCAGAATGGCGTGACAGGGGGCCCGGATTGCGGGTCACACCGCTGGGCTGGAAGTTGCGCAGAGAATCCATCAACCAGGGTCTTATCGTTGTTTTTGAGTGGCCGGAGAAGCCACATACTTTTGATAGACGAACCAGCCGCCCGCCCCCAGGCCGACCAGCAGAAGCAGCAGGAATAGCATTTTTCCAAAAGGGAAACCGTCTTGCTGGGGGCGCTCCGCTCGGGGCAGGCTGGGCAGCCTGAGAACCCCGTCATCCGGCTCCTCTTCGGCCACCGCCTCCAGGATCTTCATGGCCTGGTTGGACAGCGAGTCCACCGGCAGGAGCGCCGGGTTAAAAGCGCTCCGGGACACGGGCTTTTCCCAAATCCCTTCCAAAATAGCGGCCATCCCTGGCCACTGAGCCTCACGCAGGATCAGGCAGAATTCGCTGTAGGCAGTTCGCGCGGCCGGCAAATGAGAGCCACGCCGCCAGGCCCGCACCGATTCTTCGTAGAGCTCGTCGGAATCCGAATAATCGCCGGCCGCGTTGGCAAAGACCGCTTGCGAGTTGAGACTGTAGCAAACCCGAAGGTCGGTGGCTCCCAGCAATTTGGCGTGACGCTCCGACTTGGCTGCGTGCCGGCGAGCGGAATCCCAACGCCCCTTGAGAGCCATCTCCCAGGATTCGCGAATCTGAGTTTCCCAGTGCTCGCGCGGGTGGTCGTTGCTGACTTCTTCCGGATCCATCGAGACTTGCCGCATTTGGTGCTCGGACTTGTAGTAGACGTAGGGGTCGCAAAGCTGTTCCCCCAGGCTTTGGGCGATCGATTCCAGGCCATGATCGGTCATCAACGCCTTGAGTTGACCGAGGTAAGGCAGGTCGTGGCGTTCCCTGGGCTCCAGAGAATCCCAGACGGCCACCGCCTTGCGAAAGAGCACCTGGGCAGAATCATAGTCTCCGGTCGCATAGGCCATAAGGGACTGCATCTGAGTGAGCAAAGCGCCCGGGCACTGCTGCATCTGTTCCAGCGACATCTGTTGCTCGAGCAGACCCAACTCTTTCTGGGCTTCGAGCAAGTTACCCCGCGCGTGAAAACGCAGGGCCATTTCCATGCGAGCTCGCCAGTCTTCGAGAAGGTTAAAAGCAGTGGACTCCCACTCGCCTTTCTTGAGGCCACCCTCCAGGTCGGCCCAGGGGTCCACCAACGGACACTTCATTTGTTGATGGCGCGCGGCAAAAATGCGGGAGGCCTGGGATTGGCCCGCTTCTTCCAGAGCCTGAATGTAACGGTCGTGGACCTTGCCAGCGTAGGGACTGAAGTCGTCATCCAGGCTTAACCAGAGATTGACGGCTTCCTGACGGGCCACGGCTGCCTGGGAGTAGTCGCCGGCCAGGAAGCCGGCCAGCGCTTCCGCACTGTAAATCAAGGCCTGGATGTGCTTGTTGCCGACCACCAACTCCTTGGCCTTGTCCAGACTGCCCAGAGCCGGTTGTAGCTTGCCTTCGCCGGCTGCCTGAATGGCCTGGCGGACCAACTGATCCCAGTCTTCGGACGTACGCTCGACCTGGGGGAGGATCTCCAGGCGCAACGGGGCGGCGTTGGGCAGAGGTTCTTCCCAAGGGCTGAGCAGCGGTGGCCGCTTATCGGCATGAAGCTTACGGATGCACTCGGCATTTTGGCTGAAGCCGTAGTGATTGAGCAGCTGGAAGTACCAGTCCAGTGTGTCCTGCAGCTCGGCGCCCCCGGCCTGCATCCCGCTGTCTCGCCAGGTCTCGCTGGCCAGTTCCCACTGTTCCTTGGCATACTGCCAGTGGCCCATCTGATTGGAAAGCAGGGCCAGTTGATTATAGACCAGGGCGCGCCAGAGAGTGTTGTCCGGGCCCTTGAGTTGCAAAAGCACTTGCTGCAAGCCACGTCCGCCCAGGTCGACCCGGCCTTTGGACCAAAAGTCGAGTGCGGTCTGTAGTTGCCCGGCCCAGGTCGGAGTGCCTTCCGCTGCCATCCGGACTAGTTTGTGTGTGCTATGTCTAGTCCTGCCGGATCCGTCTAGCGGCCCAGGCTTTCTGCGCCATTAGAATAGGCAGCTAGAGATGGCGAAAAGTTCACTTCCTATTCAAACCTTGTTCATCTTTTTCCAGCTACCCCAAGTGCGCACAAGCGTAGTCTGAATCCAACAACGAACGGAGGATGAAAGATGACGATTCATAGCGCAGCGGGAGGCTACCCCCAGGTTGGCTGGGCACCTGTCTTCGTCCCCAGCGGCCCCCACTACTCGCCGCCCATCTTTGCCTCGCCTTATCCGGCTGGCTATGCGATGCCGAATTACTGGCAAGGTGGAATGATGGCCCAGCCCCCCGGGTTCGGTTGCCAAGGCTACAACGCTTGGATGCCAGGTATGAATTATGGCGGCCAGGCCTTTCCTGCCTACCAGGGCTACGGATACTCCTACCCCGCTCCTCCTTACTACCAGCCGAATCCATACTATATGGCTCCGCCACTCAACTATCCCAAAAACCTGCGCAGCCCCAAGTCAAACTCTTGGAAAAAAGATTTTGAGGCGAAGGGGCGCCGTTACGCACAGATTCGTCCCCAGCCCGGTGTCAACGGCGGCGGCAATGCTCAGCCCGGTATCAACGGCGGCGGCAATGCCCAGCCCGGTGTCAACGGCGGCGGCAACGCCCAGCCCGGTATCAACGGCGGCGGCAATGCGCAGCCCGGCGTCAACGGCGGCGGCAACGCCCAGCCCGGTGTCAACGGCGGCGGCAATGCCCAGCCCGGTGTCAACGGCGGCGGCAACGCGCAGCCCGGCGTCAACGGCGGCGGCAATGCCCAGCCCGGTGTCAACGGCGGCGGCAATGCTCAGCCCGGTGTCAACGGCGGCGGCAATGCTCAGCCCGGCGTCAACGGCGGCGGCAATGCTCAGCCCGGCGTCAACGGCGGCGGCAACGCCCAGCCCGGTGTCAACGGCGGCGGCAACGCCCAGCCCGGTGTCAACGGCGGCGGCAATGCCCAGCCCGGTGTCAACGGC
>JALHOV010000299.1 GCA_022842865.1 Vulcanimicrobiota bacterium | reverse complement strand
GCATTTCCCCAAAATCCTCGACCAGGACGATATTAGGATGCCTCAACCCGCTGAGAACCATGCATTCTCGCCGGAAGCGTTGGGCCATCAATGGGTCATCCGCCTCGACCGGAATGAGTTTTAAGGCCACGCTGTGACCGTCCCGTTCGGCCTTGTAGACAGCACCCATTCCGCCACGTCCCAGTTTCGAGACCAATCGGTAGGGGCCCAGGAATTTTCCGATCCAGGCATCTCCTTCCAAGCTGGAAAGGTTTTCCAAAACCTCCAGTCGTTGATTCTTGCGACGTAGCCTGCGGCTATACCAAACCATAGAGAAGATCAAGGCGAGCGGAACCAGGCCCAGGGCGGGTGGCGTTTTGGCCAGCCAATCCTGGCCCGCCACCCAGACGCTTTCCGGCGTAAGGCGAAAGCTGCCCTGGTCGGGAATGGAGGGCTGCAGCCAGTCGTCCGAGCCCACCCGGACCGTCAGTGGGAAATGCCCCGCCTTGCGGAAAGTCAATTGGGCCGCCACATACTGAATCGGGAGCCCGGCTGCATCTCGCAGCGCCGGAATCTCAATTTCTAAAGGGCGACCGGAAAGCCCCAGGAAGCGCCCCGCGCCTCCGCTGTTCTCCAAATAGACCTTGGCCCCGGGAGGGTCGCTTACAAAGGTCACGGTCCGCCGAGGCGGCAACTGCGCCAGTGCGGTCGAGCTGAACACCAGAAAACAAAGAGTCGGGCGCATTCGCGCCTGTGTTCGTGGCCGGCCAAAGCAAACCTGGTAGAGCAGGACAAGGCGGAGACTTTTGCCAACTCTGCCGCGATGGTGGATTCCCACTCCAAGTCCCTCTTTTTTCGCAGCTTGAGCACCCTGCTGGAAAGCGGAGTGAGCCTTTTGCCCGCCTTAGAGTCTTTGGCCCAGCAAGGTCAAAGCGCCGTTATGGCGGAGCAGTCGAGCCAACTCGCCCAAAAATTGCAGCAAGGTCATGCCTTGTCTCAGTGCATGCGGGGCCTACCGCACACCTTTCGAGCCCGAGAGTGGTCCCTCATTCGGGTAGCCGAGCGCAGTGGGCTGTTAGTACGCGTCATCGCTGAGTTGGGAAACAGCCTGGAGGCCGAACATCGCCGTCACTTAGAGCTTCGCAAGATGCTCATGACGCCGGCCATCACTGCCGTTCTTTGTCTGGTCATCGCCATGATTTTACCCCCCCTGGCCTTAAAGGGTCTGTTGGATTTTCTTTGCGAACTGCACATTCCGCTTCCCTGGACCACCCGAGTGCTTTTGGGCTGGAGCGCCCTGGTTTCCAGTCCCTGGACTTACGCAGTGCTGGCACTGAGTTTTTTGCTGGGGCGAGCCGCCGCTCCCAAGCTGTCCGCTTTCGACTGGCAGGAATCTCTGCTTACAAAAATTCCCATGGTGAACTCGTGTTATCGACTCTGGCTGGTCACCGGCTTCTTGCATTGCTTCCGTCAAACCGTGCAGGTGGGAATGCCCCTTTTGGAAGCGGTGCGCCTCAGCCAGGAAAGCCTGGCCAGCCCCTACGCCTCCCGCCAACTGGACTCGCTCCAAGCACGCCTGCGCGAGGGAGACTCCCTGGCGGAAGCTTTTGCCGCCTGCGATTTTTTCCCAACCTGTGTGGGCTCAAGCCTGAAAGCGGCCGAGGAGAACGGACAGATCCTGGCCATGCTCAACCAGCTCATTTCGCTCTTCGAGCAAGATCTACAGACCCGAATGCAGTTTCTGGCCGCCACCCTGGAGCCCCTGGTGATGCTCTGGGTAGGATGCGCGGTGGGCTTTATGCTCATCGCCACCCTGCAACCCACCCTCAGTCTTTTGGAGGCCCTATGATCCCGGCCGAGGGGGAAGCCACCCAGCCGGTGGAAGCGGAAAGCCGGAGTTCCCTTGACACCGGCTGGGAGCTCTGGTTAACCGACCCTGGCGGCGATCAGCGAAAATTCCCGATTTGCTCCGAGACCACCCGCATCGGTCCGGGTCAGGAGATTGAGGTGGCTCTGACGGGCGGAGAGATTGCTTTGCTGTGGGGCAAGGGCAGCCTTACGCTCTTGCAAGATCGCAGCAGTCAACCTCCCGCACTGCTGGACGGAGCGCCGGCCCACGGTCAACTCTTGCCCAATGACTGCCTGATTGAGGTAGGAGAGACTCGGCTGCACTTCGTGAATGCCCGGCAGGACAGCATTGGCTCCCTGCAATGCTACACCGACCCCTTTTATGGTCGAATTTGGCACATTCCCAGAGGGGGAGCCACGCTCGGTCGACGGGGAAAACGCAACAACGGAATCGAGCTCAATCACCCCACCATTTCTCGCTGTCATTTGCTTTTTCACGGCAGCGCCCAAGAGCTCGAAGTGGAAGCCGAAAGCCCTAATCTTACCGAGGTCAACGGCGAGCCCCTGGCTGCTGGCCAGCGGCGGGCTCTGCAAGACAACGATCTGCTTCAGTTGGGCGGGCTGCTGTTCCGTTATCGCGAATCGGCCCAAGAGTCTTGTCGCAACCATCCCAAGCTGAACATGCGCTGTTTGGGCGATCTGCTGGTGGAATGGGAAGGTCGAGCCGTGCCCCTGGACGCCTGGCCCAGCCGAAAGTGCCTGCACCTGCTGGCGCGCCTTGCCCTGGACTGGGGTAAACCCATCGGTCTGGAAGGACTGGTCGAGGAATTCTGGCCCGACCACGATGGACAGCGAGGGAAAAAGAACCTGAATTGGACCCTGAGCAGCATTCGCAAATGCCTGAGCGCGGGTCCAGGGGCCGACCTCTTTTTGCGAACTACCAATACGCTGCAGTTAAATCCCGACGTTCTGGGAGAGCACGACGCCTATCAGCTCCAACAGGCAATGCAAGCAAAGTTCGACCACACCGCGGCAGCCGTCGCCCTTGGACTCTATCGCGGCAATTACCTGGAGGGTTGTTATGACGATTGGGCTGTGCGCACTCGCGAGCAGCTGCATCTTGGAGCCCTGCAGTTATGTCGCCTGCTGGCTGAGGCCAGCCACGACGGCGAGGAGCGCCTGGCTTTGGCCCGCCGCGGGCTGGAGCTGGATGGCAGTTGTCAGGAATTCGCCCTGCTGGCCATGCGAGCCCTGATATCCCTGGCACGCGGCGAAGAGGCCCTGAAAGTCTTCGAGCAGGTCCGCAAGAACCTGCTCAAAGACCTGGACGTAGAGCCGAGCATTGATCTGTTGCGCGAGCGCCAACGAGCGCTGGCTCTCGGCTAGCCGCTCACCTTTAAGGCTAAGCTCGCGCCAGACGCAAAAGAGCCAGCGAGCCTCGCCGCAGGTGTCCCGCCCGGGGCTGCTGAGTGAATTCCCGGAAATGGTCGAGGGCTTCAATGAACTGAGGGCCAAGCCTGGGATCGGCCACCATTTCCTGGTTGTTGCCAAAAAAGACCAGAATCGGCTCCTGCAATTTTTCGGGTTCCAACTCGCCCAACAGAACCCGCTCCACCTCGCCCAAGAAAAAGCGGAATTCCGGGGGCATGGGAGTTTCTCTCAGCTGCCGCAGCAGGCTGCTCGAGTCGGCCGCCGCCGCCAGGGGCAGGCTGGCCTCCAACTCGGCAAAGCGGGCATCGGTGTCCCCCGCTCGCTGGGCCAAAAGTTCCCAACTCTCCATGTCAGACTCCAGCGCCACCTGCAAATGCTCCACCAGGCGATCCAACGCATCCAGCATCTCTTCGATGCCTGCCTGGAGCTGCGTATCCTCGCTACCGTCGGCTAGCAGCAAGGGTTTTTGCCACTGGCGAAGGCGCGTTTGGAGCTGCTCGACCCGAAGCGGGAGCTGCTCCCAATCCTGTTGCAGAGCATAACAGGCCAGGGACAGCCGCAGCACCTCGCCCAAGATCCCATAGTGCAGCCCTCGTGCCCCATCCACCCACTGACTCAAGGGGAGATTCAGCCCAAAAAAGGCCTCATCCAACCCGGCGCCCTCAGACCAGGCCTGCTCGTAAGCGGAAAGCTCCGCAGCGATACCCAGCACTTCCTGGCAGCTGCGCAGCCATTCCAAATCTTCTTGTAATCCAGCCGTGGGGGCACCTTGCTGCAAAGACTGACGATGGTCAAAGGCGAGCACCCAGGTTGCTTTTGCTCGCAAGCCTTTTTCGCCTGCAGGCCAGCCAGAGCGTTTTTTTTTACAAAACGGCAACATCCGCGACGGGCTCCCATCCCGGCCCCATCTGCCCCGAGCTAAATTGAGCTCACGGAAACACCGCCAAAAATACCAGCCAGGGAGAACACAAAAATGACGATTCAACAAATGGTAAACCTTCAAGCAGCCCCCGCCAATCACTGCAGCGGCGGTTCCCCGCTCCGCCCCTCGGTTGCGGCCCCTGCGCCCGTCGCTCCCTCGCCGGTCTCCGAGCGACAGACCTTCCCTAACTCCTGGACAGCCGGGGCCTGGAACAACTCGACCGAACGGGTGGCCAACTTCTTCAGCCAGGGTCGGGAAAGCTCCGAGGTCGGCACCAGCCCGGCCGTTACCCCCGCGGCCGCCCAGCGCATGGCCCAGGCGCCCAATCAGGTCGAGCGCGTATCGCCCGAGGGCATCAACCTGTCCTGGTACGGCAACTCGGTGATGCTGTCCAACGATGGAGTGCAATCATCCTACGGCCAGAACCCTACTCACTACGCCAGTCCGGCCACCGCCCAACAGATCCTGCGCGCCACTCAGGCGGCTGTTGGACAGTCGGTTCGACTGGTCGACATTTCCGAGTCCTACGGTGGCCCCTACCGTCCCAGCAACCCCCAGTATGCTCTCAGTATCGGCGGCGAGGGCGAGGACGGCGTGGGCACCACCTATAACGTCGGCCTTATCGCTAACTCCATCGCCAATTCGGGCCTGGACGGAGCCTATCGAATGCTGGCTGCAGATATGGCTCACTCGGGCGTGTCCCTGAGCATGGAACAGTTCAAAGCGATGTTTGCCGCCTAGGGAAGACACTGGTATACTTTGGCGATGATTTACCCTCGCGGCCGGGGCAACAGTCTGGCGCTTGTCATCCTCGGGATGGCGGTGTTGGCCTGCCTGGCTTTCTCTGCTGCCGGTTCCTTCTTTGCCCAGGCAAGTTTGGACAACCGGATCAGCCAATCGCTGCGAGCCCAAAACCTGGCCGAAGCAGCCGTCCATCGGGCCATCGCTCGCCTCATCGAAGACCCGGGCTGGGGAAGCAGCAACCAGTTGCTGGAGGTGGAGTTCCCCAATGGCCCGGGCACCGGTCGCCTGTCTTTTGACCGCACCGCAGGTCCGGCCTGGTCGACCAACAACCTGCTGGGAGCCAACGCGGTCCAGGGCTCGCTGGACAACTCGGTGGAGCAGCACACGGCCCACCTGGTGGGAGTCGGCCGCGCGGGCGGGGAGACGCGCAAGGTCGAGGTTCAGCTCTACATTCCCAGGTTTCCCTATGTGGTCGCTTCTTCCGGTCCCATTAGCTCCCAGGGAAATCTCCAGATCGCCTCGGTCGATTCGGCGGCCGACCTGGCCGAGGGGATTGACAATATTCCCGCCTCCAAGCAACGCCCCGGGCACATCGCCAGCAACGCCAAAGCGCTGGCCTTGAGCTTAAGCGGCCCCAACATCGTGGTCTCCGGGGACGTGCAGAGCGCTGGTCCGGTCACCCTTGGCCCGGCAGTTCAGGTCAAAGGAGAGGTTCGACCCTTCAGCAATGCCGTAGGCATTCCCAAGATCTCTCTCAGCGACTACGACCCCAATGGACGTCCCGGCCTGAGTCGTCTCAGTCGCAGCGATTTTGCCAACCTGGCCATCGACGGAGTTTATCGTCGTAGCGGCGATTTGCGAGTGGGCCAGGGACTCGAACTGCAAGACGGCTTGCTCTACGTCGATGGCAACCTCGAGGTCGAGGGCGGGCTGCGCGGTCGAGGCGCCGTCATCGTGACCGGCACCACACGCATTAGAGGGGGAGGAGAGGTTCAGTCGGACAATCTGGCCGCCTTGCTCAGTCGGGGGAGCGTGCAAATCGAAGGAACTGCCGGCCAGAGAGCTTCGCTGCAGGGCCTCGTCTACACCGAAGGCAACTTCGCCGCCCGCCAGGTCAACCTGGCCGGAACTTTCGTGGCCAATTCTCCCGAGGAATCGGGCAGCGAGATGGACATCCAGGATGCCAAACTGATCAATCTGCCTCAGGCCGCCAGCCTGCAATTTCTCTTTCGCCAGGCCGGTCAGGCACCCAGCCCGGGACGCACCAGCGTCATCATCAATATGAATCCCAATCTCCCCACCCCCGGTCTCTCTCGTCAGGGAGATCTGCAAGGTCCGTCGGCCAGCCCGGTCTTCGGTTTTGCCCAATTGAGTGGCGGGACGGGGCCGGTCGAGACCCGACTAATAGCCGAGGTGGTGGTCGGCGATCCGGCCGTGCGCAAAACTCTGACCGGCACGGCCGCCCTGGATTTCCTGGCCGGCCAGGCCCAAATCCCGCCCCGCCAGTTGCTGGACGCCTGGATCGACGCCCTGGACAGCATAGACGGCAACATGGAAGAGGTGGCTGCCGCCTCGCCCGCGCCCCTGGGTCCCAACGCCTTCGACACCATCACCGGCCTGGATCTTGACCTTTCCAAGTTTGTGCGCAAAGGCGAGCAGATCCGGGTCCTCAGCTGGCGTCGCTTACCCTAGACTGGCTCAGAGGTTCCATCGAGCTCAATCCGAATCGAGCCGAAGCTTAATCCACGGAACGGGAGCAACCATGAAACAGATAAAATTGGCCATCGCCACCATGCTCTTCTCGGCCTTGCAGGCTTTGGCGCAGAACCACGAGGTGGCGCTGGTCTTACGGCACAATGGCCTGACGATCAACGGCAAACCCGCGCTGGGACTGGTCCGCCTCCAGGCCAATAGTCAGCTGACCCTGGCGGCCGGGGGTAGCGCCAGCCTGGTCTTCTTTGGTGACAATCATCGGGAAGATCTGAAGGGCCCGTGTCAGGCCACGGTGGCCGAGGCGGGATGTACCAATGTGCCCGCTGCCAATCGAATCGTTTCGGGCAGCCGCGGGCAACTGGCCCTGACTCGGACGCGCGGCAACGCGCAGTCGATGGCGGGTGCCGCTCTCAGGCCGGCGCCTCCAGCCTACCAGGTAAGTTTTGACTACACTTCCGAGGGAATTCCGCTGCTGAGCTGGTCTGCTTTGCAGGGTTCGCCCCAGCCGCCCTTCCAGCTCAAACTATTACCGCTGGCCGGCGGCAAGGCTGTAGAACTCTCAGACTTGAAGCAGGAGCGGCTCGACCTGAGGGGACGTATCCAGGCTGATCAAACCTACGCCGTCACCATCACCGACGCCGCCGGTGAACAAGGTCGCAGTGAGGTTCGCCTCTCGGACCCTGCCGTGGTCCGAAGTCTGGACAGCTTAACCCAAAGCGCCCAGGAGTTGGGCCTGGACGCACAACTGGAGCTGGCCGAGTATCTGGCCTCCCTTTCCCTGGTCGACCGCGCCGTGGCCGTAGTCGAAGCTGCCGTGAAGGGCGAGCCGGAAACCAGCGAGCGCAGCCTGTGTGACTTTCTTCTGAACCTTTATCTCCGCCAAGGAAATCTCCAAAAGTGGAGTCGGTTGCAGTCCAAGCTCCAAGACTGAGAAGGAAAGATTTTTATGTTGAAACGATGGTTCGGCAAATCGTTAACCCTGCTTGCCTGCATGCTCTGCTTTGGCTTGCCCGCCTGGGCCGATCGCGATTTGGATGCCATGAATGAGTTTAACCGACTCATGCAAGCCGGCAAGGGCCGGGAAGCCATGTCGTTGCTGATCGCAGAGCCGGGAGCCGCTGACCTCTGGTTTAGTGGCCTGGAGTCCATGTACTTGATGGCCAAAACGAATCCCGTCTTTCAGAAAGACAAGGCCTACCAGATGAACGTGGTTGCCAGGGCCTACGAGAAGTACCTCAACGACCCGCGTTTCACCCAGCGCCTGGACAAGTTGAACATAAGGCTGCCCAAGTCCGCCTGGGACGACACCATGTTGGACGACCAGGATCCCATGGTGAAGCCCGCTCCCTTCGCCAAAAAGGCTCCCGATGCCGGCGAGCGCAGTCTGGTCGCTCTGGCCTTGCAGATGTTGGCGGGACAGGTGGGGAACTACCGGGACGCCTTCTTAAACGCCCAGGTCAACGAAAAATACTGGCATACCTCCCAACAGATGCTCAAAGATCTGCGCGAAGTTCAGGCTTTCGTGGGCAGCAAGTCCAGCGGGGAGCAGCTGCGCACTCTTACCGTCTTGACCAGCCAGGCCCAGCAGGCCGCTATTCACTGGGCCGCGGGATTGCATTCCCAGGCAATCAAGGAAGCCGAAGAGGTAGCTGAGCCTCTGGCCCGTGTTTTGAAAGAACTGGCCGCCCTCCACAAGGACTCGACGGTCTCGAATTATTGGCCGCTTTACGTGGAGCTGATCTTGACCATGGCCGGTCGAGAAGAGGGAGATCTCGAACTCCGCGACAGGCATCTGGCCCGGGCCCGCGCGCTGCTTGGTCCTGAAGATCACCTGGACCGTTTTCTCATCGAGAGCCTGGAGGCCGAACAACAACGGTTGGGTGAGGCGGAGTTAGCCGCCCGCCATGACAAAGTTTGGGCTCACCTGGCCAAAGTGGACAGCGTCTCTCGCAACGTGCTCTATCTGCGCTGGACCTTCGCCATGGGAAAATTTTGGATGGAGCAAACCAACCGGCGCGAGGCAGACCTGGCGGCGCTTACGCGCCTGGGCAAAATGGCCGATCTCAAAGCCGTGGTTGCTCTGCTGCAAAGGGAAGGAGACCTCAGCAATGATGAACTTCAGATCGCCATCGCCAGTGCCAGTCCGGAGGCCGCTCTCTGTCTCTACGACCTCTACCTGGATGAGGTAGAAGGTCTTCGTGAGGCCGGCAAAGCAGCCGAGGCCGCCCAGCGCCTGGCTTCTTTGGATCGTGAGTTGACCAGTCTTTATCAAGATTTTGAAGCCGCCGACGGTCCGCTACGCAAGCGCTTAGAACCCTTCAAGCTGGAGTGTTCCCTGGTGGATTCTGACATTGCTCGTTTGTTGGGGCGATGCGCCGAAGAGAAGGGCCGCCAGGATCAATCCACCCGTTCCAGCCTTTTCGCCCAGGCCGTGCAGCGTTACCAGCAAGGGCAGGATCTGCGAGCCGCGGCTCTGCTGGGCCCGGAAGCGGAGATGGCTGCCTACCGCATCGAGCGCGATGCCAGGACTCGCAGCCAGCTGGACGGATGGCTTAAGCAAAGTTCCCAGATGGGATTTCGGGCCGGTCAGGTAGCCTCGCTGACGTCCCGCGCCGAGTTGAACGAGGAGCAGGGGGACCAAAACGCGGCTCTGGCGGACCTGGGACAGGCCGTCGAAATAACCGAGCGATTTATCAACGAGACCCGAGCCTCTGGTGCCAGCGCGGAACGCTTCCGTCGCCGCGCGGGCCGCGCCTATCGGATGCTCGCTCGGGTGCAATTGGAAACCGGCCAGGGGGACGAGGCCATGAAGACGATGGATCGGCTGCAGCAGGTGGAGGTGCGCGACCTGGACCCTACCCTGGTGAACTACCGCAACCCGGAGATCAATCGGGCCGTCCAGCAGCTCGGACTCCTGAAGCGCCGAGCCGGGACGCTGGAATTAGAAGCGGCGCGTCTGCAAGGCCTGCCCGACACGGCCCAGCTCCGAACCAGCCGAAAGGTCAACGAACTGGCCCGCACCCAGGCGAGTCAAAGCTTCTTGCAGCTGACCGACCAGATTCGCGGCAAAAGCCCGGAGGCTTTTGCCCGACTGGCCATCTCTCCTCGCGATATGGCTCGGCAGATGCGCTTTGTGCCCGAGGGCGCGGCCGTGATC
>JALHOV010000298.1 GCA_022842865.1 Vulcanimicrobiota bacterium | reverse complement strand
GCTCTTCCGATCTGCCCTTACCAGGTCCATGACCAGACGGCAGGCCTTGAGCTGGTTGGTTGGAGAGCTGTCACCCCAGGGAGCGACAGGTCCGATGAACTCGTCGGCGCCGTAGAAGAAGCCTTCCTGGGGGAAGAGAAAACAGAGATGACCGATGGTGTGTCCTTCGGTAGGAATGGCCAGCACCGGACCGACGCGGAAGGCGGAAAAGGACACCCCGCCCAGAGTAAACTCCTGCAGCACGAAGTGATCCTCGATCATAGAGACCCGGTCGGAATTCACCCTCAACTCGGGAAACATCCGCATGAGCTTCTCCACCATCTGTCGCGGGGAGCCCAGGTCCAGATAGCGGGTTGACTCGTCCATCAAATGCTCGAAGAAGCCCGCCTGATCACACAGGTTGGGGTAATCCTTTTTCGGGATATAGTGCTCCGCCAGACTTGCCAACTCATAGATCACGTCGTTATTGCCGACGTGGTCGACGTGCCCGTGAGAATTCAGCAAAACCACCCGCGACACGTCTCCTAACTGCTGGGCTGCCCGAAGAATGGCATTTCGGTCTTCCGCAAAGGCACCACTGTCGATGAGGGTCAGCAAGTTGCCCTGACGATGTAGCACGATCTGGGCAACGTCGCCTTGCTCTCCGAGGATCAACTCGCGGCCTTCGATGACGATGACGTTCGGGCCCAGACGATGCAAGTCGCAGTATGGCATGGCTTTCTCCTCCGCCGCCAGGCGAGATTTTTTTGCTCTCCCCCGAAGAGCAAAGCAGACTTGGGCAGAATGCAGGAGCTGCCGTCAATCCGGTTCCACAAAGGGCAGTCTCAGTTGAAAGCGAGAGCCCCCTAGAAAGTCCAGGCGTCCGCCGTTCTGCTCCGCAATCTGGCGGGAAATGGAAAGTCCCAGTCCGGTTCCCTGCCCCACCGGCCGAGTGGTGAAAAATGGTTCAAAGATCCGCTCGGCAATTTCGGGGTCAACGCCGTGTCCGCTGTCTTCCACCAGCAGAACCGCTTCTTGTTGCTCTTGCACAAGCAAGACGCGAATGGTCCCGGAGCCTGATTCCAAAGCGAGAGCGGCATTGACCAGCAAATTGCTAATCACCTGTTGAATCTCTCCCGGGTCCACCTCGACCTCGGTCGGGGTGGACTGAGATTGGACCTGGATGCCCTTGCCGCTGCGGGTATGGGCGGTCAATTCCAAGGTGTCTTGCAGGATGGTTTCCAGGTTGACCTGGCGCCGCCCCTGGCCGGTTTCGCGCCCGTAGTAAAGCAGTTTGCTGACAATCGACTTCATCTGTTGAATGGCCTTTTGTGCCTGTTCCAGCCGCTGAGCGGCCCGCTCGGGACGGCTGGTCAGCGACTGTTGAATGCCGCTCAGCAAAACGGTCAAGGAGCCCAAGGGGGTGTTCAGTTCGTGGGCGACCCCTGCGGCTAACTGACCGATGGCCGCCAGTTTGCTGGACTGACTCAACTGAGCCTGCTGCTGACCTCGTTGGATCGCACTCTGCAGCAGTTGCTCCAGCAACTGCATCGCTTCTTGCTGGTAGGGCGCCACCGGAAATCCATCGCTCACCAGCAGTGCTCCCTGCGGCGAAAACTGCAAAGGTCTGCCTTCCATGACGTGACTGGCCACCTGATAGGCCCGCTGGCGCAAGTGATCGGCCGGTAGTCCTGGGGCCAACTCTTGGGTGGCCGCCAAGAGAAAGCGCAGGGCCTGAACACTCCTCAATAGACTCTCTTGGAAATCGGCGCGCTCCAGCATGACCGCGCTGCAGCGGACGAAGACCCCCAGGCTTTGCTGAGCCGCCGGCGCGACCGAGGATCGGAAACTCACCACCAGGGTGGAGTCTGGGGTCACGTTCCACTGCATTCGGTGACTCTGGTCTGCCTGTTCAATGCCTCTGCGGCCCAGCACTTGATTGCCGACCAAATAGGCGCAATAGCAACCGGGAAATCTTTGACTCATCAAACCCAGGATGGCTTCTACGGCCTGCTGCCTGGTCCGGCATTGCAAACTCAGGGCCTCCAACATCTGAAAGGCCTCGGCTCGAGCTTCGACCTCATTCCTTTGCTGCGGTGAGATTTGAGTTTCTCCCAGCTGACTCAGCAACTGACGCAGCCTGGTCTCTTTCCTTACGCTTGACAGCATTCCAAGCAGGACGCAAGGCAGTGCCAGCAGTCCTAAGGGCCAACGCTGGTAAAGTCCGACGGCCAGGGGGCCACACAGCGCCAGGCCGATTGCCTCAAAGAGTAAATTTACGAAATCACCCTGTGGCATCTTCTTGGGAGCCAGGGCCATGCGCAAGATCAGGGTTAAGGGGACGGATGCCAGCAGCAGAACGGTAAGCATCAGCGGACTCTCTAGCGGTTCTGGGCAAAGGTGGACGGCCAGGCAGACCAGACAGGCGGACGGCAGGTCGCAGAGCACCTCTCGCCAGGGTCGTCGACGCAGCAGCAAGGATAGAGCCACAGCGACGGCGGCGGCGGGACCGCCCCAGAGGCAAGAGAGCCAGAAGGAAACCGGCAGAATCAGCGAGATCGACCCAAATTCGAGCGGAACCGACGACCCCAAGTTCAGCAGGAGCAATCCGACGCCCAGGGCAATCGATGGCCCGTTCACGGCAAGGCCAGGCGTGCCCGATGGAAACATTCCAGCAGCTCCAGCCCCGGTTCCATGCTCAGTTCCCGCTGCAGCAATTGAGCGAAGCGCTCGTACTCGCGAATGGCTTTTTCTGGTTGACCCAGACGCAGATGGGCTCGCATCAGGCAGAGTTGATTTTGCTGCTGGAAAGGGTCAAGGCCCAGAGCTTTCTGACTGGCTTCCAGGGCTAACTCAGGATGGCTCTCGAGATGGGCGGTCGCATACTTCTGGAGCACTGCGACCAGTTGCTCTTCGATTCGCTGCCTTTCGGCCAGAGCCCAATCCATATAACAGCCTTCCATGTAGGGCCCCTGGTAAAGCATCATCATCCGAGTAGCATCGTTGTTTTGGTAGGCCAGCTCAAACTCCCGTAAATCATGCCAGACAGGCCAGTGTTTGGCCAAACTAAGAAAGTCTCGACTGCGCTCGATGGGATCCTCGGCCCGGCCGGTGGCCTGGCAGAGCGCCCGACGGATAGCCGACAAAGCTCCGGAGAGGCGACGTCGGCTGCGTTCCTCGCCCTCGGGCCAAAAAGCTTCCAGCAGATAGGTTTCGTGAACCGGCTTGGGACTACGAATCAGAAAAGCCAACAAATACTTGACCAACGGGCCTCTCCAGAGACTCTCGTCGAGCAGCGTGCCACCCCAAAACACTCGGAATCCGCCAAAGGTTTGGAATCGCAAGGTCTGTTCAGGAGCGCTGGGCTGTGCTTGCACTCGATCCGGGATCAGTTGGCGGTGGTGATCGCCCAGCCAGGGGTAGCGCAACAGCAATCGCCGCAAAGAGATCTCCGAGGCGAACTGGCAGAACTTGGGAAAAAGCAGGTCCACTTCGGCCGCCAGTTGCGGCTCGTTCTCGGGCCGCAAGAGCAGATCGACCAGCTCTGGCTTTTGCGCTCCCAGGGCCAGCTCCACCACCGCTGCCTCGGCCTGCAAGCCCAGTCCCTGCAATTGCTGCAAGGCCAGACGAAGGGCCGCCTGGGCCTCGGGTAGTTGGCTCTTGAGCAAAAGCAGGGCGCCCCATTGGGTGGCCCGAGCCGCTGCGATAGGCCCCAGCCCACGCGCCATTTCTACCGCTCGGCGCACCCAGGCCCCTACTTCCGCCCCTTGCTGAAGGCCCAACTCGGCCAGACCCAGACAGGCCTCCACCGCCGATTGGCCCTGGCCCACCTGGGCGGCTTTTTCCAAGGCCTGACGAGCAGACTCCAGATGTCCTCTGGCCAAAAAACCCTGGGCTAGCGCCAGCAATCCGCGGGCGTCCTGGCTGGCCGAAGGCCCCATTCGGTCCAAAGAGGCCACCAAAGACGCCTCGAAACGCCCGGGAAACTTGCGTTGAATCCTTTCCGCCAAAGACTCTCCCGCCGGGAAGGTCAGCGAGAGCCGGGCCAGGTCAACCCATTGGCTCCAGGGTTGGGCGCCTTCTGGGACGGTCTTGGAATCGAGCGCCTCAGGGTCCCGTTCGGCCACCAGTCCGGTAATTAGAAGCTCGGCCGCCCGGGCCGGCATCAATTCGGAGGCTTCCGCCAGGGCGTCCAGTCGATCCAAAAAAGGGGATTCCCCCGACAAGCAGCGACCCGCCCAACGCGTCAGGCTGCGCAGCTCCTGCTGACTGCGCTCCATCTCTTGGCGGGAACGATGCCGGGCCAGCAAACGAGCAACCGACTCCAACAGCTCCTCGGGTTGGAAAGGCTTGCGCAGGTAGTCTCCGACTCCTAACTTGAGGGCCCGAATGGGATCGTCATCCCCTGCGAAACCGGTCATGGCCAGACTGGGGAATTGAAAACCTCGCTGGCGCAGTCTCTGAAAAGCCTCCAGGCCGTCCATTCCGGCCATTCGGATATCAAAGATCATGAAGTCAAAAGCCTGGTTCTCCGCCAGCATGAGGGCTTCTTCGGCCTGAGAGGCGGCCCCCACGAAGTAGCCTTCGTCTTCCAGCAAATCGCTCAAGGCGCAACGAAGAGTTTCATCGTCTTCCAGAATCAAAATATGAGTCGAGTTGGGCGATTGCAAGCTGGTATCTCCTGTTGGCTGGTCGTGGTTTCGCTTGCCCCGGCGGCCATTCCCCCCGGGCAGGCTGCCACTTGACGGGCCCACGGCAACCATCCGCGGCAGCTGCACTCTACTCAGCCAGCAAAGTGTTAGTCTGCCCTTAGCCAAACACCACAGTCCGAAGAATTGCGAGCGACTCGAAGATGTCCCAAATCATCAAGACCTCTCTAGAACCCCCTACAAGCAAGCCGAGTCCACTTCGTATCTTGCTGGTGGATGATGAAGATTTAGGCCGCGCCAGATTAAGGCGAATGCTGGAAAAACAGACGAGTCCGATGGAGATTGTGGGCGAAGCCCGCGATGGCAAGACGGCCCTGGAGCTTTGCCGCCTCCTACATCCCCAGGTGCTCTTTTTGGACATCCAAATACCCGCTCCAAACGGACTGGAAGTGGCTGCCCAGTTGTTGCACGAACTCAACCCGCCTGTGCTGATCTTTCTCACCGCGTTCGAAGAAAATCTAGCCCAAACTCACCCCCTCAATGCCTTCGACTATGCTCAAACCCCTGAGGATGGAACGCCTGGAGGTTACGCTGGCCCGCCTGCAGGACCAGATCCCAATCGCCTGTTGAGCGAAGTTTACAATTTGGCAATCTTCACCTGGCCTCAGGAACAATCCACGAACTCGGCTCAAATAGTCTGAGTTCACGGAATCGAGTTTTAGGAAAGAGTAGGCGGATCCGATGACCTTACAGCACTGCAACAGCGAAGTTCAGCGTAACTTTTATCGAGAATTGTGGTCGGCTTCACAGCAACCCCTGGCTCTCCACTCGGGGCCAGCCAGCCAACCTGAAGTTGCCACCAACCGTTCGTTGCATTGGGCCGGGCGCGCTCTGACAGTCTGCTTGGGAGCGAAGGCTTTGCTGGCGGCGACGTCCCTGGCCTTTGAGGTCACGACCCAGGTATCGGCCTACATGAATTTCCAGGACGTGCTGATCTTCTAAAGCAAAACCAGCCAAGGAGCAAAATCATGGTCACCCATTCTCCAAGTTTCCGTCAAGGGCACAAAATTTACAGCGAATGTCAGATCGTCAGCACCCCGAATATCGCTATGACCAGTAAAGGAGGTCAACCGCTGGCCTTTGGGGGCGGTGGAGACTATCTCGATCTGAACGGCAACGGCGTGGTTGACTCTTGCCATTCCATCGGAGGCCTGTCGGATCGGCATCAACTGCAAATGCTAGAACCTCAACTCACGGTTCCGCTCGCGGTGCTTCGCCAGTTTGCCCAGCAACTGGGTTCGCCGGTCTTGACGGCCGAGAATTTGCAAAACGTGCAGGTCCGAGACATCGCGCTGGGATGGGGAGGTTGGTCCGGGCCGGAAGCGGTTGCTTCCAGCCCGCGCGGCCTGGCCAGTCTATTGCCGGTCACCGGACCCGGCATCAGCTTCGCTATCGATCTGAGCCAGGAGAACGCCCGCTTTCTGATCTTTGGTCCGGGATAGGCCGACCTGGTGGCACATCCATCGGGACCCTCGAACTCAAAAGGTCGTGAAGTAAAGCGCCTAGAATTGTTGGACAATGTCTCTACAAGACTCAGACCTCCCGTGAGTCGCCCTTTCCGGGGCTTTGCGCTCATTTACGTGATGCCGGTCATCGTCATGCTGGCGATCTTCTTTACGTTGGTCTTTCAGCGCGTGCTGCAATCCTTACGATTTAACGTTCTGGACGAAAATGCCCTGGCCGCCCGCCAACTGGCCCGCATGGCCACGGAACTGGGCTATACCTTGTTTCAGACTCAGGGGCCCCACTGGTATGAAAGTTCCTCGCTGCCTCGGCCGGCCAGCAACAGCGACTTCGGACCCCAGTTCAGCAGCCAGGCCATCGGTGGCAACTTTACCTTGCAGGTCTTGGACCGCAGCGAAATCAGTCCTGACCCCTTTCCCCCCGACTCCGCCACCTATGTGGTAGCGGTGGGCATAGCCCAGGTCGGCAAGCGTCAGGCTCGCTCTACCATGTCCCTCAAGCTGACCAATCCTTGCATCAACTTTCTGTCGGTCACGCCCACTTTCCTGAGCAACAGCGGTGGCTCGGTCAATGGCCCCATCTACGCCGTCAGCGACCCACCCGTCCAACCCACCGGGGTCGCCAAATTTGCCCATCAGGGGCAGCATCCGAGAGGACCCTTCAACAGTATTTTTGCGCATTATTTTCCCGTCTTTGGCGGGGAAATTCAGTCCACCGGGGACATTATCTTGAGAAACGATGACTTCCGCAACGGCCCACAACTGCCTCCGATGCAGCTGCAGGGCAGCTACCCGGCCGGGACGACCCTGCAGTATCTTGACTTGACCCCCTACCTGAACGTGACCCCTCAGGGAGGCACCCTGGTTTTCACGCGAAATTCCACTCTGAAGCCCAATGTGGAATATTCCCTCAATCTGCCGACCATGCAGCAGTTGATGAATTTTTATGCCACTCATCTAGACTCCTCGGTGCAAACCATCCCAATCACCTCAGCCGATTATCCCCAGGGGGCCCTGCTCGAGTTTCATGATGGCAAGGCAACCCTGAGCTCCGTAGAGCAAAAACCTATCGGGAGGTGCTTTGACCGCTCCATAAAGCTCAACTCCAGCGGGGTGGGAGGGTCCTATCCACTCGGACATGACTACCTGGTCGCCTTTGCCGTTCGATTTAGCGGCAGCCCCTCGCTCAGTGTGCTCAGTGAACTGCTCTGGGACGATCCGACCTACCCCAACGCCCCCGCTCCAGCCTTTCTCAGTGGCAGTTTCACCGACGGCATCGGGGGCAGCTTTAGCCTGCCCGCCGGAGACGCCGACTACACGCCTTTCTGCCGGGTGGTTCGCAACGGACCTCCCAAGGGCTCTTGGAACCTGAGTCGCAGCAACTGGACCATCTTGCGTCTGGTGGCTCAGGATGGCAACGTGGCGGCGGCTAAGGGAGATATCTGCCCCCCTCTCTATGTCCGCGGTATCGTCTATGGCAAAGTGGTGGTGGTCTATGAGGCCGCCAACGAATCCATCTCTCCCTACACCATCACAGATGTCACCAAAACCAAAGTTCACACCTTTATCTTGGGCGACCACGAAGATCCGGACGACAACCCGGGACTGCAGATTACCTCGGCTCCTGGAGTACCCGGGAGCCTGACCCTATCGGACCCCAACGTCAAGGTGGCTCCCGGACCGGGCGGAACCTACTCCGAAGATTATGCACTGGTGCTCTCGCGCGACACGGTGAATTTTCGCCGGTCCATCGGGGGTCCTTTTAACTGGCTGGTGGACAACGCCGGCCTGCGCCTGGACTATCGTCAGAAGTTGCTCCAACTGGATAGCCTCTACCAGACCAAATACGGTGCCCGCTACAATTTCGACACGGCCAATTTTCAATGCTGGGCCGCCCCTCCTTGCGATACCATGACCATCAGTCGATTTTCCAACCAGTTTGTGTCGGCCCCCAACGGCCAGATTTATCCCTTTGATTCGGGTGTTTTTGAATTTTTTTCCAAAGTCAGCCCAGCCGGACCCTGGCCGGCCGGAAAGGTCGGTGCTGACTCGACGACTGTGCCTACCTATTGGAGATTGCTTTTGGATGTAGCTTTACGTTGCCACGGAAAATTGCAGGGCGGAATGACCAGCCTGGAGGGTTCCGGCGGCACCGGCGACGGCTGGGAGCTTCAGTACGACTATCGTTGGCGCTCCAAAAACGAAGCAGAGTTGCTTCAGGATATCAAGTTACCGATTGGCCCCATCCCCTTGGACCGGCGGGAGACCACGCAATAAGAATTCTATGCAACGGCCAGGCCAACATGTTGACCCCTCCTGCTGAATCCTGGCGCTCTAAGCTACCGGTCCATGACCTCTCACCGAGGCTGAGAGACCTTTCACCGGCACAAGGTAACTCTACTCCTCCGACTCAGGTAGGGTGTTCTCGTAAGGGCTCGCCCGTAAACAAAACTACAGGAGGTTTCCCATCATGCTGAATGGCATCCCGAGTTTCATCGACACCAATGCCCTCATGATCAACCGGACCGGCAGTTCCCAAAACAATGGTCGAACCAGGGAATTGGACCTTGTCGACCCGCAAGGCGACACCATCACCCTGACGCATTGGACCCAGAACGCCGGTCCGGCATCCAAGGAAAAACTCACGGTGACCTATCAGGAGCAAGGCAAAGAGCCCGCCCAGCCAGAGCAGGTCGGTGAAGATGAAGCCTATCTGCTTTTTCGCGCCATCAAAACCGCCAAGCACGCCGACAATATAGACCAGAATTGCGTCGGATATTTGATCGCCGACCTGTGCAAAGCCGGTGGCCTCGGTGGGGCCCGCTAGATGGCCTGCTTTCGGGATGGACAAGCGTCCAATTCATGAGAATTCCCTGGCCGCAGAGACAGCCCAAGGTGAGTCTGTGGGAATTGGCGCTCTGCTTCCGGCAAATGGAAACCATGCTCAACGCAGGCATGTCCTTGGCGGCCTGCCTGGATGTTCTCAGCGCGGCCGAATGGAGCCCTCGATTCAAGATGATCCTGGCTGGAATCCGGGACGGTGTGATGAACGGGGCCAGGCCATCCGCGAGGCTGGCCCGTCATCCCGATGTTTTCTCTCGGGAAGTGGTTGGTATCCTGCGCGTAGGCGAAGCGACTGGTCGTCTGCACCATTCGCTCCACGGCCTGGCCAACAGCTTGGAAAAGCTCCATCGTCAGCAGCAAAAACTCAATTCGGTGCTCATGTACCCGGCGGGAATTTTACTGGTGTCGTTATGCCTGGTGGCCTTCATCGCCACCGTTCTGTTGCCCCAGATGTCCAGCTTGATTCAGTCGCTGGAGCTTAAGCTGCCCGGCTGGATGGGCCTGCTGCTCAAGAGTCTGGAGATTCTTTGCAACCCCTGGTTGCTATTCTGGTTACTGGAACTGCTCCTGATTGGAGGCTTTTTGCTCCACCAGTGGGTAAAGCGTACTCAAGAGGGGGACGAGTGGAGAGACCGCTGGATGCGCTCTTTGCCGGTGGTTGCCCCCATTTACCAGAAGGTCATGCTGGTCAGGTTTTGCGGCGTCCTGGGGCAAACCCTGGGCTGTGGCTGCAGTCTGATGCAGGCTCTTCAACTGAGCCGAGACTCCCTGGACAGCCCCCGCTACCGCGAGGGCCTGGATCAGATCGGAAGAGCA
>JALHOV010000297.1:5562-9813 GCA_022842865.1 Vulcanimicrobiota bacterium | reverse complement strand
AAGCTGCTGGCCGCGGCGGCCAAGGAACTGCAAATGGCCGGCTTCGACGAGATCAACTTCAATGCTGGCTGCCCCAGCAAGAAGGGCAAGACAAACCCGTTTGGAGCTCATTTGATGCGCCACCCCCAGGTGGTGAGAGCCTGCATGCAAGCGATGATCGAGGCCGTCGACATCCCGGTGACCCTGAAGACCCGCCTGGGAGTGGACGAGCACGACAGCTATGACCACCTGGCCGAGTTCGTGGGGCTGGTCAAGGAAAGCGGTTGCCGAGTCTTTATCGTGCACGCCCGTAAGGCCTGGCTGGACGGGCTCTCAACTCGACAAAACCGGGAAGTGCCGCCGCTGCGTTACGAGTATGTTTACCGCCTGAAGCGCGAGTTTCCGGAACTCTCCATCGTCCTGAACGGCGGGGTCACGGACTGGAGCGAGGCGCAAGCCCATCTCGAACAAGTTGACGGGGTCATGGTCGGCAGGCGGGCGTACAAAGAACCGTTCTGGCTGGCCGAGGTGGATCGCCTGTTCTTCGGGGGGACGGAGCCGGACCCCAGTCCCCCCGAGGTCATGCGCCGTTGCCTTCCCTACGTGGAGAGGGAACTGGCGCGGGGTACCCCCTTGCGCGAGATGGTGCGCCATATGGTGGGCCTGTATCGGGCCGCGCCAGCCGCCAGCGCCTTCCGTCGGCACCTGGCCATCGAAGGCCATACCAAAGGAGCCGGAACCAGCGTCTACCTGGAAGCCATCCACATCGCCGAGCGGCTTTCCCGTCCCGGGAGGAGAAGCAGCTGAAGATTCGGAAAGTTCGGTCATGTCGACCGTTGGCGTTGCCGTGGTGGGTTATGGCTACTGGGGACCCAACCTGGTACGCAATCTGGTGGAAGCCCGCGCAGCCCGACTGCATTGGGTCTGCGATTCCCAGCCAGAACGGCTGGAAGCGGCCTCAAGGCGCTACCCCGGCGTCGGCGTCACAACCGACCTGCAGGACATCTTAAAGGACAGCCGAGTCGACGCGGTCTGCCTGGCAACGCCCACCAACACTCACTTTGAGCTGGCCCGCGTTACTTTGGAAAGCGGCCGCCACGTGCTGGTTGAAAAGCCCCTGTGCGAGAGCTCGGCGCAGGCAAGCCAGCTTGTAGAGCTGGCCCACTCCAAAAAACTGGTGCTGATGGTCGACCACACTTTCATCTACACCCCGGCGGTCCGCTACATACGAGATGTAATTCAGTCCGGCCGACTGGGCAGGCTGCTCTACTTCGATTCCACTCGAGTTAATCTGGGTTTATTTCAGAGCGACGTAAACGTGCTTTGGGATCTGGCCGTGCACGACCTGGCCATCCTTGACTTTCTCCTTCC
The DNA here is from genome assembly GCA_022842865.1 of Vulcanimicrobiota bacterium. GTDB lineage: Bacteria > Vulcanimicrobiota > Xenobia > Xenobiales > JADMJV01 > JADMJV01. The sequence goes on along the minus strand of JALHOV010000297.1, from coordinate 8,463 downwards.
CGACTACCGGCCGGTATCGGTTTCCGCCACAGGCATTTCTCATTTCCCAGGGCGGCCGCACAATATGGCCTATCTGACTTGTTTCTACAAGGAGAATTTTGTCACCCACATTCACGCGAACTGGCTGGCCCCGGTGAAGCTACGTCGCACTTTGATTTGCGGAGAAAAACAAATGATCGTTTACGACGACCTGGAACCCTCCGATCGAGTCAAGATTTATGACAAGGGGGTGGAAGTTGCGGATGCCCTCGATCTGCGCGTAAACTACCGCTCCGGAGACTGCTTGGCGCCGAAGCTGCCTACGGGCGAAGCGCTGCAGGCCGAAATTGAACACTTTCTGGAGTGCATCCAGCAAGGGAGCCGCCCAGCCAGTGATGGCGAATCAGGCCTGCGCTGCTTAAAGCTGATCGAATCCGCCAACCGCTCCATGGGTCTGCACGGCCAGCCTGTTGACGTCTTTTGAAGCTTCGACTTCTCGCTCTTTTTTTTCTTAACTTCCTGGCCACCAGCGAATTCTGGTCCTTGTTTGTCAGCGTGAATGATGAGGCAGTCTGCTTGCTGGGTGCGCGGCGCTGGCTTCAAGGAGAATGGCCTTACCGCGATTGGGTCGGCCACATACCACCCGGTGGTTATTGCCTGACGCTGGTATGGACTTGCCTTTTCGGTTCGGCATCGCCAGCTCCCCGAATTCTGGCCAGCATCATTTCCGGACTCACCGGAGTCTTTCTGCAACTGGCGGCCGACCGCTGCCTCCCTGCCGGTCGTATTCGCTACTTGCCCTGGTTGTTGTGGACGTGTGCCGGAATCCTCGACTTCCCCATTCTTAACTATCATTGGATGGCGACCTGCGCGGTAACCTTTAGCCTCTATCAGGGCCTCCTCTGGCTTCAAGAGGACAAAAATCAGCACGCTGCCGGGTTGGGCGCAGGCCTTGCTCTGGCTGGCTGGCTTCTTCAGTCGGAAGGCCTGGCTGTGATGCTGATGTCGCTGGCGCTGATTGTGCGCTTCCAGCGCCGTCGAGTGGTGGCCTGGTTCGGCTCTACCTTCGTTTGCAGCCTGCTGCTCTGGCTGCCGATCCTGCCGGTGGCCCAAGATTGCCTGAAGCAGGTTTTGGCAGTCGGCGGTCACATGGCCTTCAGTCGATTCCCCTATAGTTGGGGCGCCTTACGCGAGTTTTCCGCTCACTATGAGGGCGTCGGATGGCAGTCGGGAGTGCTGCCCTACGCAGCCGCCATGAGCCACCTGAGCCTGACCTACCTCCGCTATGGCACCTTTCCCTTGGTGCTGCTGGGTGGACTCCTGTACTTTGAGTGGAAGAAGGACCGAAACGGACAATACCTGGCCTGGATGCTGCTGGCCTGGACGCTGGCCTTGTCCAATCGCCTGACCGTTCAATACCTCAACTTTCTGACTCCCGGCTGGGCCCTGCTGCTCGCTCGCGGTCTCTCCAATGGGCCGGCAAAGGTTGTCTGGCTGGCCATTCTGGAAACTTTTTTGCTGCTGGGATGGGGAGCAAGACTGGCTTTTCGCCAGACCTATTTTGTCAACCCGATTTCCACTCGCGATGGGGTGTACTATAGCCTCGATCCGGGAGAGGCCCGGGCCTACGCCGCTCTCAACTCGTGGCTGGAAGCAGTGCCTCCCCAGACGCCGATCCTGGCCTTCCCCAACTGTCCGAGCATTTATGTGCTCTTTCACTTGCGCAACGCGATTCCAGAGCCGATTCTCGTCCCGCTCGCCTACCCAGCCGAAAGCTTTGCGCGGGCCCGCAGCATTCTGGATCACGACAAGGTCGAGTGGATCCTTTACCTGGGGCCCGATGCCCCGGCCATCGCCAGCGAGTTCCACATCAGCCCCAGACAGTTGGAAGAAAGCTGGGAGGCCGCGCGCCAGCAAATGACAGCCGGATATCGTCTGGTGAAGGGTCAAAGCAACGGCGGTCTCTACCAGCGCCTTCCCGGTCGGTGAGAAAGGATCTCATCGCCAATGGCCGTATGGCCACGGATGCATCTCCGTCATCGACAAAGCTGCCGTGTTTGCGGCTCCGCATGTTTAACCAAGGTCATCGATCTGGGCGACCAGTATTTACAGGGTTCTTTTGTCAAACCGGACCAGCCCAGCCCGCCACTGCGGCGTTTGCCCACCTCCTTGGTGCGCTGCGACCCGATGCGCGACGAGAGCGCATGCGGGCTGTTGCAGATGGAGTATACGGTCCCCCCTTCCATTCTTTACTCCAGCTACTGGTATCGTTCCGGGACCAATCAGACGATGCGCAACCATCTCCGCGATATTGTCGAACAGGCGACTTCTATGTCGTCCCAGCCAGCTTCGCTGGTGCTGGATATCGGTTGCAATGACGGAACCCTGCTCAGCAACTATCCGACGGAGGTGGAAAAAGTCGGGATTGACCCGTCGGTCATTGGGCGGGAAGTCGATTTACCCAACACCCGAGTCATCCACGACCTGTTCCCATGCAAAGAACTAACCAGCGTCCTGCAAGGGCGTCGCTTCAACATCGTAACCGCGATCGCAATGTTCTATGACCTGGAAGCACCTGTCGATTTCGTACAGAGCATCGCCGACGTGTTGGCTCCCGACGGTCTGTGGGTCTTTGAAATGTCCTACATGCCCACCATGCTGAAGAAGACGATGTATGACACCATCTGCCACGAGCACCTGGAGTATTACAGCCTGGCCGTCATCGAGCGCATTTTGGAGGCGGCCAATATGAAGGTGGTGCGCGCCGAACTGAATGACAGCAATGGTGGAAGCCTGCGCTGTTTTGCGACCCACGCCACCAACTTCAGCTATAAGAACTCCGATTTCCAAACGGCCATCACGCGCATGCGCGAGAGCGAGTTCGACCTGGCGCTAGACACGGACACCCCCTATCGCCAGTTT
>JALHOV010000297.1:0-5552 GCA_022842865.1 Vulcanimicrobiota bacterium | reverse complement strand
AATGTGCATCGCGAAGAGTTGAATCAAACCCTCTGGAGCCTCAAACGGGAAGGCAAGCGTATCCATATCTACGGTGCCTCCACCAAGGGGAACACCATCCTGCAATGGTGCGGCCTGGACAATCGCGTCATCGACTATGCGGCCGAACGTAATCCCGACAAGTTCGGAGCCAAGACGCTGGGCACCGATATTCCCATCATCAGCGAGGCGGATTCGCGGGCGATGAAGCCCGACTTTTTTCTGGTGCTGCCGTGGCACTTCCGGGAAGAGTTCGTGGAACGCGAGAAAGAAACCGTAGCCAGCGGAACGGGCTTGATCTTTCCCCTGCCCACCATCGAGATTGTGCGTTGAGCGATTTAAGCATCGGTCCTGAAACCGTCCTGGTGGCGATTCCCACCTACAATGAAAAAGACAACATTGTCCCGCTGCTGGAACTTTTCAAAGGAGTGCCGGGCGACTTTCATATCGCCTACTTTGACGACAATTCCCCCGACGGCACCGCCGAAGAGGTGGAACGCGCTCAAAAGGATTGGCCGAATCTGCTGTTGGTCCGACGACCGGGCAAACTGGGCCTGGGTACCGCTCATCGTGACGCCATCCGCTATGCCTACGATAAGGGCTACTCCTACATTGCCACAATGGATGCCGACCTGACCCACGATCCGCGAATGCTCCCGCAGTTTTTCGACCTGATCGGGCGGGCCGAAGTGGTGGTCGGGTCTCGCCACCTGCTGCCCGATAGTCTGCCAGGCTGGAACCTGTACCGGCGAGCTTTGACCTACTTCGGCCATTTCCTCACGCGCTTCTTTCTCAAGATGCCCTACGACGCCACGGGTGCGTTGCGTATCTACAATTTGAAACGGATTCCCCAGGGTAACTTTGGACTGATCCGGTCTCCGGGATATTCTTTTCTTTACGAAAGCCTCTTCATTTTATGGAACAACGGCTGTCGGGTTGCCGAAGTGCCGATTGAGTTACCGGCCCGCCACTACGGCAGTTCCAAGATGACCGTAGAGCAGATTTTTGTGAGTGCTTTCCGGCTCGTGCTGCTTTACAGCAACGTGCGCCAATCGCCCGACCTCTACCTGAATAAGGACCTGCCCGAACGCCTGACCAGGACCGAAGGCAGTCCCTGGGATCGCTATTGGAGCGGAGGTCCGCGCGAGGGTGCGGCCGACCTGGTTTTTGAGGTATGCACCGTCTGGTTCCGCGCCTTCTTTACCAAGCCGTTCTTGGAGCGCATCCTTTACCGGTTCTTCGGGCCGCGTCTGCGCGTGCTCCACGCCGGCTGTGGGTCCGGTCTGGTCGACCTGCGCCTGCGCCACCGCTTGCAGCTTTCGGCCTGCGATGTATCGCCAGAGGCAGTCCGCCTCTACGATCAGCTCAATTTGCCCTACTGCCAGGCTCGCGAAGGCGATCTTCGACAGCTACCCTACGGAGACGAAGAATTTGATGGGGTCTACAATCTGGGGGTGATGGAATACTTCCAACCCGACGAGATCGCCCAGATTCTGCAGGAAATCAAACGAGTTCTCCGGCCCGGAGGGCGGGTAGTGCTTTTCTGGTCCCCCCGCCGCAGCCCGGCCAACTGGGCCCGCAAGGCCTTCCATCGGATCAGTGGCCTCTTCCATCGCCAACTGCAGGCTCCGCCCGAGCCACCCGCTCCCGCTGCGCTATCATCGCGGCACCAAGCGGAAGATTATCTGCGAGCGGCCGGTTTGCGACCGATTTACCACGAGTTCGGACTGCGCGATCTGTTCAGCCACCATGTGCTGGTGGCTGAAAAAGCCTGAAGTAACTCAAGCTTCTAGCCAGCCGCCGAGGCTTCCGAAGAATGAACTGACCTTCAGCCCCAGAGTCCAGGCGGCTGAGGCCGGCGCCCGTGTCGGGTGCCTGAGCACGTTCATGACGCACGAAGCTCAGGCTAAAGGATGGCTTCGGCTTTGTCGCGTTTGTTGCGTTTGCGGCGGGATTCGCGGGCGGTGACGAAGCTGCGTTCGCTGAGGGTGAGTTCGATGACGGGGCGGGGCAGGCGGGCTTCGGTGCGGCGCAGGCGTTGGCCGGCGGCGCGCTGTTCCCAGGTGCCGTTGGAAATGGGGGCGACGCGTTCGTCGCTGGAGCTGACCAGGGTGGAGCCCAGGCGGGTGCGGCGTTCGCGGCGCTTGGGCTTGCCCTCTCCTTCCACGTTGCGGGCATTGAAGTCGGCCACGTTGAGCAGCACGCCTACGCTCATCAGGCTGAAGAGAACCGAGCTTCCGCCGTAGCTGATGAAAGGCAGCGGTACGCCGGTGGAGGGAATACAACCGCTGGCCACAGCCATGTTCATCAGGGCCTGGAGAGCGATCTGGAAGGTGACGCCAGCGGCCAAAAGGCGCAGGTACGGTCGGCGGCACTGCACGGCCACCTTGAAGCCTTTGTAGAGGAGAGCGACGTAGAGAGTGCACAGGGCGGAAGTCCCCATGAACCCCAACTCCTCACCCAGAATGGCGAAGATGAAGTCGGTGTGCATCTCGGGCAGGTAGTTGTATTTCTGGTGACTGTTGCCAATGCCCTGACCCACCAGACCCCCCGAAGCCAGCGCCAGCAAGCTGTTGTAGAGCTGGTAGCCGGCTCCTTGCACATCACCCATCGGGTCGACGAACGTGGCCAGGCGTTTCATGCGGAAAGGCTTGGCAATGATCATTGTGACCACCGCCATCACGCCGGCCGCCGCCATCGCGCCCAGGTGCTCCAGCTTGGCGCCGGCCACAAAGAGCATGGCCATAAAGACGCCAGCCAGCACCAGGGCCGTGCCCAGGTCAGGCTCTTGCTCGACCAGCAGCAGCATGATGCCGAAAATCCCCAGCGCCGGCAGGATACGCCACCACTGAGCCACTTTCTCACGGCGTCGGTCCAGACAGTCGGCCAGATAGAAAATCAGCGCCAACTTGGCCATTTCGGCCACCTGGAACTGGAAGGGACCCAGGGGAATCCAACGGCGAGCGCCGTTGATTTCCGGGCCGATCAGCATCACCAGCGCCAGCAGTCCAATAGTGGCAATGGCGAAAGGCACACTGCTGAGCGGGCGCAGGCGGGTCAAATCCAGTCGGCGCATAAAGAACAGCGCCACCAATCCAATCCCGGCCGCCATCCCCTGCCTTTTCACGAAAAAGAACGGGTCAAACCGGAAGTCAGCCGAAGAGGCCGTCATCACCGTGGACGACGAGAACACCATCAACAGTCCTAATAATGTGAGACAAGCAGTTATGGTGATCAGCCAAGGATCAGCCTGACGTAACCTCATCGTTCCTCCATCTTTTCCATCAAGCGGGTTGCGCTGGCGGCGAAGACTTCGCCCCGATGCTCCGCGTTCTGAAACATGTCAAAGCTGGTGCAGCCGGGCGAAAGCAGCACCACACCGGGACGGGGGGCCAGCGCGTGGGCCACCTCCACCGCTTCTTCCATACTGGAAGCGCGCTGGTGAGCCTTGAGCCCGTACTTGAGCGCGTGCTCGGCGATCTGCGGACCGGCTTCGCCGATACTGACCAGCGCGTGGCAGTGCCTGGCAATGACCTGGCCCAGTTCGTCCAGATCGAGTCCCTTGTCGCGCCCACCGGCGATCAAAACGACCGGTTCTTCATAGGTCAACAGCGCCGACTCCACCGAAGATACGTTGGTCGCTTTGGAATCGTCGATGAAGCGCACGCCCGCCAAAGCTCCCACTTCTTCCAAGCGGTGATGCATGCGGTGGTAGTTGGTAAACGAATGCTCGATCTGCTGGCTGCTGGCGCCCACGCAGAGGGCGGCCAGACAGGCGGCCAGAGCGTTGGAGAGATTGTGAGGACCGGGCAAATTGGGGAATTGCCAGCGCAAGACCTGGCGCGCTTCCTCCCCCGGCAGGCGCACCCAGAACCAGCCGTCCTGCAGCCAGGCGCCGTGCTCCACTTCGTGCAGCACGGAATAATGGAGAAGTTTGGCGCCGCCCGGCCGGGGTGGTGGATAATGGGGCCAGAGCGGCAGCTTGCCCTGAGCCAGCCATTCACCCACCCGGCGCGCCTCGGGATCGTCGGTGTTGAAAATCGCCCAGTCGTCGGCCGTTTGATAAGCAAAAAGTCGCGCCTTGGACTCCACGTACTCTTCCATAGTGCGATGGCGGTCCAGGTGATCCGCTGTCACATTGGTCAACATGGCCAGGTGAGGGCCGAAGCTGTGGACCGTCTCCAACTGGAAGCTGCTGATTTCGGCCACCACAAAGTCGACACCGGTCAGATCGCCGCTGACCTCGCTGACCAGGGGAATGCCGATGTTGCCGGCCAGTCGTGAGCGAGCCCCGAGGGCCTGCTGCAGCAAGGAACAGGTGGTGCTTTTCCCGTTGGTGCCGGTCACCGCCAGCAACGGTTTGGGGCAGAGCCGGTAGGCCACCTCGACCTCTCCGGCCACCGCCACGCCGCGCTCGAGGGCCTGCTGAACCACCGGTGCGTAGATGGAAACGCCGGGACTGATGAGCAGCACATCGCCTTCGAGTAAACGGTCGCTATGCCCCCCCATTTCCACTTCAGCCCCCAGGGCCCGGGCCTGGTCGGGCAAATCGCCCAACTGATCGGGGCCGCGCTGGTCGCTCAAGAGAACCTGCGCTCCTTTGGCCGTCAAAACGCGAGCCAGGGCCAGTCCACTGCGGGCCAGCCCTAAGATGGAAACATGCTTTCCGGTCCAGGATTGGGGAATGGACTTCACAATTTCCCCCCCCAATGTAGGTAAAGACCGAAGAGCGCCAGCACCAGCGAAACCAGCCACATGCGTTGGGTCACCTGGACCTCGTGCATACCGCCCAGACAAAAGTGGTGATGAATAGGGCTCATGCGAAAGATGCGCTTACCCTTGGTCAACTTGAAATAGGTAACTTGCATGATAACGGAGACCGCCTCCAGCACGTAAACACCACCGATGACCACAAGCAGAAAGGGAGTCTTGGTGATCAGGGCCAGGCCCGCCAGCAGGCCGCCCAGGCCCATCGAGCCGGTGTCGCCCATAAAGATGCGGGCGGGGAAGCTGTTGAACCAGAGGAAGCCCATGGTCGCGCCAGCCATTCCGATAGCGGCGGTGGCCAGGTCGGCGTGACCGCCGTAGGCGCAGATGGCGCCGTAGGCCAACAGCGAGGAAAGGACCGCGCCGCCGGCCAGCCCGTCCAGGCCATCGGTCAGATTGACCGCATTGGTGGTGCCGGCGACCACCAGCCAGCTCAGCAGCAGCACCCACGGAATGCCGGCAAAAAAGCCGAAGTAGGGCACCTCCACACCCGGTTGATCCATGGTGCAACACAAGTAGATTCCCATGGCCAGGCTGAGAGCGGTTTGAATGATGATCTTGTGGCGAGCTTTCAAGCCCAGGTTGCGGTTGCGCATGACCTTGGTGAGGTCATCGGTAATCCCCAGCAGCCAGCTGCCCAGGGTGAGAATCCAGACCGCGAAAAGGTCAGCGCTCCAGTGGTAAGCCCAGAAGCTGGCCAGCAGCCCGGCGGGCACAAAAAGTCCGCCACCCATGGTCGGGGTGCCGGCCTTGGATTGATGATCCTT
>JALHOV010000296.1 GCA_022842865.1 Vulcanimicrobiota bacterium | reverse complement strand
GAGTTTCAGGGTAAGCTCCCAGCCAATGACGTAGCGAACTTCCTGGCGGAACGTAAGTCGCAATGGCGGGAAGAATGACCGTCCTGGACGCCTCGGCCTTGTTGGCATTTCTGCTAGGGGAACCCGGTCAGGAAGTTGTTCTGGCGCATTTTCACGACTGCTGCATCTCCGCCGTGAACCTGTCTGAGGTGCTGGGCCGCTTTGAGCGTCTGGGTCGCGACTCAGGACCAATTCTGGAGCAGCTACAGCGCTCGGCCCTTCAGGTTATAGATTACGACACGGATGGAGCACAAAAAACGGCTAAGCTATCTGGTCAGGTGCAGCATCTGGGGCTTTCTCTCGGTGATCGGGCCTGCCTTGCCCTGGCTTACAGGCTGGGGGCAACTGCCCTTACCGCGGACAAGTCCTGGAGCAATCTGAAGATTGGAATTTCGATCCGGCAGATTCGCTAGGGGAAGCGTTTGTCGTAGATCGACTGGAGCAGTTCGCTCTTGAAGTGAGCGGTGCCGATCTCCATCTGAGCGTTGTCGCGTTTGCTGGCGCCGACGGTCAACAAGGTGATGCCGGTGGCGGCGCCCACGGCCAGGGGAATCATTTGCATTCCTGGCAGGCCGCCGCTGAGGATCGACTGCGCGGCCATGATGCCCAGCGAACTGCAGAGCACACCCAGGCCCGCGGCCGCCGTGCTATGGCCGCTGGAGATGGTCTGGCGCATCTGAGCCACCTGACGGTCCGCGTCCCAGATTTCTTGCTGGAGTTCGAACTGGTCCATTTGCCAGGGCTGCTTCTCGGCCGCGGCCGGTTTGCCGAAGGTGCGAACGGGAGTGCCAGGCTGGTTGCTCATGATTTTCATGTCCCCACTGTAACGCCGTGAGCTGAAAGATTTCTTACACCGGCAGACTCAGCGCCTGGAAAGGAAGTGCGAGGGCCGGATGCTCCAACCGAGATCTTCGTATTTGCCGTCCACGAACAACATCGGGTCCTGGGAATCATCGGGAAAGTAGAGCACGTGCAGCGGTTGCCCCACCACCAGGCCCCAGCGATTGAGTTCTTGACCGGTTCGCGCAGTGAGTTGACCCTGGCCGTCGACGGCCCAGTAGGAATACGAGACAATCGAGTCGTTGTCGTCATTGGTCTCGACCTTCTCCACGCAGCCCAGGGCGTACGATCCGTCGCGAGCGAGGGCCGCTCGTTTGCCGGCAAACTTCCGCAATTTGCTGAGAAGAAAGCGGAGCAGCAAGAATCCTACACCGGCTGAAAGGACTTGCGAAAAAGTCTCTCCCCGGGAGGCCGGTTGCACGATCATCAGCACCAGATTGGACACCAGCACCACCGGCGTCAGGGCAAGCATGAACAAAAAGGCGTAAGCAAACATTCGCAGCCCGGCCAGAAAGACAAATTCTTGCTGACGGGAGATCGGTCTCGGTCGCGGGGGCGGGGCCGCCTCCAGAAAAGCGCTGCTCGGAAAGGGCCGATCGCAGCGAGGACAGCGAGTTTCGTCACACGGCTCCGCTTGCAGGTCGGGTCGGCAGCTGGCACAGGTTTTCATCGGGTCTAGTTCTAGCCGAGCTCAGCAGGTCCTGGAGAAGTGGCGGAAGACCTTCGCCCAGCTCATCGCAGCAATATCTCAATCCACCAGCCCAGGTTGCTCTGGAGACTGGCCCTGCACCTGCGCCAGCGCGCCAAGCGGCCGAAGGTTGATCAACCAGTTTCGCTACGATCACGTTGGGGAGCAGAGCAAACAGTCTGCTGTAGCCGGCTTTGCCGACCCCGCCAATGACATGAGCACGTCGTTGCGCCGCAAGATGGCCTCAGGCCAGACACACCCGTAAACCCTGATTGGGATTGGCTCGACTTTCGGTGGGACGGGAATTGCGAAAGCTGACCGTGACCGCCTCGGCGCAATCAGCCCAACAGCCGCCCCGTACCACCCGCTGCCTGGCCAATCCAAACGACCATTTGCCCCGGTAAGCCAGAGCATCGTAGCCGGTCGAAGTCCACTCCCAGACGCCCCCGCACAGATGGAAGAGTCCGTATCCATTCGGTGGAAAGCGCCGGCTGGGCAAGAGCGAGAAAGCCTCGAACCGATGAAAATCGCAACGCTCTTGGGTGGCGGGCTCCTCTCCCCAAGCATAGCGTTGCTGGACCAGGCCCCCACGGGCCGCTTTCTCCCATTCGGCCTCGCTGGGCAAGCGGGTTCGGGTGCGCTGGCAAAACTGGAGGGCTTCGTCCAGCTGCACGGCCACCACCGGTTTTTGGCCGTAACCGTGTCTGACCGGTGCGCGCTGGGGCAGATACGGCCAGGCCTCTTCTCCAACCGCCTCGTAAAAATGATTGTGCCAATCCGATGCTCTCTCAGTGGCATCCTCACAATATTGCTGTCGAATCTCCCAGACTAAGGCGGCCGGGAAGCCCCCCTGCTCAGGCATCCCGCAGGGCGGGGGCTGGTAACCCATCCCTCGGCTCAGCCACTCCCAATCCACCGGTGTTTCGGCCATCCAGAAGGGTTTCACAAACACGGGATGGACGGGACGTTCGTCGGCTTCACCGCGATCCGAACCCATCAAGTAATAACCTCCGGGAACGTAACGAAAGTTTACGCCATCGTGCTCTCGAGACATTTCGTCCAGCAGGGATTGGCGCAGCCCGGCCACCTCCTGGTGTTCAGGTTCAAGACCGTAAGCGCGGTCTAGAGCGCTGGCCGCCATGGCCCGATCCCCGTTTCCAAGGGCTTCCTGGGCCATGCCCAAAAGTGCGCCCGGGTCCTTTTGACGAAACACTCTCCAGTGTCGATTCACTTTAGACCTCCCAGTTCTGATTGGGATGAAAGCGCGGCCCGCCCTGCAAATACTCCTGGTGCCAGGGATCGCGGGCCCGCGCCGAGCCGTTGAGGGCTTGAGCCCGAGCTCGGCAGCCACCCTGAAAATCCTCGGATGGTTGACTCCGCAAGGCCAGAAAGGTCTGGCCTTGATTCCAAATCTCGCGAAAGGTGCGCTGACGAAGATTGTCACTGTCAAACTCGGGGCCCAGATAACTACACGGATTGACCCGTCCCCCCAGACTCACCGAACAGATCAGATTGGCGGCCCCACAGCCCCCTCCGGTATAGAGAGTGGCCACCCGAGCCCTTTCTCGAGAAGGCCCCATCGTGTCCCCGCCGCTCAGGGATTCGACCGCCTGGGAATACTGCTCGAAGCTGGGCATCAAATTTAAGTTTGCGCTGGCTTTCCCAACTGGATACAAGGGACGAAAGACGGCCGCCGAGGCGCCCACCTCTTTTGCGAGTTGACAGCATTCTCTGACTTCTTTCGCGTTGTCCGCCGTGACCGTGAAGGCTAACGAGAACTCCGCGTGACGACGCAACACGGCCAGCCGATTGAGAACTCGCTCCCAGGTCCCTTTGCCTCGGATAGCATCGTTGCTTCGAGCAGTCGCTCCGTCCAGGCTGACATTCAGCCAGACCAGCCGGCGCCGGCCCAATTGACGAGCAAGTTCCTCAGTCAAGAGCAGTCCGTTGGTGGTCAGGCCGGGTTGCAAACCCCTTTCCAAAGCCAGATCCAGAATATCCAGGAGGTCTCGACGCAAAAGGGGTTCTCCCCCGGTAATCCCAAGGCGAAAGCAACCCATCGAGACCAACTCCTGGAAGAGCCGGTCAAGCTCGTTGAGAGTCAGGGCGGCTTCGGCCCGAGGCAGGCTCCCTGCGAAACAATGGCTGCAGCTCAGATTGCAACGTGCGGCCACTTCCAGGTGGACGGTCAAGGGGCCAGCCAGATGCTGCTGAGGAGGTTGCAGATCCAGCAATTCTCCATCAAAGCAACCCTGCCAGTCCCAAAACCCGTAGCCATGGAAACGACGCAAGAATTCGCTCGGGCAGTCCGGGCCAGGGGACTCCCGGGCCAGGCGGCGGAGCAGCCGGGTGGCCGGCTGGTCAAAGGGAAGATATCGATGGGTCCGGCGATCATACACCAGGCTTCCAAAGTATTGGGGAATGAGGGCCAGCGGCCGTGCACTCATAAGTGAAAAGCCTTACTGACCCAGAGCTGCTCGGCATCGGCAACTCCCAACGCCCGTGCCCCCAGCTTCTCGGCATCCTCCCACGACCAACCCCCACACTTTGGGGGAAGGAGCAATTCTGTCAGCTCAGGCCAGCTCGACTGCCACTCCGCCGAGTTCCAATCCGGGCCTGGCGACTGGTCGGTGGCCCGCCAGCTGCCATCCGCCTGACTGAGCAGGATTGTCTTCTGATTGGGGCTGGGGTCACGCTGCAGGGCCAGCCAGAACACCGGTCTATCCAACTCCAAAGCCAGCACGTGAGGTCCAACCGGAACACAGAACGCGCTCGAGTTCAGGGGTTGCCCGTCCAGGAAGGCACGAGCTCTACCCGGGCTGTAGAGGGTTAGTTGAAGGTAGGCTTCTCGAGCAGGGTTCAACCAGCGAAAAGCCACCCCGCCGCAACCAGCCGGGACTTCGCAGTGACCATGCTGCTCCAGGACCAGATGCGGTGAGTGCTTGGAAAAACGGTGAAGGGTGTTGAGCTTGAGTTTGTCCACTCGTTTAGCATAATTGTTGTGTTTTGCAAATATATTACCAAAAGGCAACAACTTAAGAGAGTCTGCCATCATCAAGTGGCCGCTGCTGGTCTTCCTGATATGCTCTCCACCCAGGGCGGAGGCCAGCAGGTCCTGGCCGGCCAGCCAGTCAGCGAAGGTCAGGAACTTGGGATCGCCGACGATTTTGGACGGCAGAAGGTCAAGCCGCAAACGCGGAACGGGCCCCGCCTCGAAATGGAGTCACCAGGGCTGCAACTTTACCCTGCGCCTGCCCGAAGGTCTGCACACCAATCCTTCGGCTGAAGCAGCGGATGAATCCAACAATTCGCCCCAGTGCCTGCAAAGCCGCACCCACTCCTTGCAGCTTGGCTTTACCGTGACTTCGCCTTCACCAACTGCGATGGCGAGGCCGGACTTTGCTTAATTCGCCAAGTCCTCAGTGGCGTTCAGGCCCGTTGAAGCGAGGAACCCACCGATTGCTCGGGCTTGCTGGACTGTGCGAGCCGAAAATGCGCTCCAAAGGCAGACTGGCCAGGCCGTCCACCGGTACCAGCAGGCAGTAGCGCCCCAACAGACCATAGGTCCAGCGGTAGTGGGACGAGCAACGCAGTCAGAGTGACTGCGCAATCGCGTCAAATTGAACATGGTTCCGTAGCCAACGATTGGCCCTCACCCCAAAACGCCCTGACAGACATTGCGAAAGGGGGCAGGTCTGACATCGAGTTCTCGGAAATCCGTGGGAATGCGGCTGCTACCTCAGAGTGCAGATCAGGTGGCGGCCAATGTCAGCACCAACCCGGTGATTCCCAAACAAGTCACAAATAGACCCCCTCTGACCAGCGCACCGACATTTAGGACCTCATGTGCCTTCCAATGCAAAGACTTTCCTGAGTGTGTCATTGACCAAGGACAGGGTTTGAGGGTCCAGTGTGCCGCGAATAGTGCGTAACCTAAGTCTACGGTCGATCGGTCGAGTCTGCAGGCAATCGGCGACGGATCGCTTGTTCAAACCATTGGTCGAGCTCGGTTCTAAGGATACATTTGTCTTAATTCGAGCCTTTTGTTCAGACCACTCAGTGATGGGCACAACCTGTATAACAGGGACTCTTTCGTTGTAAGTGTCATTCGTGACAATGATAGCAGGCCGCAATTTCCCCGTCTCGGAACCCAAAGTCGAGTCCAAATCCACGTCAACTATCATCCCCCGGCGGAGCCGGCTCAACTGGGCCAGTCCTCTGCACTGCCGGCGACCCACTGCTTCGCTTCGTCGTCCTCTCCGTACAGCTGGGCATAGAGGCTGGCCGACTCCTCCAGTTCCCGTTGCTCAATCTCCCGCTGAAAAAACTCTAACGCCTTGCGAACAAGTTCACTCCTGTCGCGGAAGCCGTAAGCCCGGTGCCGGCCCAAAAATTCTACCTGTGAGTCTTGCAGGCTCAACTTGATTTGATACACATACCCTCCTATAGGTCCCTGTTCTACGCTCCTGATTTGGGCCCCTGTCAGAGGGTGCTTCCGCGCAGCCAGGGTGGGAGAATGGAGTTCGAAGTTGGTCAGCAGATCTTCCACCTGGTGTTCCGTGTGTTTCCGGTGAGCGTTCTGGATGCTCCAGTTTTCCCGCGGTGCGAGCCTCGCACGAAAATCGACGAGAAAACAGCGGGTCACCTTGCAAATCCCTGCGCAAGGTCTTCAAAGCCACCTCTCGCTGCAAGTATTTGTCAGTGACCCGCTAGACTTTCCCCATCCCACCCACACCAAGTTCGGCGCCCGATTGGTAACGTTCGCGATCAAGTTCCATCCTCTCAAGATGGTCCAGAACCGCCAAGGAAGCGTAAATTACTGTCGCTGTTTGTTACAAAATCATGAACCCTGCCCCGCCCCGTTCGGGTGAAAAAGATACAGGAGAACCCGAGAGAGAGCATCCGCCAGCACGCAGATAACGCAGTTCCCGAGAGGAATGAGCAGCACGACCCAGGGAACAAAGAACCAAACGATCGCACCACCTTTCGTCCCGGTAACTCCCCACATCAAGAGAGCAGAAGCCAGGGCATTTCAGCCCATAACACCTCGCCGGTTTTGCCAGCGCACGTATTGTAAAGATTCACTTTCACACGACAAAAACGGAGAGCCCCGGAGGACCATTTTTCCAAGAGGCTCCGTGACTCTGGCTCCAATGTCGTCTCGACACGCCGGGAGCAAGCCCGCAGCCGATGGTTCTCCCTTTTTGGGATGGTTCGCGCTCTTCATCGGGGCCGTCACGCTGGTCAAGTTCTAAATACATCGCGCATCATGAAATCGAAGGCCAGCCGCCTGATCGTTGCCGGCTTGGGAAGCGCCCGTAAGCTGAGTTCTGTCCAAGCCTGGTTTCGATATTCGCTCAACTGTTGGCGCAACTCGGCGCTGGGACTCAGACGCAGGGCCTGGCTGGTGACCTTGACAGCCAGGCGGCGCGGCTGGCTAAAATCTTGCCTTCCAGCGCCAGCGCCCGGGCAATCATCACCACTTCGCCCGCCTCGACCTGAGCCGGCAGCTGCCCCGGTCACGGTGAAGAAGCTGATCCAATCTGCCAAAAGGCACCCTTTCATGGGCAGTGCGCGCTATGAAAGGGTGCCTTGGTGTTGTAGAGCCTGCTCAGCTACTACCTGACCGGTTGAATCTCGCCGGGGCGCCAGGTCTTGTCGAACCAGGGTTCCAGCGGACCGTAGAGGCGCAGGATCATAAACCAGCCTTTGCCTGGAATCGTCTGAATCCAATTGTTTTCCCAGCCTGCCGGAGCTTTAGGGCCAAAAAAAACGTCTACTGAGCCGTCGCTATTGGTCTTAATGTTCTTGTTCTGACTGCTCACGCTCGGCGACTTTTGGTCGGTCTGAACCATAGAGCGAGTCTGGTTGTCGTAGACGATGACCGACCAGAAATCCTTTACCGGAACGTTGGGGGGCAGATGCATCTTGTAGGATTTTCCGCCGTCAAAGGGATTGCCATTGGAATCCTGTACCGACCACGGATATTGCGAACCTTTGCCAACCATCTTCATCTCCATCGCCGGCGTCACACCGGTGGCGAAGTAGTAATAGAAGATGTAGCCATCCATGTTGGTCACGCCCGGCGAAGTCTCAAACTTGTATCCGCCGAAGAAAGGCAGCCGCCAGTTGCTTTTGGGAAAGTAGTAGGCATCCTTGTCGCGGATTTTGAAAGCGATAGTGCGCGCGGTAACCGCTCCGATGTTGGCAGCATCCGCGAGAATTGCCTTCATCCTCGCGTCAGGATTGAATGGTTTGCCTTTGACGATCCCGATAGAGGCAAACAAGCCAAGCGTGGTCGGGTCACTGCCGGTACTGGGCTCTTCCTGGATGACCTTGTTCAACATTTCCCAGAATTGATAATCCCCTGGCGCAACGTAATTGGCCGGCACCCCGGAGCCGTTGACAAAGTTCATGGCTGGCGGGTTGGCGGCATCTGCCAGAGAGTATACCTTGAAGTGCGCCTTGACCGATTCCACGCTCGGCTTGGTGGAGCCATCCACCAGGAATGCGCGGAATACCAGCCAGTTGCCGTAGGTGCTCGGCTTCACAACGAAGTAACCTGGAGGAACCGCGCCTTTGTAGTCGGGCGGTAGCACCAGATACTTGCCGCCTTTGCCGTGGTCTTCGCCAGTAATGCCGACGTCAGCCACCCAGCGATACCAGAAGTCATTGAATAATCCCAAGACATTGGGCGGCGCTTCCACAACCACCGGACCCTTATGCGTGTCGAGCCAGGTGAAGTTGTAGATCGTGTTGTCGTTGGCGGTCAATTCGACCGTGCGGGCATCCACCAGATTTTCCCAGATGACATCCGTCTGGTTGTCGGGTCCACACTTTCGAATAGAATCGCGCATTCCGGCCTGGTTTACGATGGGGATGGCCATCAGGTAGGCCTGCAGCGCACGCGAACGGTCCAAATTGTCGTAAATCTTCTTCGCCGTGTCTGCCGAAGGATAGCCGTAATGCAGGTTCAGAGTGCCCAGAGAGCTTTGGATCTTGTCCGGCACGGCCACGCCTGGGGCGATGGGCGTGGAGTATTTGTATTGCGCGGCCCATGCCAGCGCTGCTGTGAGCAGCGAACTGACCAGCGCGGTCGTTGCCAGCTTTCTTTTCATGTGCATAGGGTGACCCGTTGACCTCCGTGAAATAAACTGTAGCAGCATCTTCGATGAGGTCCACGACCAGACATGGAAGAACCAGAACCGACTGTTAGATAGGCAGTTTAAATATCCTGTTCCCCTTAGGATCGACTTCAATGGTAGCTTGGGCTCACTCTAAAGTCCCTCATCAGGGTATCGCTCAGCGGGCGAACCGCTTCCTCGCCCTCGACAAAAATGGCGATGACCCTCACGGATGGGTGATGCCACGGACGATTCACGATACCGTTCCCGACCGAAAAGGCGCGACTCGACTCAGGAACATGCCCGAGAGACAGGGAAGGGAACCCCGATGAGTCAGTAAGAGACAACCGAGCAATACGGATTCGGAGAGCTGAGTGCCCTCTGGGTGACGGGGGTGGAACTTATTCTCTGGCGCGCCTCGGACTGCCTGGGCCAACGTGCCCTGGATCGCCCGCAGATCGGACTGGGCGGGGCCGATAGCGACTGGGTAGTAGTCGAAACTCTGCCCCGAAACCTCTGGAAAACTAGCTACCGGTCGGGTCGCATCTTCTTTGTGGCCGCCGATAAAGCCTATCTGGGCTTTCTGGATAGCCAGGTCGAGTCAACCCTCTATGTGGAGCAAGACCATCCACCCAGGAGATCGAAGCTCTCCAGGGCTTCTGACATGACGGCGCCCAAGGATCCGCCAATTCTAAGGACTGTGAGGATTGTTTACAATTTTGTGGGAGTTCTCTGAAACGCCCCAGCCATATAGTGCGGCAAGTAGATACACAGGGACAAAGGTAGACATCCAATGATCGCAAGTTTTTCCAGCTTCAAGGGCCAGGGGCCTGTAGCCCCCTGGGATTCGGTCCAACAAGGAATTCGCATGCTCCGGCAACTCGACGGTTCGCCTGGCGACAAGAATTCGGTCGAAAAGGCCATTTCGATGCAGACTTCACTTGGTCAACTCGACGCCGTTGTGCTCACCAACAAAGACGGTTCGGAGACGGTGGTTCAGCGCCTTAGAAAGAAAGACGGAAACGAAAGCCTCTCCTGGCTGGAAGTTCCCAAGCAGGGCAATAGCATACCCAACCTGGGTGGTTTCGAAGTGGTTCGGGTCGCCTCGGGAGAAATCTATGGCTCCGTTCTCGGTGTCAAAGAGGAGTACGGCAGCGGAGCTTTCAGCGTGATACCCAGTCG
>JALHOV010000295.1 GCA_022842865.1 Vulcanimicrobiota bacterium | reverse complement strand
AGCGGGGAGGTCCGGCGTCTCGAGTTGGACGTTCCCTTCCGCCAGCACGACGTCGAGCAGTTCGGCATCTTTGGGTCCGAATTCCAGGCCGGCGAAGAGGTGGTGGCGACGGAGAAGATCCACGGTTCGCAAGCCAACATGTTGTTTTTACCCGATGGCTCGATTCACGTTTCCTCCAAGGGCATGGCCTCCAAAGGGTTCGAGATCTGCGAGGATCAGGCCAACATCTACTGGCGAGCCTTGCGCAACTGCCGTCTGCCGGAACTGGTGACCGACAGCTATCCCGGGCAGACGGTGCAAGCTTTTGCCGAAGTCTATCCGGCTCAGGGAGCCGCCTGGAGCTACGGAGCAGACGGCAACCGCCCCTGGCTGCGCCTTTTCCGCACGGTGGTGGAGGGAGTGGAGATTCCCCGTCATCAAGTGGCAACTGCCTTGAGCGAGTTATGGGCGCCCGTGATCTTCGAAGGTCCCTTCGAAGAGGCGGCGCTGCGACAACTGGCTCGTGGTAAAGAGCAGGTCTCCGGACGGGAACTGCACATCCGCGAAGGCATCGTGGTGACGCCCCGTCAGCCTCGCCCTTCTCGCGAGGGGTGGAACCTGGCGCTTAAAATCATCAGCGATAAGTTCAAAGGCAGCGACGAAGACCCGTCCTGAAAGAAACCCGTCGAGCGCGCCGAAGGCCGACTGGCTATGATCAAACCCGAGAGAATCGTTTATTTAGGTATTGATGTCCAGAAGGCTTTCGGCCGCGAGGCCAAGAGTTCCAACCTGGCGACTCTGGCGTCCCAGCCCGAGGGAGATGAGGCAGTCGAGGTTCAGAACAACGCGCGTCTGGCCTCGGCCGTCTACCAGGCCGGCGGGACCATCATCGTCACCAAGGATTGGCACAATCCGGTGGGAACCCGGATTGCGGTCGAAGGTGGGACGGTCGTCGACAATCGGGCCGCCGACGAATTCGCCATTTATGGCGAGCACGCCACCTCCGCCGACGGCGACTCCGACCTGAATGCACCGCTTGAGACGGCCCTGCGTCAGTTGGAAGCGGTGGACGGCCGGCGCCGCACCGTCATACCCGTCGATCGCTACGAACGAGTGGAAAGCGGCGATTCACAACGAATTTTCGAGATTCATAAGAACGTCTATGACATCACCCAGGTCGAAGAACTTCAGGACGGCGTGGAGAAAGGCCCGGTCGTTCCGAACCAGGCATTCTGGAACTTAATGGAGCGAGAGACCTCGCAAGGTCCCGTCACTTTGGTGCTGGGCGGCAAGATTGCCGAAGTCTGTGTGCGCGCGGGAGCCTTCAGTCTACTGGGTGCACTCCCGGGCGTGGCCATGGTGGTGCCCGAAGACGCAGTGTCCTCGCTTCCCTCCGACCTGGCTCGGCGCTTACAATTGCCGACCAAACTCGAAGTCATGGCACAACTGCGGGAGCGTGGCGCTCGGGTGGTCAAAACCGAGGAAGTCCTTGGTTGGCTCAGTCCGACCGGCGAGGAAACAGCAGGAAACCCGCCAGTCCGTAACTGATCCCCGCCAGCACCATCAAGGACGGAATGCCAAATTGGAAGGTAATGAGCTGCAGCGCCCCGCCCACCAGGGCTCCGAATAAATTGGCGCCCAACGCCCGGCCGGGATCTTTGGCGGACTGGAATGCCTGCCCAAACAGGAGTCCGCTGAGCAGCATGGGCAATCCAGAAATCAGAGCAGCCGTAGGCAGTCTTTGCGACCAGGGAAGCAGCAACAGCGCGTCCAACGGCAAGTATGCCAGGACAAAGCAACTCACTGTCAGGCCCAGACCCAGCAGCGGGTTGGGGATGCGCAGGCGTCCCACCAGGCCGTTGGCGCACAAAATCATGAACAAGATTCCCGTCATGGCCACACTGTTGACCAACCAGGTGCTGCCAAACAATATGGCCGCCTTGTTGACGGAAAAGACTTGCACCAGAGAAAAACTCATGCCCAGGAGCACATAAAAAACGTCTTCCGGCTGGTTGAGTCGCGGAGCGACAAGGCGCTTGTAGCGGAGCCAGGATGACCCCACCCAAAGGAGTCCGAGGACGAGACCCAGCAGCCAAAACAAAGTCGGGATGCTTGGGTGCTCAATGTAAAGATAAGGCCAGCTGTCACTGATTGGCTGTATCTGACGGTTCTGGCGAGGCACCAGATTCTTGCGAACGAAGTCGCCCAAAGCCGGGTCTTCCGACAGATTGCGGGCGACCGTTTCGAGATTTCCGCTCACGAACGTAAGACCCCCCCAGCCGTGCTCGGAAATGGGGATCTGAAAAATCAGCGGCTCCTTGCGAAAAACGGCTTCTATGGTATTGGCCAATCGGTCCTGGATATAAGGGCGCTGGGCGGCGAAGTGGACCACCATCACCCCTTGAGGACTCAGCAGCCGGGCAGCGGCTGCGATGGATTCGCGGGTGTACACGAAATTGTCCAGGCGCGCATTGGAGAGATTGGGAGTGGTGTGCGAATCTAGCAGTCCCATAACGACCAGGTCAAAGCTGCCGGGAGGCTCGTTCAAAAAAACCGCGCGCGCATCGTTGCAGCGCAGAGTCACTCGAGGGTTGCTGTAAGGCTTCTCCGGATGAAGGATGGCTCCATACTCAAGCAGCACGGGATCGATATCGACGGCCAGAATTTGAGCATCCGAATTGCGCACCACGCCGGCCACGTCGTTACCGGTCCCGGCCCCCACTACCAATGCGCGCTTGAACGGTCGGGCCAGGCGGCTCGGCACATTGTAGTGGACTACCGGTCGCTGGGCCGGGGCAATTTGATTCTCTGCTGTGTTATCGATAATCTCTTGAAAAAACTGGTTGTTCACTAAAACCAGCCAGCCGTTGGGCTTGCCATTCGGTCCGAATTGAAGCTTCTGGTAGGGAGTCCAAAGGGTGGTCACGTGCTCTTTGTCGGAATAGCCAAAGGCGGCCAGTCCCAAAATAATGGATATCGCCAACAGGCTGAGCGGAGTTCTAAAGCTCTTCTTGAGCAAGAGCAGTACTGCCAGGCCGGTGAACCAGGCCAACGGAGGGAGAGATAGATAACCGAGCAGAGTGAAAAGCCAGACTCCCATCAGGCTCCCGAAGATATCCGCTGAGTAAGCCAGCATGCGTCGGGGCGCCGTTTGCAGGAGTCGCCCAAGTTCGGCGCCCATGGGGACCATGGCGGCCCAACAGGCGCCCATAATGACGAACACGCCCCCCAGCGCCAGGATGGGATGGGTGGGAGCGTGGTCTCCGTTCCAGACCACAAAATCGTGGTAGCCCGCCAACTGTCGGGAGAGTTCTTTGACCAGTTGGCGCAGGGCCGGGATGTTGAGCAGAGCGGAGAGCAAAAGCAGAGGAGGAAGGATCCGCCGTGGATTGTCACGCGGCATAGGGGCGAGCAGGCCCATGCCCAGGCCGAGAAAGCACGCGATCAGGATTGAATTTTGCAAGTAAGCAAAAATGCTGGCTTCCGTCGATACCCAACGAATGAGCAGCAACTCGACATACAGAATGGTTGCGCAGAGATGGGAAATCCGTAGATAGACTTCTCTGCCGGTTCCCTCACTTTGGTTCTCGATGTTCAGGGGCGATCGCCCTCCTACGGCTTAGCCAGTTCTTCCCGGCCGGAACTTCTCCTCGAAAGGGCAGTCGCAGTGGTTTTAGGGTATACTTCTCAGAGATGTCACTTGTCGTTCGGGATAGACTCCAGGACCGCTACGAAGTCGTGCGCAGCATCAAAAGTGGTG
The DNA here is from genome assembly GCA_022842865.1 of Vulcanimicrobiota bacterium. Classification (GTDB taxonomy): domain Bacteria; phylum Vulcanimicrobiota; class Xenobia; order Xenobiales; family JADMJV01; genus JADMJV01. Next base: position 6,141 of record JALHOV010000295.1, on the reverse strand, counting down.
GGATGGGCGCAGTCTACGAGGCGATCGACCACAAACTTGCTTCTACCCCGTGCGCCATCAAAGAGGTCCTGGCCTCGGCGCTGCTAGGAAGTAGCAGCGCCTATGTGCTGGCTTCTTTTGAAAGCGAGATGCGCGCGCTGGCCGGTTTAGAGCATCCCAATATCCCCAGAGTTCGCGACTACTTTGAGATCGAGGGAAAGCGCTACATCATTCTGGACCTGGTGCAGGGTCAGGGACTCGACGATGAACTGGCCGACCATCTGCGGCTCACCCATCAAGCGATGGATCCGGCAGTAGCCGCCGTCGATATGGTGCAAGTGCTGGAAACGCTCAGCTATTTGCACAGCTGCCAACCCCCCATCATCCATCGCGACATCAAGTCCGCCAACCTGATTCGCGACAGTCGTTCGGGCCGTATCAAACTGGTGGACTTCGGCATCGCCCGCTCGGTGGAAACCCAGAAGGTGCAGACCCAGGTGGGCACCCCCGGTTTTTGCGCCCCGGAACAAATGGCCGGGCGGGCGGAGCTGCGCTCGGATATTTATTCGGTGGGTGCCACCCTCTATCACCTGTGCACTGGACGCCTGCCTCCCGCTTTCACGTTCGACGCCCTGGAAATGGAGCTGCCAGACTGCCCCGGACTGGTCAAGATCGTCCTCAAGGCCACTCAACCCAAACCCTCCGATCGATACGCCACCGCGGAAGAAATGGCCCGGGCCCTGAGAGCCTGGCTGCGCAACGAAGGCTCGGCGAAAATTGATCCGGTCTGCCTGCCGCCTGAACCGGCGATAACCAAAATCAATCCCCTGGCCAGCGCGCCTGTACCTTCCAACAGCCAACACGGGCTCTGGGTGGCCGTGCTGGCCATGTTACTGGCTGCGCTGGGACTTCTCTACAGCGACTACTCGAGCCGTTTCGGAAAACCCACGCCAACCCCCCTGGCCAGCACGAACTCTCAAACCCGCCCCATCCGGTCGCCCAAAAAGGATGCGCAATTCAATCAGGAGTTCGCCAAAAGACAGGCCTTGGCGGAGAAAGCAGCGCAACAAAGGGAAGCGCAGCGGCTGGCGCGAGAGAAACTCGAGTTGGCGGCCGAACGTGAACGCCTTGCCGCCGAGCAGGTTCGTCAGCAAAGAGTGCGCAAAGCCGCTCAGGACGCAACACCCCGGACGGCCCCCATCGCCGCCAGTTACCCCCGCAGCGAGTTTACGCCTCACCCCGACACCAAGCGTCCCGCGCCCATCGAATCCGCCGCAAGCAATCCCGGGCCCCCGACTTCCCCTTCCCTTCCTGACGGGCTGACCTACCGGCGGCTGAGTCCCTCAGCGTCCACCTATGTAGGAACATTGGACAACCACAGCGTTCGCTTGCACTTGAGCAAATCTCGCTCCTCAGGATTGGACCTTCAACGAGAACAAGCGGGTCGCCTGGCCGGTATGCGCCGAGTGCCTGAGCGCGAACGCAGTCCTGGAGAGTTCTGCGGCTGGCAGACCGCAGGAAACACTCACTACGGCGTTCACATTAAAGATCACTGGCTCACTCTCATCGAGGTGAAGCCGGCTCCCGGCGCCAACCCGAGGGTGTGGGACCCGATCAATCAAGTAATCGACAACCCCCGCTAAATCAGGACCGAGTCGCGAAGGGATTAAAATTGGTCTCACGATCGTAGGCGTCCACTCCTTCGCGGCGCTTGAGAAAGGCGACCGCCCAGAGAGTCACCGGCGTCATCAGCGCCTCAACTCCCACTTTGAAAAAGTAGCCGGTCACAATGTAGTTGAGCAGAGTCGCCTGAGTGAGCACACCTCCAAAGGCTACGACGCAAAAAAGCCCGGTGTCCACCAATTGGCCGACAATGGTGGAGCCGATCGTGCGCAAAGGAAGATAGCGGCCACCGGTTGCCACCTTAAGTTTGGCCAGGACGTATGAGTTGCAAAATTCGCCCCAGAAGAAGCCCAGCCACCCGGCCAAAGCAAGCCGCGGCGAGAGTCCCAGCACGGTCACAAAGGCTTTCTGACCTACCGTCCGTTCCCAGTCAGGCTCGGCCGGCAAAGAGATGCAGGCGCACATGACTAAATTGAAGATCAACAGCCAGAAAAGTCCCTGCCAGATCACCCTGCGGCTGACCGAGTAACCGTAAACCTCGGTAAGCAGGTCACCAAAAATGTAGCTGAGAGGGAATATCAGAGCTCCTCCGTCCAGCACCAGGGGGCCGAACACAAACACCTTCAGAGCGGCTACATTGGAAATCAAGAGAACCGCCACAAAGGCTGAGGAGATCAGGTCGAGAAAACGATAGCCCACGCCCTTTGATTAGAGAAAGGAAAACCATGAGCCTGCTTTCGCCCGATGAGTTGGCGCGCTATGACCGCCATCTTAACCTTCCTCAGGTCGGCCGCGCCGGTCAGGAGAAACTGAAAGCGGCGCGCATCCTCATGGTTGGAGCCGGCGGTCTGGGCAGCCCTCTGGGGCTTTATCTGGCAGCCGCCGGTGTAGGTCATCTGGGCCTTGTCGACTTTGATAGGGTGGACGAAAGCAATCTGCAAAGGCAGATTTTGCATGGCACCAGGGATGTCGGCCGGCCAAAAATAGACTCGGCTCGCGAGCGCCTCAGCGATCTCAATCCTCACGTGCATTTGACCACCTACGGAGAGGAGCTAACTTCAGAGAACGCCCTGCAAATCCTGACAGACTATGACATCGTAGTCGATGGCACCGACAATTTCGCCACTCGCTACCTGGTCAATGACGCATGCGTTCTGCTGGCCAAACCGAACGTCTACGGCTCCATCTTTCGATTTGAAGGCCAGGTTTCGGTCTTTCACCCGGCCGGTGGCGGGCCTTGCTATCGTTGTCTCTATCCAGAGCCGCCGCCTCCGGGTATGGTGCCGTCTTGCGCGGAGGGAGGGGTACTGGGCGTTTTGCCCGGCGTGGTCGGCAGCCTTCAGGCCACCGAAATTCTCAAGCTCATCTTGGGCACCGGCAAATCTTTATTGGGTCGCTTGCTGCTCTTTGACGCCCTGGCGATGCAGTTCCAGGAGCTGCAACTGGCTCGTGATCCCAACTGTCCCTTGTGCGGCGACCATCCTACTATCCATCAGTTGGTGGATTATCAACAGCTCTGCGGTGTGGACGGGCCGGCTGGAGCGGAGGTCACACCGGAGCAATTCGTCCAACTGTGGCGGCAAGGGCAACGCCCTTTGCTGCTAGACGTACGCAATCCTCACGAATGGGAGATTGCCAACCTGGAGGAGTTCAGCGCCCGCCTGATTCCTCTGGAGACCCTGGCGGACCGTCTCCTCGAACTAGACCCCCAGGCAGACATCGTGGTCCACTGCAAATCCGGTGCGCGCAGCGCCAAGGCCCAGGCCCGACTGCAGGCGGCCGGCTTTGGCCGGGTGCGGAACTTGAGCGGCGGAATTTTGCGCTGGAGTGACGAGGTGGATCCCTCCAAGCGGAAGTATTAACGCGCATGAGAAAGTTTCTTTGGATCCTGGCTCTGCTGGTTTCTGGTTGCGGTGGTAGCAACAACTCTGCCCCGAATGCCTTCGTTCCGCCCGCTCTCAGTGGAGACGGACGAGCCCGTCTGGTAAACCTGGCTCCCGCGGTGGTGCCGGCCATCGACGCACTGGGGCCGTCGTCCCAGGTCGTGTACGCGGATGTGGCCACCTTCAACGACCTCAATCCGGCGCTGACCGGCACCATCCATCAGGCGGTGGCCGGCCTGGCGCTCACGGTTCAGACTTTTGGGGCCCCCAAACTGGCAGACCTGCTCGCTTCCGTCTTCTCCGACAATGGCCAGAGCTTGTGCTCTTCCCTGGCGGGCAACTTCGACCCGGCCACGCCATCGGGAGGAGAACGCTGCCGCGACGCCCTGGCGGTCGTCGGGGCGAGCCAGCAGACCCAGGGCCGAAACCCCGAAGTTCAATCTCGCTTGACTCCCGATCTTAGCAGCATGCCCAAGTTTCACAGTCTGCGTCTGCTCTGGCCCGCCGGGGTGCCGCCCCAGCAGCGCGCAGCGCTCAAGCAGTTGCGCGACTCCTTGACCTTCCCGTCCAACGGTACCCTCCTGCAGAAAGTCATCAAAGTAGCCGATATGAACAACTACTTGAATGGCACCTTCGACCCTCGCGCCAGCGGCTTTGCGGCCCTGGTGAGCGACGTGGCCAGCCTGCAGACTCCGGCCCAGATCATCGAGGGCCTGCGCCTCGACTATCCGGGGGGATTTCAAGGGGAAACGCAGGTGGCCATCCTGCAATATCGGCAGCTCCCCAGTTTTGCTCTGATCATTCCCTACTCGGCGGCCAATGGGGGCAACCGAACCGATGCTTACCCGTTTGCCGGCAACGGTTTCACAGCCACCGTCCAGGCCAACGCCATTCCAGAATGGACCTTGCCCGACGGCGGCATTCCCTTGCAAACAGGCGACACTCTCACCCTGGTGCAGGCCGACGGCACCAGGATTCTCCAGGCAACCTTCGAGGCCGGCCATTGGGTCCGTCCTGACGGCATGATCCTGACCCGCCAGCTCGGGCGCACCAGCGTCAATGCCTGGACTGAGTATCAGGGATTCCGGTTGTTCGTCACCTCTCAGGACGAACATTTCCGCTACGTCACCTCGGACCGACCCGTGCCTGCGGGCGTGCTTCTTGAGCAGGCGCAGGTCGGGCGGGGTGAGTGGCGGGGTAAGATTCCGCTTTAAACGACGGGCTGTAGCAGAGCGATATCGACCACTTCCGGGAAGCCCTTGGCCTGAACCGGTGGACGCGGTTGGTTGACGAACTCGCTGACCGGCAGTAGATCGGAGAGAAACTTACTGAGGATGGTCTCGCCGGGGCCGGCCGCCGAACACAGGCGCGCGGCCAGATTGGTGGTCGACCCCAGGGCCGCATACTGCAGGTAGCTTTCATGGCCGATGGTGCCTACGTAAGCGCGCCCGTGGTGGATGCCGATCCCCACCTGGCAAGGCAAGTCCGGCCACTGGTTGGCGAAATCACGCACGGCCTGGTGGATCTCGATGGCCGCTCGGCACGAGTGCAGGGCCTGTTCCGCCGGACTCATCTCCAAGGGCGCTCCCCAGATGGCCAGCATGGCGTCGCCAATATACTTTTCCAAAGTCCCTTCGTGACGGAAAACAATGGGCACGATTCGGGAGAAGTAATCATTGATCCAGGCTGCCACCTTGGTCGGAGGTTGCTCGTAGCTGATGCCGGTGTAGTTGCGGATATCGCAGAAAAGGATGGTCACATCCATCTCGGCGCCCTGCAGGTAGGTGCCGTCGGAGCGAGCCAGGATGCTGTTGATGGCCGAAGGGGGGAAAAAGCGCGCCAGCCGGTCTTTGAAGAGTGCTTCTTTCTGCGCCTTGTTCGATAGCCAGCCGTTCTCGATGGCCACCGCGGCCAGGGCGGCGAATCCACCTAAGAACTCTTGTTCCGTCGTGTTGGTGAGAGCCTTTGGTTGCAGACTGTCCAGGTAGAGCACGCCCCAGATGCGGTTCGAGGTGGCCAGAGGTAGACCCACACAGGTGCGAATGTTTTGCAGCTTGATGCTTTGGGCGTTCTCCACGCGCTGGTCGAGCTGGGCGTCCTGAATGATCAGGGCTTCCCCGCGCAATACCTGCTGGAGCACAGTCTTGCTCACCTCTGCCGGGGCCTGGCCCCGGCTTTGCCTTCGGCGGTGATGGAGAAACTGACTGGGCTGGTCGGGATCGACCACCCAAATCGAGGCCCGGTCAAAGCTACCCAGGCGCAACGAGAAGTCCAGGATTTCGTCGAGTTTGTCTTCCAGCGCACCGGGGCGGGCCAGAGCGGCCGAAAGGTGGAGGAGTCCCTGCTGGCCGACCAGGTTCTCACGGGTGCCAGATTTGATGTCGGGGATGGGCTTGACGGCGAAGGTCTTGGTTCCCAGCACCGTCTGCTGCCCGGCCGAAGCGACCGGCGCGGCCGTGCCGGTGGCGAGCTGGATGTGGTCACCCGACTGCAGGCGGGCACGAACGATGCGTTTGCCGTTCAAAAAAGTGCCTTCGGGGCTGCCCAAATCGCTCAAGATAACGCCCAGCTCGTTGCGCTCAATACGAGCATGGATGGGCGCCGTGCGAGGGACGACCAGGTCGCACTCCTGGCCGCTACCTACGGTCACGCTGTT
>JALHOV010000294.1 GCA_022842865.1 Vulcanimicrobiota bacterium | reverse complement strand
CCAGTCATTGCTAGAACACCCGGCCCTGGCCTTCATTCAGGATGCACTCAGCGCGGTGGCGGTGGCCCGCCAAAAGTGTCCCGGGCTGCCCATCTTTCTGGTCGGACACAGCGAGGGCACCTGGGTGGCTCAGCAGGCGGCCCGTCAGGACGGAAATATCCAGGGCCTCGGCTTGATCGGAACTACTGGCTTCAGCCTGGAGACGCTGGTGACCGAGCAAATTGCTTATCGCCCCTTGGACCATTTCTACGCCCTGGACAAAAACCATGATCTTGTGCTTGAACCTACGGAACTGAGCGAGGCTCTGAAGCCTCAGATGGCCGTGCTGGATCTGGACCGCGACGGTAACTTGAGCCGATCGGAGTTCCAGGGGGGCAATCTCTCCAACCTGGTGCTCAAGCCCCTTCTCAACGATGCCTGGCGACGCGATGAGGCTTCCCTGCCAACGCCCTTGCAAATGGTGCAGGAGGCATCTCTTCCTATCGTCTTTCTGCAGGGCGATTGGGACAATCAGACGCCCGCCTATGTGGTGAAAGCGCTGGACATCTGCGAAAGTCAGGTGTGGAAGAAGGGCAACAAGCGTTTCGTCTATTTCCCCGGCTGCGGCCACGCGCTGGACCCGAGAGAGGATTACGCCGACACGCTTTACCGCCGCCCCGCCCGAGCCACCTTCGAGCGGGCTGCAAGCGAGCTGGTGCGCTTCTGGTTTCAGCGATAGCTCTGCAAGGTGCGCCTCTGCACGCCCTCCGCGTCGAAGTTGGCGGGACTGAGCCAATCTTGGAAGGCTTGTTCCAGAACTGGCCACTCTTTGTCCAGAACGGAATACCAGGCGGTATCGCGATTGCGGCCTTTCACGATGCGGTCCTGGCGGAAGATGCCCTCGAAGGTGAAACCCAGGCGTAGAGCGGCTTTGCGTGAGGGAGCGTTGAGGCTGTCGCACTTCCACTCGTAGCGACGGTAGCCGAGTTCCACAAAAACGTGGCGCATCATCAAATACATCGCCTCGGTACTGAGCGGTCCCCGCTGCATTCTGGGAGTAAAGTGAATATAGCCGACTTCGATGCTGCCCATCTCCGGTTGAATACGCAGGTAGCTGGCCGTGCCCACGGGTTCACCCGTGTTCCTGAGCACCGTGAAGAAGAGCGGATCGGAACTGTCTTGCTGCTGTTTCAGCCGCTGCAGATAGTCTTGCTGGCTGGCCGGGGGAGAGTGGGGGAGGTAGGTCCAGTTGGCCCCGCCCGAGTCGAGCGCCTGAGCGGCGTAAAGAGCACTTCCGTGCGCGGCCGCCTGGAGCGGTTCGACACGGCAAAAGCGGCCCTGTCCCAGACTTTGTCGTTCGGGTGGTCTGGCCCCGCGCCAGTCCACGGGCATTCCCACCGGTTGGCCCAACTCGTTGATCGTCATGCCTGGAAGCTACGGCAGAAACGGGTCGAAAGTCCTGGTGGTTAGTTCTTGACAGGTCGTTCCAGAATGGGTAAGGTAAGCTTGTGAGACCCAAGAATTTCTGCCCCGAGCAATGCCTGGGAAAAGCGGTGGAAGTTTTCTGCCGCTTGGGATTTGAGGGCACTTCTTTTAGTGACCTGACCACAGCTCTGGGAGTCAATCGTCAGAGCCTCTACGATACCTACGGCGACAAACTGAGCCTCTACCTCCGCTGTATCGAGGTAGCCGCTGAAAGTTTTCAGCCCAGGCAGCAACTGACCCGCGAAGACCTGAGCGGCCGACAGTCCTTGGAGAATTTTTTCGAGGCGGTCGTCAGCGAAGGTGCACTTCCCGGGAATCCCGGCTGCCTACTCACCAACGCATTGCTCGATAAGGCCGCTTCCCAACCCGAAGTGGCCGCCACCGTGCGACGTTGTTCCGCCTTGACGCGCCAGACCATGGAACGGTGCGTGCAACGCGGAGTAGAGGACGGATCCATCTCCCGCCGCTGCGAACCCAGTTCGACCGCTGACGCTCTTTTCAACCTCCTGGCCGGCCTGCGTGTATCCCATCGGGCCGGCCAGGAGGTGGCTCAGATGCGCCAGATCGTCCGCGTCAGTTTGCGCATGCTTGATTAAGCCTGAGCGCTCCTCCATCGCCCGGCTCCGAGTGGTGGACGAGGGCGACGACTACCTGGTGGTGGACAAGCCGGGGGACTTGATGTGCCATCCGACCGTTGGAGACGAGTTCTCCAGCTTGATTTCGCGCCTCCGCATTTATTTGGATGGGGAGGTGCAACCGCATTTTGTGAACCGGCTCGACCGCGAAACCAGCGGCCTGGTGCTCATCTCCAAGAGCAATCATAAGGCCTGGTGTCGTGCCTTCGAAGCAGCGGAGAAGACCTATTGGTGCGTAGTGCATGGTTGGCCGGCTCAGGATGACGGATTGATCGATGCGCCCTTGGGGCCTTTGCGCGGCAGTCTTGTGCGCATCAAACAAGCGGTGGTTCCGGAGGGAAAGCCGGCTGTGACGCGTTGGAAGGTGCTGCAACGCTTACCCGGAGACAAGGCCCTGCTGGAAGCCCGTCCCCAGACCGGGCGCATGCACCAAATTCGCGTCCACCTGAGCTATCTCGGTCATCCTGTGGTGGGTGACAAGATCTACGGTTCCGATGAATCGTTTTTCGTGGAGCATCTGGACCATGGCTGGACCGACCGGTTGGAGCGCCAGTTGGGAGTGTGCCGGCATCTCCTCAGCGCTGTTCGACTCTGTCTGCGCGGTCACGACTGGCGCATCGAAGCACCCGATGACATCAGGTCTTTCTTCTGAACAGTCCGCCGATCATTTCCAGAACGGTCGACTTTTTCCAGGCATCGGCCAGGGGGGTGACCTCTTTCTGTGGATTCAGCTCCCAGTCCAGTTCCCAGAGGCGCAGCACCTTGTCGGCGCCGGCCGTGAGCAGAAAGCGCCCTTCCGGCGTAATGGTCATAGCCTCGTAGGGTCCTGTTAGGGTCTCCCAGCGGCGGCCGCTGACGACCTCCCAGCAGCCCACCGTTCCATCCAGCGAAGACGAGAAAGCCACCCGGCCGTCGCTGCTCAAACGGACGGTGCGCACGGCCTGACTGTGGGCCTGCCAGGCCGACCGACACCAGCCTTCCTCCACGTCCAGGAGGCGCAGCCAACCTTGCCCATCGCCGGCCAGCACGAAGCGGCCATCTGCGGAAAGCGCGAGAGCCGTTGCCGAGCCGAGTCCCAGTGCCTCGGGTTGTGAGCGTTGAGCGCGCCAGGGGCGAGTGAAAGTGCCGGCAGGAAGACGCCAGAGCTTTAGGGACTCAGCCTCCTCTGATCCGGTCACGGCCAGCCGTCCATCTCGGCTGAGAGCGAGGCAAACTGGCCCGCTGAGCGGTAACGTGAGCAGCGGTTCGGGGCGGGCCACTCTGGCAACAATCAGCTTGTCGGCGCTGCTGACCAGGAACAGGCCGGAGTGGCTGACCCCAAATTGAACGACGGGTTCGTTCATTCGATACACTTCGAGACATTCTCCACTGGCCAGACTCCACAGGCGCACCGTTCCATCCAGGCTGGCCGAGAGGGCGGTTTCCTGGCTGAGGGCCACGGCCGTCACCTGATCGGTATGGCCTGTGAATCCTCGCACGCAAGAGCCGCTGGAAAGTTCCCACAGATAGAGAAATTTGCCCGAGGCAGACAAGGCGGTCTGACCGTCGGCCGACATTTTTAAGGCAGCCACGGTGCCGTTGGAAGCAAAAGATCGCAGTTGCCAGACGGCCTGCAGCCCGCGCCGACTCAAGCGTTGTATCATTCGGGCATTGAGGGCCAGGGCGCCCGGATCACGAGCGTAGCCAGCCAGATTGCGGGCTTCGCGGAGCTGAGCATAAGAATCCGTGGTTTCGCGCGCTTCCCACTGGCGTTCGGCCGATTCCAGGTGCTTTAGGAATAACTGTTGTGTGGATTCGACCTGATCGTGATCCGAAGTACGGTTCACGACCAGGGAAAACTCGCCGACGCGGGCGGCCCAATCCACTTCCCAGAGGCGCAGGCTGCCGTCGTGGCCGCCGCTCAGGGCCCAGCGATTGTCGCGACTCAGAGCCAGATCGGTGATTTCGCTGGGGGATTCGTTAAATGCGCAAAGCTGACGTCCGCTGGGCATTTCCCACAGGGTCAGGGGCGCCGGCCGGGCCGTCTTGGAGGCGACCAGGGCCCAGGGTCCGGTGCTGAAGGGGCACAACCAGTGTCCCCCGGGGCGACTGAACAGACGCTGGCCGGTGGCCACCTCCCAGACGTCGAGCTGGTCCTTTTCGCCCAGGGCCCAGCTGGCCACCAGCAGATGTTGTCCGTCGGCGGTCAGGCGGATGCGGCGAACCTCTTGAGCGTGTGGCAGCACGTAGAGGCAGTCGCCCGTGGAAACCTGCCAGATGCGCACAGTTTTATCGCGGCTGCCTGAAAAGGCCAGCGAGCAGTCCTGGCTCAGGACTACGCTTTCCACCAGATCGGTATGACCTTCCAAATGGCGCAGGCAGCTGCCGGCCTGAAGGTCCCAGAGGCGCACGCCACGGTCGCTGCCGCCCGTAGCGGCCAGCTTTCCGTCAGCGCCCAGAGCGGCCGTGGTGATTGGCTTGCTGTGACCGGCGAGCTCCTGGAGAACCTCCCCCCCGGGTAGTTTTACCTGCTGTAAGACCTCTCCGCCCACCAGCGCCCAGCCCAGACGGGAGTGCACGGCCAGAATGCGTTTGCGCCCTTCGACTTCGAACAGCAACTGGCCGGTGGACCGCGACCAGCAGCGACCGTGGGCGCTGGCCATGGAGAGCACCCAGCTTCGCTCGATGACCAATCGGCTGGGCGTGGCTGCGCCGCTTTCCGCGCGCCAACTCCAAAGTACCGAACCGTCCTGGGTGTTCCAAAGTTCTAACGTATCTCCGGCCCAGTGAGCCGCTTGATCGCCTTCCGGGCTCAGGGCGACGGCCGCCACCGACGAACGTTTTTCCAGCACCAGCCGAGGGGTGGCCCGTGGGAAAAGGACCCGGTCCAGCTGACGCTGGTTCTGTCGGGCCATTTCCAGTCGAGCCGAGGCCTGTCGGTCATCGGGCATGCGCCGCAGGGCCTGCTGATAGGCTTCCACCGCCTGCGCATACTGCTCCAAGTACATGCAGGCATCACCCAGGGCGCGCCAGGCCGTGCCTTGTCGAGCCGCCAGCGGATTGACCAGGGCCTGACGAATCTCTTGCTCGGCCGTCTGCGCATCGCCTTGTTCCAGCAAAAAGTAGCCCAAATAGGTGCCCAGGTGCGGGTAGGTGGCCTTCACCTGATTTAAGCGCCGAATGACCTCAGAGTCGTCAATCTGTGCCTGGCGCCATTGCACCAGGGTTTTGTTGTAAACGGTCTCTGGATGCAATCCGTCCAGTTTGGCGGCTTCCCGCCAGGCGTCAAAGGCTCGCTGGCTAAAGCCTAGATTCCAGAAGGAAACGGCTTTATTGTTCAGGGCGTCGGCCCTTTGCGTGCCGGCCCGGGGAGCGGCTCTGGGGTAGGGTTGGCCGCTGCAGTCCTGGTAAAGTCCGGCCAGTTCCTCGCGCAGTTCTTGCATGGAGCTCGGCCGTTGCAGCGGATCTTTGGCCAGGCAACGCAGGCACAAAGTGGCCAGCCGCTCCGGAATGTCCGGGCGGAACTTGCGCGGGTCAGGCGGCGGAGTCATGAGGTGCTCGCCTAACATGACGGCGGCCGAAACTTTTTTTATGCCGTCGTCAAAAGGCCGGCGTCCGGCGCAAAGTTCGTAAAGGATGATGCCGAGCCCGTAGATATCCGCCTGGATTCCCACGTTGCCGGCGGCCATCCATTGTTCGGGAGCGCCGTATTCCGGAGTGCCCAAAAGCGTGCCGGTGCGCGTCAGGGTCAGCGACTCTTCATTGATGCCCAGAGCCTCTAGCTCGGCGGTGATTTTTTCCAGGTTGACGGCCACGTGCCCGCTGGATGTGATATCGGTGACCTTGACCAGACCGAAGTCGGTTACGCACAGGCGGCCGTCCTCGTGCATTAGAAGGTTGGCGGGTTTCACGTCGCGGTGGACCAGGCCTTGCTCGTGCGCGTAGCCCAACCCGGCGGTGGCCTGAATCATCAGATCGAGGATGGCCGCCCAATCGCCCCGGGCGATTTTGCCCTGCTCGCGCCACTCCTTGAGGCTGCCCGCCGGGAGATAGTCCATGAATACCAGCGGCGAGCCCTCGTATTCGCGCACAAACCAGCACTGCACGATATTGGGATGCACGCCCAGCTCAATCCAGGTTTGAGCTTCCAGCAGGAAGCGTTCCTTGGCCACCCAGTCGGAAATGAGGTGTTTGGCCGGTACTTTGACGGCCAGATCGACGTTCCAATCCCAGTCTCGAACCCGGTAGACGGTGCCCATGCCGCCGCGCCCTACCAGCTCTTTGATGTCATAGCGGTTGTCCAAGACCTGCCCAAGTTGCAGGCCGTCCTGAACCGGTCTGCCGTCGATACCACTGGAACTCATGGCCGGGTGCTTCGCCTCGGCAGGCAGCCTTACCTTATGTTATTTGTTGGTGACGAAGAAGCGTTTTCCGTTGAGGAGCAATTCGTTGCCCGCTTTACCTGGGGCCAGTGTGTAAGTGGCGACTTTGCCATTGTTAAACTGAAGCACCAGTTGACCGCCTGGCATCACCCGCCAGCTTCCATCGCCGCCCCCGGCTACAGAGCCGCTGCCGTTGATGGAGACACTGCTGGCGTCGTTGCGCTGGGCGAACTGTCCGTTGGCGCCCAGGTAGAGGTCTTTGCGCTCCGAATAGCCGTTGCCGGTGTAGAGATAGATCAGGTGCTTACCGGCCAACGCCGACGACCAGAGCTTGTCTTGCTGAGGCTGGGTATATTGCAGGTTTTGCGCCATCTGGTAGGCGCTCAGGTAAGCCGCGTCGGCGTTCTTTTCATCCGAGAGGGCCACGATCAAGCTGCCGCCGCCGTGGGGAGAGAAGCACACGAAGGTGTCGGCCAGCAGGTAGCCGGTGGGGGTTTGCCTGGCGGCGCGGAAGCTGCGGTCGTTGCCGTTCAGGGTGCGCACGTCGCCCACCAGAGTAAATCCGTCTTTTTCCAGGTTGGCCTCTTGAGCGAAGGCTTCGAAGTTGTTGTAGGTGTGGTTCTTGATCACCACCATATATTTTTGTTGGGGCTCGACGGCGACGGTGCCGGAGGCATCTTGGGAAACTCGAAACGAAGAAGGAACTTTGGTGGAGAAGCCCGCTGGATTGCTGACTTGTTGGTCCTGGGCCCAGACCGGACTTACCGTCAGCAGGGCGGCCAAAAGAATGTGTTTCATAAGACTTAAAATGCGCCCTGGGGAGTGGTTTCGTCTGTGAATTGGCTTACACTTTTTAGCGCAAATTCTCGCTGAGAAATCCGCCCACTCGGAATTCGTATTCGCGCGCGGCCATCAGGGCGGCCCGGGTGTGCAGAGTCCAGGGCGCCACCCACAGTTGACTGGGCCCCGCCGCGCTCCGGGCCAGGCGGCGCGAAACTTCCAAAGGCATGGACCAGTCCAGGCTGTCGTGAATGAAAAACAGCGGTTGCTTGATGCGACGGACGTGCTCCTGGGGACTGACGTTCTCAATCGGCTGGCCGTAGGTTTGTTCGAGTCGCCGGGCGATGGCCGCTACCTGACGGCGGGGCGCGCGGGCGGCCACAGCTTCCTCCAGAGAAGCGAAACAGGCCTCCAGGCAGGCGCAACGCAGGCCGCCCTCGTCGGCCATCGCCTGCAGCAGCGACGAGGCTCCCAGGCTTTCGCCCAGGCCGGCCATCGGCAGGCCGGGCAATTGTGCGCGCAGAAAGTCCAGAGCGCCCAGCACATCCAGCGATTCCAGAAACCCCATGGTGCAACTCCCGTGGCTGCGTCCACGGCCGCGGAAGTCAAAGAGCAAACTGGCGTAGCCCCAGCGGTGCAGCATGCGCGCCTTGGCTACCATGGCCATGCGCGTGCTGTAGATACCGTGGCACAACAACACCCCGGCGCGTGCTTGCGGATGGGGCACGTACCAGCCCGAGAGTTGGGTGCCATCGCGGGCCGGGAAAACCACCTCGCGCACGGGCAGGTCGCGGGAAGTGCCGATGGAGCGCCAGCGCAGCGGCAACCGACCCAGCCAGATCAGAAAAGGGCTAAAGTCCAAACTGACGTCCACCCGGGGAGTATTCGCCGCGGAGGGGCCATTTCCGCCAAGGGTGAAACCGACCAGGCTTAGAAGGCCACGGTAATCAGGTAATGTATTGGGAGAGTTAGTGACCTACGAAACGGAAGAACCGCAGCCTCGGGCTGTGCTGGTGGGCGTGCCGCTGGACGATGAAGACGATTCTTTGACCGAGTTGGGGCAGCTGGCCAAGACGCTGGGCTATGATGTGGTGGACCAGCTGGTGCAGCGTCGCCGCTCTTTGTCCGGACCCTATGTGTTGGGCGAGGGCAAGCTGGAGGACCTGAAACAGCTCTGCGAGGAGGACGTGGAGGCGGTCATCTTCGACTGCGAATTGACGCCCTCTCAAGTGAGCAATCTGCAGACCGCTTGCGGGGTCGAGGTCATGGATCGGACCGGGGTGATTGTCACCATCTTCTCTCGTCACGCGCGCACCCGCGAGGCCCGACTGCAAGTCGAAATCGCTCGTCTCAAATACCTGGCGCCGCGTGTGCGCAAGGCCGGCCGGGGACCCACGGCGCGCGCCGATAAAGGCGGCGAGACCGCCCTGGAGCTGGATAAGCGGCGTATTCGCGACCGCATTGCCGAGCTGAAGAAGGAGCTGGGGAGCATCGCCGACGAGGCGGCCGCCAACCGTTCGCGGCGCGCCGAGGAGCGTTGCGTGGCTCTGGTTGGCTACACCAATGCTGGCAAGTCTTCCTTGATGCGGGCTTTGACGGGCAGCCAGGTGCTGGTGGAGGATAAGCTCTTCGCTACGCTGGACACGACCGTGCGCACGCTTCAACCCGAGACGGTGCCCAAGATTTTGGTCTCGGATACGGTTGGATTCATTCGCAAGCTTCCGCATGATCTGGTGGCCTCGTTCCGTTCCACCCTGGAGGAGGCGCGCAACGCCTGGCTGTTGCTCTTCGTGGTCGATGCATCCGACCCGGATTTCCGCTCGCAGCTTCAGGTGACGCGCGAAGTCTTAGATGAACTGGGGGCCGGCGAAATCGAATCGCGTTTGGTCTTGAACAAGATCGACCGTCTGGATTCGCTAGCCGAGCTACGCGAAGAATTTCCCGAAGGCTGGTTCGTATCCGCCAAGGACCCCGCCTCCGTCGAGGAACTGAGGGCTCGGGTGGTCGGCTCTTTCGAAGCCGACATGGTCGAGGAAGAGATCTTCGTTCCCTATGCCCTTTCTCGAGTGGTCGGCCAGCTGCGCGCACAGGTCAACGTGTTGGGCGAGCGTCACTCGGACGAGGGAACTTTCGTGATGGTGCGCACTGAAGAGTCCCGCCTGGCGGGGTTGCGCGAGATGGCCAGGGGCTGAGCGGTCAGTCCAGTCCTCCCGCCCGCACATTAAAAGAGTGGGGGCCGGGCGTGAGTTGGATGTTCCAGCGGGTGATCTTGCCGCCCAATTCCTGCACCAGATCGTAGGGTCCGGGAGCCAGGTTCTCCAGCACCAGCGTGTTGGCGGCGTTGAGCACGCGGCCGACGGTGCGCTGTTCCTGGCCCTGGACCAGGTAAAACTCGCTGTTGGTCGGGCCGCCCACCACGCGCAGGGTAGCCCCGGCCCGGACGCCCTGGTCCAGCGAACGACTCCCGGCATCGAGCACGTTGCTGCGGGGATCGGGCAGGCGCAGGGCGGGGGCGGGATGTTTGAGATAGGCCATCGGGAATTCGTCCAGGTAGTTGGTGCTGTGGCGGGGATGCTGCTGCTGGTCGGTGAGGCGCGGCACGGTCCTTCCTACATATTCTAAAACGTCCTGGGCGCGCATGCGCCAGAGCCGGAGACGGCTCGATCAGCTCCAAAATATTACGCGAGCTATTCATGAGGGATCTTAGCTCCCGTTTTGATTCCTGACTCTTTGCGCCGA
>JALHOV010000293.1 GCA_022842865.1 Vulcanimicrobiota bacterium | reverse complement strand
TCGGTGGGCGCTCTCAAACCATCCAACGCGGTGCGGAAACTCACCGGTAACAAAGTTGACCAGGATCTAATGGTGACGACCTCTGAGACGGCTCTGCGTAAGAAGCTGGAAGGCGCCATGGAGAAGCGTCAGGTTGTCATCGCGGGGCGTAGTGGTTTTGATGAAGAGGTCCAGGGTCTGACGCGCAACCATTCCTATGCCGTCATCGGCTACGACCCCAGCTTCGCTCGGGTCCGTTTGCAAGATCCCGAAGGCAACGAGCCGCGCGGCGCTGACGGCAAGGCCCGTGACGGTGACTACGATGGCCAGTTTTCCGTTTCGGTCAAGGAATTTAAGTCCTGGTTTTCCAGCATTCACTACGAACAGACCGATAAACCGTCGTTTTGGGGCAGCTTCTTCGACAAGCTCAAGGGTAGCGTGGTCGGCGCTCCTGGTGGCGGCGGCGGAATACCCGTCAGCGGCTAAGCTAAATTGGCCCCACTCAAGCGGGTGCTCGCAAACCAGTTTGCTTCGACACCCGCGAGCTGTTAGTGGGCCAATTTAGACCACAATTCAAGTGAAGGCTAGCGGCCTTCGGCCTGACTGGCCAGGAACGGGTTCATCACAGGCACTCGAAAGCAGGCGAAATCCTTTACATTCCTGGTCACCACGGTGAGCTGGTGGGCTAAGGCGGTAGCCGCAATCATGGCGTCATCCTGGAGCGTGTTGGAGGTGCGGTGCATCAACCGCGCCCAGATTCGAAATGTGCGCGCGTCCATCGGTAGGACCTGTTGCGTTTCCATCAGTTGGTCAGCCCACCTTTCCAGGGCCGTTGCTTTCTCTGGGTCTTGCTCGCGGGTGATCTCGATACCGCTCTGAATCTCCCCCAGGCTTAGCGCCGAGAGGAACAGCTGTTCGTCGGGCACGGCTGTCAGCCAGGCAAGCACTGCACCGTGCGGACGGTTCTTTCGTAGTTCCGAGATAACATTGGTGTCTAGCAGGTACACGCTAGAAATCTGGGGCCTTCCGCCGTAGCCGTGGGCCTCTCGGCGGGATCACAAGGTCGGTCGGACAGTCCCCGCTTAAGAGGAGAGATTTTAAGCCGGGGCGCGACGAGTTTTTCATTCGTTTCCACTGCTCGAAGGGGACGAGGACTGCTGTTTCCGTTCCGCGTCTGGTCACTAACTGCGGACCCTTCTCCAGGCAGGCATCAAGTAGCTCGCTGAAGCGGGCTTTGGCGTCTTGTACGGGCCAAGCGTCCAATGGATGTGGTTCTCCAGGCTGACTAGTCTTCTGACTAGTTTATCTCCTGGCCTGGAAGTGGTCAAGTCTGGCAGGGCCTGTGCTGCTCCGGGAGAAGCCGCCGGGCTATGAATAGCCTGAGTTTGCAGCCAGACTGGCTACTGACCGAGTCCGGGTGGCGTAGCCACTGGCAAATTGACATCCGCGATGGGCTGATCGCGGGAGTGGGGCCGGCGCGGGGCGGGGCGCAGCGGTTGAGCGGTCAAGCGTTGACGCCGGCTTTCGTCAATTCGCACAGTCACGCCTTTCAACGCACCATTCGAGGACGCACCGAATTTCGCCATCCCGACAAGCCCAGCGATGACTTTTGGAGTTGGCGCGAGTTGATGTATCGGGCCGCCATGCGCTTGAATCCGGACCAGCTGGAGCGCGTCGCACGCTTGCTTTACCTGGAAATGGCCGAGGCTGGCATCACCACCGTGGGTGAATTCCACTACCAGCATCATCAGCCGGACGGCACGCGTTACGCCAATCCTGACGAGCTGGCCCTGCGTTTAAAAGCGGCGGCTGACTGGGCGGGTATCGGCCTGGTGCTGCTGCGTTGCGCTTATGGCCGGTCGGGCTTCAGGGTGGAGCCGAATCCGCTCCAGATTCGTTTTCTGGATGGCAGCTGGGAAGAGCCGTGCGAGGCATTGCTGCGCTTACAGAAGGCCGGGCTCGAAGTAGGGATGGCGCCGCATAGCGTGCGAGCCGTGCCGCTGGATTGGCTGCCGCCTTTGGCCGCTTTCGCACGGAAGCACGGGCTGCCGTTGCATATGCACGTCAGCGAGCAGGTAAAGGAAATCGAGCAGTGCGAGGCTGAGACGGGACTGCGACCAGTCGAATACCTGGCCGCGCAAGGCATTTTGGGACCCGACTTCACGGCTGTGCATGCTATTCACCTGGCCGAGAACGAAGTGACGGCTCTGGGTTCGGCCCACGTTTGCAGTTGTCCAACCACCGAGCGCAACCTGGGCGATGGGATCGTGCCGGCCCGCTTGCTGCGCCGGGCCGGTACTCGATTCACTTTCGGGACCGATTCACAGTGCCAGATCGATCCGCTTGAAGACGCTCGCCAGCTGGACTATCACCTGCGCTTGAAGGAACAGCAGCGGGCCGTGCTCGATGATCCCCCCGGAACGTTGGAGAGCTGGCTGTGGGATGGCCTGACGGTGGGCGGAGCCAGTTCCCTGATGCAGCCCTGTGGTCGTCTGCAGGTCGGCTTGCGGGCCGATTTGCTCAGCTTTGACCTGAATCACCCGACTCTGGTCTGTGATTCCGAGAATTGGCTGCTGGCCCAGCTGCTCTGGTCGGCTCCGCGCGAGTCGATCACTCAGGTGTGGCGAGCGGGTCGGCCGCTGCTCGAGGGCGGGCGCCACCCGGGCCGAGAGCAGGCCGTCGAGAGCTACCGTAGGGTGCTCGCGGAGCTGGAGGATGGCTAAGAAAGCATCCCCGATCCGCTCGACCCCTCCGCGCCTGGCGGCGATTGACGTGGGCTCGAATGCCTTGCGCATGCAGGTCGCCGAATTGCTGCCCGGCTTCGTGCTCAAGCCGATCAAAACCATTCGCAGTCCAGTGCGGTTGGGACGTGACGTGTTTGGCAATCATGCGATTTCCGATGCCACTCTGAAGAAAGCCGTCAGCGCGATGCGTTCCTTTTCGGAGTGGATGGAGAAGCTGGAGGTCACTCAATACACGGCGGTGGCCACCAGCGCTGCCCGCGAAGCCGCTAACGGCAAGCAGTTTCTGGATATGGTGCGCAAGGAAAGCGGCATCGATTTGCAGCTTCTGGACGGTGAGGAGGAAGCGCGCGTGGTCTATCTGGCCGTTAGTCGCCGTTTGCCTTTGGGTGATCGGACCGTGCTGGTAGTGGACATCGGTGGCGGTAGCGTGGAGCTCATCTTAGGCAAGGACGGCCGCGTGCAGGCGCTGGAGTCCCTCAAGATGGGCACGGTGCGCATGCTGCAAAGGCTGGGTGGCAGTTCCCACGATTTCGCACGTCGCGCCCGCGAATATGTGGAAGCCACCCGCAGTTGGGTGGACTACTGGCTGCAGCAACAGCAGGTGGATCTGTTTGTGGCCACTGGCGGGAACGCCGAGGAGCTGGGAGATCTGGCTCAGCGGCTTTTTCATAAGCCAACCAACGACCTGGTCAGTCAAAGCGAATTGGACCATATTGTGGGCTTAGTTGAGTCGATGACAGTGGAGGAGCGCCAGAAGAAGTTGCATCTGCGGGCGGACCGTGCGGACGTGCTTTTGCCAGCACTTCTGGTTCTACAGACTCTGATGCGCCAGCTGAAAATCGATTCGCTGGTCTTGCCCCACGTCGGACTCAAGGACGGCTTGCTGGAGGACTTGCGCTTTCAGGCCCTGGGCCAGCGTCCGGACGGACTGGACCGGGAACAGGTACTCTCTTCGGTGCTGCAGTTGGGGCGCAAATATGACTTTGACGAAGTCCACGCCCGCAAAGTGACCGAACTGTCCCTGCAATTGTTTGATCCCCTGCAGCCGATTCACAAGCTGACGCCGGCCCACCGACTGCTGTTAGAAGCAGCCGCCTGGCTCCACGATGTGGGCAAGTTCATCAACTTCTCGGCCCATCACAAGCACAGTTACTACATCATCTTGTCCAGCCCGCTGGTGGGACTGAGCACTTCCCAGCGCAGCCTGGTGGCGGCCATCGCGCGCTACCACCGGAAGGCTGAGCCGGGTGTCCAGCACGAACTTTATCGCGCCTTAAGCTTCGAGGAGCGCGGAGTCGTCGTAAAGCTTTCGGCACTGCTACGTTTGGCAGAGGCTCTGGACGCCGAGCACGGAGGAATGGTGGGACAGATTCTGGTGCGCCTGAACAAGAACAAGGTGCATATGACCCTGGTGGGCGAGAGCGAGATGTTGCTGGAGCGCTGGGCGCTGGCCAGCAAGTTGGCTCCCTTCGAAAAGGCGCTGGGCGTGAAAATGGTGATCGCCTAGAGGTCGGCGCCTTAAGGAGCAAGAAAGCGCTGAAAAATAAGCGGAGGCATCCATGGCAACTAGAAGACGACGAACGAAAGAGGAAGACCCGGCGATCGAGCCGGTGGTTGAAGAGACCCTGGAGATCGAGGGAGAAGTGACGGAAGAGCCGGCGGCATCCGTCGAGGCGTTAGTGGTGACCGAGGAAGCAGCGGAAGAGCTGCCTGATTTTGGCCAGGGTCACGGAGCGCTTCTGCGCACGGCGCTTTATCGTCACGGACGCCACTTTCTGGACTATCTTCAGGCTGCTCAGGATGAATTGACGCCGGAAAACGTCCATCAACTGCGCGTGAATAGCCGCAAACTCAGCTCCAGCTTGAGCTTGCTGTCTTCGTTGGTGGGACGAGGGCCTGTGAAGAAGGTGCGCCAGAAATTGCGTAAGGTGCGGCGCAGCCTGGGCGTGCTGCGCGACTTGCAAAGGCAGTTGGAGTGGCTCTGCGACGAGCCCTTGCTCGATGATTATCTGACCGAGCGCACCGCTGACTTGCCCTCGGTGATCAAAAAGGCCAAAAAGGAACTGCGTGGCGTCAAGCCCTCCAAGCTGGAGAAACGACTGGAGATGGTCGATGCGCTGCTGGCCGGTCTGCTCGGAGACGAACAGGCGGAGGAGAGTGTGCGCGAGGTGCTCTCGCGAACCGTTTGGGAGAGCCTGCTGCAAGCCATGTCTCACGCCGACGAGGTGGACGCCGACAACAGTTTCTCCTATCATCCTCTGCGCGTTGCCATGAAGACCTTCCGCTACCAGGCCGACCTGTACGCGTCCGCCGGCTGGGAGACCCGCTTGCAACACAACGATGGCTGGGCCAAAGTGAAAGAACTGCACGACGCGCTGGGCCACCTTCAGGATCTGGAAGTGCTGGCCTGCCACCTGGATTTCCACTGGGTGCAGTCGCCGCCCATTCGCGAGACGCAGGCTCGCGTGGTCAATCGACTCCTGAAGGATCGCCACCAGGCTTTGGGTCGGATCCATCTCCAGGATTTAGACTGGGAAAAGTTGTGGGATTGGCCGCAGGGCGAGATCGAGGAACTCCTCGACGACGAAGCTTGATTTGAAGCTTTTCATTCTGCGCCACGCCATCGCTGAGGAACTGGTCAGCGACGATTTTGATCGACGCCTGACGGTAGAGGGACGCGCTCGCTGCCGGCGGGTGGTGCGTCATTTTGCGCGATGCTTTGAGCCGCCCACGATTATCTTTAGCAGTCCGCTGGTGCGCGCCCGTCAAACGGCGCGCATCGCCGCCCGCCTGCTGGACCTGCCCGTGCGACGCTGCGATGCTCTGAAACCCGGCGGTGACGCTTTTGAGTGGCTGAAAAACCAGCCCTGTCAGGATTTAATGGTGGTCGGCCACGAGCCTGATCTGTCGCGCCTGGCCTGCCGCTTTTTGGGCCTGTCCAAGATGGTGCTTTCTTTTAAGAAGTCCGGATTTGCTTTGCTGGAAGGCGAGCCTGGCGCAGGGGAATTACGCTGGCTGTTAACTCCGAAGTGGCTGGTTAATTCCGGTTCAGGGCAGCGCTGAGCCAGTCGGGCGCATTGACCGGGGGGACCTGATAGACCTTCTTATCGCCGCGCATCTTCAAGGTTGGGCCTTTTTTGCAGGCTCCCAGGCAGCCGCATTGTTTGACCTGGACGTCGGGGTTCTCTTCGGCTGCCTTGCGCAGGGACTTAAGTAACTCGGTGCCGCCTTTGCGGCAGCAGCTTTTGCTGGTGCACACCCAGATGCAGGCTTCTCGAGAACCAGTGTAAACAACCTGCTTGGCTTCCAGGGGCACGACAAGCTGGGCCTTGACTTTGCTGCCTTTGACTTGCAGCCAAAGGCGCACGGCCATTCCCTCTTCGAGTTCCGCGCTCAGCCCCTCACGAATGTCTTTGGCCAGCCGAGCTTCGAAGGTGCCGCGCACCGTCTCTACGGTCAGGCTGCGCAGGCCGCTTTTGCCGCGTTGCAGTGCCGTCACCAGGCCGGTTAGTGGCCCAGATTCGGGCTGAAAGCGCTTCTTGGAGGTAATCTCTGGGGTTTTTAAGGCGATGGTCACGGTTCCGACTATTGTCGCGAGAAGGGCTGAATCCTTCTGGTCAGCCTGATCTTTTTTTCGTGGTCACTTAACTCCCCCGACTCGGGAGGGAGGCCAGTAGCGGTAGACGACGGGACCGTAAAGCCATTCCTTTTTGATGTCGCCGTAGACCCGCGAGTCCATCGACATGGTTCGGTTATCGCCCAGCACAAAGATACAGCCCGGTGCGATTTTGTGTTCTCGGATCGATGCTTGCGTACTGACCGGGTGATTGGGTTCCACCTGATCATTGCGGTAGAGCAAGCCATGTTCGATGCGAATGATGTCGCCTTCGTCGGCAGCCATCCGTTTGACCAGGGTCTGACCGCCGCCGGGCCGGTTCTTGGGCAGGTCAAATACGACGATTTCTCCGACCTGGGGCGAGCGAAAGTGGTAGCTGAGGCGACTGACGGCGATGCCGTCGCCGACTTCCAGGGTGGGCTGCATGGAGCGACTGGGCACGTAGAAGAGGCTGAGCACGAAATGACTGGTCAGCAGCATGCCGACGCCGATAGCCAGCGGGATGTCGAAGTAGCGGTAGTCTTTATATTTGCTGCGCAGTCCGGCGTGGCAAAAAAAGATCAGACGAGCCAGCACGGCGGCAAGCAGCAGCACGTGCCCGGTCAGGCGAAAGGCGGCCAGCAGGGCGGACTTGGTCATGGTGTCGGGGGTTACTGTGCGCGCGCCGGGTACCCTTTGGTGAATTTTTTTCATCTTGTTTCGAGGACAAGGGGCCTCAAAGGGCAATCACAGGGCATGATGAAATTCGAGCTTCCCAACGTCATCCCGGCATCGGGAAATCCCTTTACACCGATGACCAGAGATCAAGGGGGGACTGCGTTCTCCACCTTGGATATGCCGGTCTCAATCACCCGCCCCGAAAGGGCCGAGGAACCGCCTGAGCAGAGCGAGCAAGTCGAGTCGGCGCCCATCGCCACCACCATGGCCCAGCTGATCGACTCCATGCAACAGGCGGAAGGCCTCTTCAAGCAGGCTTTCCAGTTGGCACTGACGACCCGCAACCGCGAGACCGAGTTGTTGCAGCGAGCCGAAGAGGCGGAGCGCGAAGTCCGCCATCACGAGCGCCAGGCGCTGGAGTGGCAGCAGCGCTACCAAACGCTGGACCAGAAAATCCCCAAGTGGGTGCGCAAACTCTTCCGCGCCAGTTAGTTCCTAAAACGGAGTCTTGCCTCCAGGCGCGAAGCCAAGGGGGCTATGGAATTGCTCAATACTTCCGAAGAAGTCCCCTCCAGCGAGATTCCGCTGTCCTCGCTCCCTGTCAGTCAGCGCTACCTGAATCGCGAGCTGTCCTGGCTGGCCTTTAATTACCGTGTGCTGGAAGAAGCCCAGAACGTCGCCAATCCCTTGCTGGAGAGGTTGCGCTATCTGGCCATCAGTGATACCAACCTGGACGAGTTCTGCACGGTGCGGGTGGCCAACATCAAAGGCCGCCTGGAAAGCGGATTGGACCAGCTGACCTTTGACGGCCTGACTTTGCCGCAGCAGCTGGAGATGATCTATTCCGAGGTCATCGAGCTGGTGCGCGAGCAGCAGCACACCTGGCAATCCTTGAGACGCGCCCTGGCCGACGAGGGCATCCGGCTGGTCCAGGTCAACGACCTGGACCAGGACGACCTGGAGTGGTTAACCGGCTACTTTATGTCCGAGGTGCTGCCGGTGTTGACGCCGCTGGCCTGCGATCCAGCCCATCCCTTTCCGTTTATTCCCAACGACGGTCTTTGCATGGGCATGAAGATGAAGGATACCAAGTCCTTCTGGTCGCTTTTGCCACTGCCGCCTAGCCTGCCCCGCTTCATTCGTATGGGAGACAACCCTCGACGCGACCTGGTGCGCAGTAGCTCGTTTGAAGGGCGGCGTTGGGTGGACCAGCGCTTTTTGCCGCTGGAAGAGGCCATTCCGCTGTTTTTTGACCGGCTTTACCCCAACTTTAAGGTTAAGCGGCACGGATTGTTTCACGTGCTACGCGACAACGATACCGCTTTCGAGGTGGAAAATAGCCACGGCAGCCAGATCAACCTGGCCGAGCACTATTTGCGGCAAGTGAAAGGTCGCAAGTGGGGGCACGTGGTCCGGCTGGCCTTCTCGGCTGGCGTTCCCGACGACATGCGCGACTTCATCACCACCCAATTGGACGTGGATGAGGAAGACGTGATCGAGGCGGAGGGCCTGCTCAATCTGTCGGATGTGGCCCAGTTGTGCAACGAGGACCGACCCGACCTGAAGTTCCAGCCCTTCGAGGTGCGCTTTCCGGAGCGTATCAAGGATTGGCGGGGCGACTACTTCGGGGCCATCGCCAGTAAGGACCTGGTGGTCCACCACCCCTACGAGAGCTTTGACGTCGTGGTCGAGTTCTTGCGTCAGGCGGCACGCGACCCCGACGTGCTCACCATCAAGCAGACCCTATACCGGACCAGCAAAATCTCGAGCATCGTGCGCGCTCTGGTCGAAGCCGCCGAAAATGGCAAAAGCGTGACGGTGGTTGTCGAACTCAAGGCACGCTTTGACGAAGAGGCCAACATTCGTCTGGCCTACGACCTGGAGCGCGCCGGGGCCCATATTGTCTACGGCTTCGTGGACAAGAAGACCCACGCCAAGATGACCCTGGTTTTGCGCCGCGAGCAGCGCGGCTTGCGCGGTTATGCTCACCTGGGTACTGGCAACTATCATCCGATTACGGCCAAGACCTACACGGACGTGAGCCTCTTTACCGGCGATGACGCAATCGTGCGCGACGTGGGCAAGATCTTCAACTACCTGACCGGCTACGCCGTCCCAAATCGTCTTGAGAAGATGGCCATGTCGCCCATCAACTTGAAGTCGAGCATTCTGGCCATGATCGACGATGAGATCAACCACGTGCGCGAAGGGCGTCCGGGGTCGATGTGGGCCAAGATGAATTCGCTGGTCGATCCGGAGGTGTGTGATGCGCTCTATCGGGCCTCCCAGGGGGGGGTGCAGATCGACCTGATCGTGCGCGGCATCTGCTGCCTGCGCCCTGGCATCCCCGGAATCTCCGAGAACATCCGGGTCAAGAGCATCGTGGGGCGCTTCCTGGAGCATTCTCGCATCGTCTGTTTCGGCAATGGCTACAAGCTGCCTCACAAGAAGGCCAAGGTGTTCATCACCTCGGCCGACTGGATGCCGCGCAACTTCCACACCCGCGTTGAAACGCTCATTCCGGTCCACACCGACTCGGTTCATGCCCAATTGCTGGAGCAGGTCATGCGCTCCAATCTAAGGGATACCCGCAATAGCTGGGTGCTGGGTCCGGATGGAGCCTATCGCCGCCACACCGGCCAACCCGAGTTCTCGGCTCACGAGTTCTTCCTCACCAATCCGAGTTTGTCTGGTCAAGGCAGCAAATCGCGCCGCAAGAAACGTGAAACAACCGAGTAACGACGACGGCTATCCCGGGTTCGAGCGCTGCCTCGAGATGGTGCTGTCACGCGATGCGATGACCTTCGAGGATGGCTTTCACTGGCTTATGGGGGACGATTGGGGTCCGCGCTTGCACGGACACGCGGGGGAGTTGATAGCCTTACTTCCAGCTCATTCCGATGCTTATACCAGAGGTAAGCTCCTCGAGTTGTTGGGCTATACGGCCAGTCGCGAGGCCATCCCGGTGCTGGTCGAGGAATTGGCGCATCCC
>JALHOV010000292.1 GCA_022842865.1 Vulcanimicrobiota bacterium | reverse complement strand
GCAATTCCAGGTCGTAGTGATCCGCTCGAATGATGGTCCACTCGCCGTCGCTGGGAAGCACGCGAAACTGGCTTAGCTGTAGATGCTCTTTCAGCACCTGCAAAAAGCGCTTCTCACCATCCAGATCGACCACCTCGAAGGGCTGCTGAAGCGGGTGCGTTTGTCGCAACTCGGCCAGCAGCGCTTGCCACGAACTGGCCTCCAGGCGATCGAACGGGAGAACCAGCCAACGGCCCAGGTAAGCCAGGGCAGGCCCCGCCTGAGGCACATGCACCAAAGGGTAAGTCCGGGCGAGTTCTTTCAGTTTGGCAAGGGTGAGGACTTGGCAGGACCTTGGGTTCCGTTGCAAGGGGCAGTGTTGAAAGTAAAGTTCATGACGACATAGCAGACCGAAAGGTCCAATGGATTCGCATTCCATCTCAACTTCCAGAGGAAATTGGGAGATCTCGTGGCCCTGTTCGGCCTTTACGCCAACCACAGCCATTCGATCCACCTGGATGACGAAGTTTCCTTCGTCCGACACCAATAGTTTACCGGGCTTTCCCTGGCCGGCGGTCAGAGTGAATTCTCCCAGGACGGTCTCTTCCTGGCAGTCAACGATCTCTAGTTTCCACTCCGATTTGGTTGCACTCATCCAGCCGCACATTTGGCCATTGGCAGAGACGCTCCAGATCGGTGATTTTTCGAAAGTGGCGAATCTCGAACCACTCCATTGGTCGTCGCAGCGAGCATAGCGAATCAATTGACACTCGTGCGCCCCGCCCAGGCGAGGAAGCCATCTTTTCTTGGGCTTGGATACCCAGGCCAGCACCCAGATGGCCCGGTCCCGCATCAGAACCTGAGGCGCACGCGGTCCTCGCTCTTCATTCTTGCAGAGCTCGACCGGACCAACCGCATCCCCGAGGTAATACAGAACTCCTTTTCGTCTCACCACCGATTCTCCCGGGCGTTCTGCCAGCAGTTGCAGGTCATCCTCGGAACCCTCCAGGCGGTGCCTGCAATCGGGTAAGAAAGGGCTATCTGCCCAGAGCGCCTGCGCATTTTGTTGCCAATGGCTGAAGTTTGGAGTGGAAGATTCCAGCCTCAGGGGAATGGTTGCTATGAGGTCGTCCATTTGCTCCGGCCGGGTCACCGTCGAGCCTACCGAGATGGGAAAATTGTCCAGGAATAGAACGGGAAAATTCCCCGGTGCAAAACATAGCTTCCGGCCGAGCCGCCCCTTCAGAAGCGATAGTGCCAGTCGGGCCAAGGGCGGCTCTTGCGCAGGGCCCTGGCGTGGGGTCGGCCCAGGTTCATTCTCTTCTGCCGGTTGGAAGCGCTGGCCAGGGTCTTGAGTATGCGCGAAGGGCACCGGCTCTGCGCAGACTTCGAGGGCGGCTTCCCGGGCCGCGTCACCGGATGACTCGGACGAGTCTGGCTGCG
The DNA here is from genome assembly GCA_022842865.1 of Vulcanimicrobiota bacterium. GTDB lineage: Bacteria > Vulcanimicrobiota > Xenobia > Xenobiales > JADMJV01 > JADMJV01. Next base: position 8,634 of record JALHOV010000292.1, on the reverse strand, counting down.
GCTCCCTCAACTCCAGTTCGACTTCCGGTTCTACCGGGAGGGAGGGCCCTAAGGCCATTACCTGGGCGGCGACTACCGCCGGTTCCTGGGCGTCGACACCGGTCACCGGTTCGGCGTGGACTTCGGGTCCCGGCTCGGCTTCGGTGAGTAGCTCAAAATGCGGCGATGGGCCCGAGAGTAAGACCTCGAGGAAAGAGTCCAAACTCATTTCCACGGCGGTGACCACATCCGATTCTGGCGCATCGGCACAGGTTAACGGTTCGGCGCGAACCTCAGGTTCCGGACTAGGGTCTGCTTCGGCTTCGACGGCGCCCGATGACTCGGATAGGTGGGCTAGCGCCTCCGGTCCACCCGAGAGTACCAGACGCAGATAGGACCCCATGTCCAATTCCTCGGTTGGCGCCGACGCCTGCGAATCGGGCCCGGTCATCAGTTCGGCGCCCACTTCGGGTTCTGGTTCGGATGGGTCTAGCGGGCCGTCAAGGTCTGCTGAGACATCATCCGTGTCAGGCTGTGCGATCGGTTGTGAGCCGACTTCGGGCTCAGGGCAAGGCTCTGCTTCAGACTCCTGGACGAGGACCTCCTGTGCGTGACTGGCGACCTCCGGCTTGGATGGTTCGGCTTGCTCGACCTCAAAGGAAACCAGTTCGACCGATTGTTGCAATGCTTCTTGCTCCCCATCTTGCTCGGCCTTGACGGGTCGGTCGCTGGCTGGCTTGGAGGGAGAGTCTATCGTGCTGGGGACTTCAGAAGGCTCGGCTGCCGTTTCCTCGGTAGCCGTGACAAGTTCGGGGCCAGCCTTGAGCTCGGGGTTTTGCGCCGCTCCCCCCTCGAGAAGGACCTCGGATGCGTCGCTGGTGACCTCCGGATCGTTGGAGAACTCGCACTGTTCCAGCGGGGCAATCGGGGCAAGATCATCCTCCGGCCCGGCCTGGTTGTCGGGCGCCACAACCGTGGTATCCAGGGGGGCGACTTCCGGCTCAGCGGCTACCTCCGGCTGGGCCGTGGCTTCAGGCTTCCGGCTTCTTTCGCGTTTTGGCTTGGCGCGGTCTGCGAATTCGGTCACCGGCTCTACCTGGGGGGCGACTTCGGCGACCGGAACCGAGGGCTCGGCAGCCTTGCTCGGCCGTTTCACCAACCCCAACCTGGCCACCCGAGTGCGGACTCGGGGGCTCTTGCCGGTTTTAGAACGACCTGCTTCAACGGCTTCATCCAGGATTTGCTCAGGCAAATTGTGGGTCGTCGTCAAGGGGGACTCGTCCAATTTTGTGTCGAGCAGCTTGATTTCCAGGGCGGGAGGATCGGCTCCAAAAGTGAGCGACCAATTGCTTTGGTTCCAGTTGAAGGGCATGGGAACACCAGCGGTCAGTTCTTTTCCGTTCACCAACCGGCGGGCCAGCTTGACGATCATGGCCGCTGTAAAGACGTTCTCTCCTACCGCCTTCCAGCCCGAGGGTCCGAGCATTTCCGAGGTTTTGCCCGCCAAAATCCGGAAACCGGAGAGAGTTCTTCGGTTGTCTAGATATAGTTGCAAATACTCGGTTAGTGTCATGCTTGAGGGTCCGTAACCGGGCCTTTGCTAGCGGTGCTTCCATCCCTGGCCGGCAAGTGTTAAGGAGTCGTTTGGGCGTTGAGAGCGCGCCAAATACTCTCGTCCAGATCAGAGGGCGGCGCTGTGACCATGGTTTCCTCCGGAATTTTTTGGCACGACCGAAAACACTTCGATCTTGCCTTTGTCATAGAGGGGGATGAAAAACTCGGGAAGTCCATCGTGATTGACGTCTCCTACCGCCGACTGGCCGACGGTGCTACCGGCATCCAGAATGACCTGCTCTTGAAACTTCCATTCTCCGGTTGGCCTGAGCAGATGAGCCTTGCCACTGCCGTCTCCAGAAACCAGCACCCAGGGCGCGCCCTCACCCAGTTCAAAGGCGTGAGCCTGGCCTGGGGCCGCCGAATTCATACTCACCACTTTGGCCTCGATATTCTCCAGCAGGGTGTGTCTGGTCCAGGCTTGCCGGGGGTTTTCGGGTACCTCATAGGCCACCACCTTGCCGCCCTTGCCTGCCTCGTGATTGGAAGCCAGCAATTCTGGTTTTCCATCCCTATTCAAGTCCACTAGCTCCAGGTCAAAAGGGGAACCCAGTTTGTCGTCCACCAGCACGGTCCCCTGGCTGCCTGAATAGGTAACTTTCTTTTGGAAGAACAGGGCGGAGAGCACTTCTGGCTGGCCATCCTGATTGAAGTCGCAGGTGCGGAAATGAACGTCTCCAGGACTCTCCAGAGGGTGTTCCTTCCAGGCCTCTGCCAAGGGGGACTCGGGTTGCTCCAACCAGAGCATCTCTCCCGCCGTTTTGCCGCCCAGTCCGACGCGAGCGCGAGCGGTAACAAGGTCCAGACGTCCGTCTCCATTCATATCGATCCACTCAGCCCGGTGATAGAACCAGCCCTTCTTGTCCTCGGTGATTTTCAGGGTTCCAAAAGTAGCCTGGTCAGTTGGATTGGCTTCATTGGTGGCCATTACATAGATGGCGCCGGTTGACCGTCCAGGCACCAAAAATCCTGAAGGTATTGCCAACAATCTCCTTCCCCCGGTGCCGGCCTCAGCCAGGGGTTGAGGCGAAATCTCATTGGGCCAATCAATTTTCTCTGTGAGCAATTTGGCCTCCAGGGGCTGCCCTTCGGCCAACTTGTCGGAGACATCTTGAACAGCTGAAACCATCCCCCCGCCCATCACCGAGAAGCCGGAGACATAAAGGTCACTGCTACCATCGGGGGATTCCATCAGCGTCAGGAAGGCCGGGTGATTCGCGTCGATCTGACCTACGTGCACGAGATCGTAGCGTTCGTTCAAGCTTTGCCGTGCGGTGATTTTGGGGGGAAATTTGAGAGTAGACGATTCCATCGCAAGTAGACCCTTCTTTCTTTGTTTCAGCGGATAAAAAAGGGGGTAGCCAGATTTTGTCTGGCTACCCGAAAACACAAGGGGAGAGCACGTTGAGGTCAGCCGCCTCTCCGGCGAGTGCGGCTGACCATCAAAAGGTAGCATGGCCTGCGAGGATTGGCCCCTCATAGGGGGGGCGGTGGTCGAAAACGAGCGGCCAAAGGCGGAATGGGGGAGGGGAGTTGTCTACAGAAACTCTACCTTTTCCTTGAAGGCGGCCACCTTCCGGCGCGTCAAAGGAACCTCGGTTCCATCCAGCATTTTAATGTTGTAGGCGCCATTAAACCAGGGAATCACCTGAAGAATACGGTTTACGTTTACCAGAAAACAACGATGAGCGCGAAAGAACAGGGCGGGAGACAGACACGATTCTAAACGAGACATCGTGTTTTGCAGCAGATACTCCTGTCCGCCCGTGCGGGCGTAACAACGCTCCTCTCGGCTAAGAAACAAATCGATCTTCTCAATAGGAACGATCAGCCGGTTCTCGGTCACCGGATCAAGCAATGCCACTCGTTCCAGGGTGGGCGCCGAAGGCATGGCTTTCTGCAGGCTTTCACTGACGGCCTCCCGCCATTCATCACCGTCGTTTCTTTGCTCCCTCAGGCGCTGGAGAGTGGACTGCAGACGTTCTGCGCTGACGGGCTTCACCAGATAGTCGAGAGCTTTTAATTCAAAAGCCTTGACGGCATGATCGGCAAAGGCCGTCAAAAAAATGACCCATGGTGGCTCGGCCTCGTCCGCCAGTTCGGCGGCAACTTCCAGACCGTTAGGAGGGGGCATTTGAACGTCCAGGAAAACAACGTCTGGCTGCAACTCGCGGAACTGGCTCAGGCCACTTTTGCCGTCGTGGGCTTCGCCCACCACTTCGACCAGATCGGGATGTTTTTCCAGCATACGTCGCAGGCGCAGACGAGCAGGTTCTTCGTCATCTACTAACAAAAGGCGCAAAGGTTTCACTCTCTCCAATTCGCCAGCCGCCTCGTCACCCTTCTTGTTCGGAAAAGATCTCCCGATGAATCGATTCGGGCCTCAGGACCGATTGGGATCGGCCACGCAGAAGGAGATCCTGGTTCCCTGGCCTGGTGACGAGCTCAGGGTCCATTGACAGCCAGGTCCGTAAAAGTCCATCAATCGCTCGCGCACGTTGCTCAGACCGACACCCGTGCCCTTGGGGCGCACCTGGGCAGGGTCAAAGCCGACTCCGTCGTCGGAGATGCTGATTTCAAAGCCGGCTGGGCAGCGAGCTACGCGTAACAAGATGCGCCCCCCCTCGGAACGGCAAGTGACCCCATGGCGAACGGCGTTCTCGACCAGGGGTTGTAAGGTGAGCGTGGGCAGCAAGGCAGAATTGGCCTCGGGGTCGAGTTCAAAATCCATGTGCAGGCGTTTGCCAAAGCGGGCCTTTTCCAGTCTCAGATAGACTTGAACCAGGTGGACCTCCTCGCTGAGAGAGACCCGGTCAGGACGGTCGGCGAAGGTTGTGCGTAAAAACTCGGCCGTATCCAAAGTCAAGCTTTCGGCGAGTTCTGGCTCCACCGGGATGAGGGCCGCCAGAGTGTTGAGCGCGTTAAAAAGGAAGTGCGGGCGAATCTGAGCGGTAAGAAACCGGTGTCGGGTCCGCTCTAGCAGGCGCTGTTGCTCACCAAAGAGGCGAGCTCTCTTCAGTTCTTGCTGGGTTTGACGGGCCAACCGCTTGGCCAACTCAATCTCGATTCCGAGGAAGGGATTGGCCCTGGCCAGGACAATCCCGCCCAGGTTTTCTTGGGCGTCCACCAGCGGCAAGGCCAGGCAAGCATAAGGCTCAAGACTCTGACGGGGATGGCCGGTTTCCAGGGCTCCGAGAAGTAAGCCCAGGTCGGCTTCGGCGGGAGAGCCCAGCACAGGTGTCAATCCCTGCTCGAGTGCAACCCAGGCGGTCGAACGAGCGCAAGGAATCACCCTCTCCAAGGCGCGAGTCAATGCCTGCAGCTGATCGACGGGGTCTAAAGATGTGCTTTCGAGTTCTTTCAAGCCCACCAGAAACTGTTCCAGCGTCCGCTCGTCCAAGCTGGGCACTTCCAGCGTTAAGCGCCGTGGTTCGGGGCTACCCGGGGATTCGTCGGCAAAGGTCCAGCGGCCCCAAAAAGGTCGTAACACTCCCAGGCGGCAGAAGTTCTCGAGATGTTCCAACAGTTCGCCGGCTCGCCAGGATCGCTCTCCCAGTTCCGCCCTCAATCCAAGTGGTGCGGCCGCATTCAGAAAGGATTCCGTAAACTGCAGCGCCTCAGCCGCTTGCAGGGGTTCTAGAATGAGTTGTCGAGCGTGAGCAGGCAAGGAGAGCTGGGGAGAGGTGCGCATAAGAGTGAGACCTGGCTCAAGCTCCTCCGGGCAGATTTCCACTTCCCTGAGACGGGAGAGGTCGCCCAAGGCAAGCCCCCGCCGGAGCTCTTCGATCAGGCGCGAGCGACCTGAGCCGGGTGGGCCGATCAGGGCCAAGAACACCGGGCGCTGTTGAGACTCTTTCCAGGCCTGCTGAAGAACCTCCAGTTCCTCTTGTAGGCCTAGAAGTGGGTAGGGGTGGAGATCGTGTTCATTGGCCAGGGCCGGTGGCGACTGTCCCAGGCGCAAGGACGCCTCGCGTTTTTCCAGCTCCACCAGGGCCAATCGCAAGGATGAGGCGCAGGGCCGCCGGCCTGCATCATCCTGCAGCAGACAGGTCAGCAGCTCGCGCAGGGCCGGACGAATCTCGAGATACTCCAGAGCTCGCTTTCGGTCAGAGACGGGATAGCCTACCGCCAGGTCCAGCAGGATGGCGCCCAGGCTGTAAAGGTCGGCTGAGGGATGCAGACACCCTCCCGCCAAGAGCTCAGGGGCGGTGTATTCATCTCCTTTGGCCTGAAACGCTGTGCCGATGGACTCGCAACGGCCGGCGTCCAGCAGTCGGAAGACTCCGCTTCGGTCCACCCTGAGGTGGTCGATGGTCAAGGCGCCGTGGACGAAGCCCCTTTGGTGCAAAGCTTTCAGAGCCGCCGCCAGGGAGCGGGCCAGGGCCACCAGCCTCTCTTCGGCCAGCGGACCATCGCTGAGCAACTGTTGGGCGGGTCGCCCCTGCACGTACTCTCGCAAACGGTAGGGTTGCCCCTCGACCCAGCCCACTTCCAGAAAGGTGGGAATGGCTGCCTGGGCCAGCCGTGATTGGAGCGCGGCGCTGCGGAAAAACCAATCATGTTCCCCCGATTCCTGTCGGAACACCTCGACAATCACCTCGCGATTGTCTTGCTTTCCTGCATAGCCAATCAGCCGCAGGTTGCGGCCCGCCTCATGCAGTTCGGTTACGCCCGGGATGCAGGGAATCATGCCCTTAGGGTTCCGTATCGAAGGACTGCTTCCTGGCCTGAGAAAGACCATTCGCCCTGTCCTATCGACCACTGAACCGGCCTTGCTATCCCGCTCGGGAAATCTTTGATACTTTAAGTCTGGCCCCGAGCCTAGTGAGAAAGGAAACACTCCCTTGCGAACCAGCCCCCCCCGTCGGAAAGCGACTTTTCAGTCCGAGACCGAACCTGAGGATCAGGAGTATATGAGACTGGCCATCGAGTGGTCAAAAAAGGGGATGGAGAACGGCAACCTCGGTCCCATCGGTGCCGTGGTGGTGCGCGATGGGCAGGTCTTGGGTCAAGGGCACAATCGCTGCCAGGCCGACCTGGATATCACCGCTCACGGGGAGATGGTGGCCATACGCGACGGAATCAAGAACACCGGTTGCCTGGAGGGCCTCCAGGGCGCGACCCTGTACACCACCGCTCAGCCCTGCCCCATGTGCTACACCGCCTGCCATTGGGCCGGCATCAAACGAATCGTTTATTCCTTAAGCTGCCAGGACACTTATGCCATCGGGGCTGAATTTGGCTTTAACGACGCAGCCCTTTACGAGGATTTGCAACGGCCCGAGCAGCACCGAGCCATTCCCCAACAGCAACTTCTGCGCGAGGAGGCCCTGCCGGTGCTCCTACATTGGTCTCGAGAGGCCAGTTTGGTGGCAGGGCGTCGCTGCCCTTAGCCAGGAAAATTTAATGCTAGACCCCGCGGTCGCTAACTTCCTGGTTGTAGCTTTCCATGGCGGCCCGATTTTCCGCGGGCCGGGCCTGGGTTTTGCGCTTTTTCACCTCCTGGAATGTGGGATTGCTCAAGAACCGAAGACAGATTGATGCCCAGAGCCTTGGCCTGCGCCAGGAGATCGCTATTGACGGTCAGATTCGTTGGCCTAATAGAAGCCAAGCGCATAGGTTATCCACATAATGGATGCCCGTCAAGAACCGAGGTTGCTGCATTCCGCCCGGCCAGCCAATTGCCGAGCCAGGCCAGCCATGGATCCGGGGGTGATGTCTTCGTCGCGCAGGCGGGCGCACCACCGCCCGGGCAGGCATTTTTCTCCCAAAAAGGCTCCGCTCAGGGCGCCAGCCATGCTGGCGATGGTGTCCGTGTCTCCGCCCAGGAAGACGGCGTGGTGAATCACCTGTTCAAACGAATCTCGAGCGAATAAGAAGCAATAAAGCGCCATCGGAACGGCTTCTTTTGCCTCCAGTCCTGTGCCCAAAGTCTCTGCCACACGCGCCGGTTCGTGGCTGGCGGCCAATCCGTCGGCAATTGTCTGTAGGGCCTGGCGGTATTCCATGGGTTCCGGCCCTTCGCGGGCCAGCCGCTTGAGCACCAGATCCAGCGATTGCAGATAGCGGTCTACCTCCAGCACGTCGCCCCCGCGCATCAAGGCGGCGATGGCTGAGGCTTGCAAGGTGGCTCCTTGAATGGCCAGGGGATGGGAATGGGTAGTGAGTGAGGAGACTCGGCAGGCTTTAAATAGTGCCGGTGGATCTTGATAGTAAAGGCAGCCGATGGGACCGACCCGCATCGCCGAGCCATTGCCATAAGATCCCGAAGGGAACATCAGGGTGGCCAGAGCCCGCCACTCCTCTTGATGTTCCTCAAAAGCCTGCAAAATTGCCGCCGTGCTCGACCCATAGCGACGGGCTGGTCGAAACGCTTCGCTGAAGCGGGCCAGCAGCTTGCATCCATCGGTAGGGCCATCCTCGAGCAGCCACTCCGCCACGCACAGTGTCATCTGGGTATCATCGGTGTAGCGTCCCACGGTCCAATAAGCACCCAGCAATTCCTCGACCCGGTCCAGGGCCAGAATGTCGTCCACCGTGCGAAAGGTTTTCCGGATATAGGCAGCCGATTCGGCTTCCACCGGAGCCCCGATCACGTCTCCGAGCAGGCCGCCCACCAGGCATCCCGTGAATCGCTGGGTCAGGGTCACCACGCTGTCGTTCGAGGCTCCTCATTGCCGTCCTGCGAAATCAGGCCGGGCCAGTTTGACTTGTCAGGGCTTCGCCGACCTTAGCGGGGAAAGTTTTTGCTGTACAGGCTGAATTTGCGTTGAAACTTCTTCGAAGCCAGATTGTTGGGGTCGGTCAAGCCTTCGAAGTGAAACCAAATGACCGGATGTTCACTGCGATCGATGCGAAACTGACTGTTCGCACCCAGGTTCCAAAGATAGTGGGTGGCGTTGTCCGGATCGTACAGGTTTTGGTCCACCAGTTGATTGGAACTGTTGCGGGTTAACTTCCAAACGGCTCCTGAGTTGGACTCGGTCAATTCGTTGTCCTGGATTTGTGAGAAGCGGCCCTGGTTGGTCATGATGGTCTTTG
>JALHOV010000291.1 GCA_022842865.1 Vulcanimicrobiota bacterium | reverse complement strand
GCTCTTCCGATCTCGGCTCACCAGGGCGTGCACGCTCCAGAGAGTCCACTTGTTGCTGAAGCAACCTGGCCTAGCGCAAATGCTGACGAGTAGGGGAAACAACGGGCGAATGAGGGGTGATCACCCCTTTATTTTATCTGACCTGCCGGAACCGGGTCCTGCGCAGGCCGTGAAGGGTCGTTTTCGCCGCTTGAATGGCCTGACCCGACGGCCACGATTTCCGCCGCTTTACCCGGTGGTCCGCAAACCGGCCGCGATGGCGTTGACCACCAGCAGCAACATGCCCAATAGCTCCTCGGAGCCAGGGGTCGACCTCCACCGTCGTAAAAGCTCGACCTGTCTTTGGTGGAGGACGCGCAGCGGTGCCTGGCGTCTGGCTAGAGGCCTTGCCGGGTCTGGTCGGCAGTCTTCCAGCACGCCTCCGTAGAGGTTTTCCAGATGCTGCCTTGTCAATCGATACTCGCTCAGAATCTTGTTGAGCACCTGGCTGCGGACAACTTCGTCCTCGACCAACTGGGCATACTCTTCCATGATCGACGGTTCTGCGGTCATGATGCTGGTGGCGGCGTTGCTCAGAATGTAGTGAATCGGCGGCCAGCGCAAGAATTGCTCCCTCACCAGCTGGTAAGCTTTTGGGTCCTCCTGCTGAAGGCGGTCCAAGGCGCTTCCCACACCATACCAACCGGAAAGGAAAAAACGTGCCTGGCTCCAGCTGAAGACCCACGGAATGGCTCTCAGGTCAGCCAGAGTACGCTGTCCGGTTCGCCGAGCAGGCCGCGAACCAATTCGGGTCTGTTCTATCACATCAATGGGGGTAGCCTGGGCAAAAAAGGTCAAAAACCCCGGCCACTGGATCAGTTCGCGATAATCTTTGCGGCTCCACTCGGCCAGTTGATCGAGTATGGGTTCCAGGCCGCTGGAAGGACAGTCTGGGAGAACGACTTTTCCCAGCGTAGCCCCGGCCGTTCCCGCCTGGAGCAACTCAAGATTGTAAACCGCACTGATCTGGTTTGCGTATTTTTGAGCGATGGTTTCCCCCTGCTCAGTCAGCCTAAAATCGCCGCCCAGAGTGCCTGAAGGCAGTGCGCGAATAAAGCGCCCGGTGGGTCCGGCCCCCCGGCTGATGGTTCCACCTCGACCGTGAAAGAATCTGATTCTCACGCCCTGTTCTTGCGCTGTCCGGGTCATTCCGGCCTGAGCTCGGTAGAGTCCCCAGAGACTTGCGATGAGGCCGCCGTCCTTATTGCTGTCGCTGTAACCCACCATCACCTGCTGGACGCCTCGACGAACGGAAATGCCGGCCCTGGTCAAGGGATGCTTTAAGAAATCCCCCAGGATGCCGGGACTGCGCTCCAGGTCTTCCACCGTCTCAAAGAGAGGAACCACCGGCATTGGACAATACAAACCATCGTCACAGCCCTTCAGGAAACCCACCTCTCGAGCAAATAGATAGACCGTAAGGAGGTCCGAGAGGCTGCGCGTCATGCTTACGATCAGAGCCCCAAGGCCGGCGCATCCGTGAGCGTCCCACTCGGCCCTTAAGACTCGGAAACAAGACAAAACCGCCTCGGCTTCCGGCCCAAGCTCAAGGTCCGGCCGAACGAAGGGGCGGGGTGAGGAGAGTTCCTCTTGAAGAAAAGCCAGGCGACGGTCTTCAGACCAGGTGGAAAACCCGCAGTCCTTGACGCCAGCCGCCACGAGCAACTGATCAACCGCCCGATCGTGAAAGGCGCTGTTTTGGCGGACATCTAAAGTGGCCAGGTGAAAACCGAAGGTCTTGACAATCCGCTGCACCGGACCCAGGTCCGTCTGAATCAGCAGATCGGCGCCCACTGCCTTCAAGGAGTCTTCTAGCAAAGCCAGATCGGACTCTAACTCCTGAGCCTGATGGTAGGTGGCCCCGGAAAAATTCCCACCAGGTAATCTGCAAAGGATGAGATTGATCCACTGCCGCCAGGGTTCATTGGGATTGCGACCCAGAGCTTCTCGCCCTGCCTCACCACAAAGCCTGGCCGAAGCCTCTATCGCCTGAACCAGTTCGGGAGGCCCGGCCTGAATATGATCCGACAGGCTCAGCTTTCGCGTGAGTTGAGTAAGCTCTTGGCGCAAGAGTTCCAGGGCGTTGACTCTTAGCTCCTGGAGAGCCTTGCGAGTGACTTCGGCCGTAACCAGAGGGTGACCATCTCGATCTCCCCCAACCCAGGTTGAAAACGATAGGGCGGGCAGGCTGTCTGCTGGGGCCAAATCCTTCGGGTCACCACCAAGAGCGGCCCAGGTTTGCCGGAGTCTGCGGTCGGAGAGGGGCAAAGCAGCCGGGAACACTCTGCGGAGATAGTAGATCACATTGCGAAGTTCCGAGGCTACGTCGGGCTTTTCCAAGAAAATATCGCCAGTGCGCCAAAGTCGTTCCAAAGTGGCCTTCACTTCGCTCCGAATGGCCTGCCGTTCAAAATCGGTCCAGAGGCGATTCTCCTTCTTCACCAGCAAGAGGTAAAGGTGGCGATAATGCTCCAGGACAGTTGCTCGTTTGGCTTCGGTGGGGTGGGCGGTGAAGACGGGCTCAATCCGAAGGTCCCCTAAGCCCTTGGCCAGACCAGAAAACTCCCATCCTTCCTGGAGAAGCTGCTTGAGCACCTGGCCCCACAAGCCTCGCTCCAGCGCCGGGCCCTGCTGGCCTTCCACGGCACGACGAACCTGGGCGGCGGCGTTCTCCTCCACCTGGTTGAGAAGCTGAAAGGCAATGGAAAGAGCTTGGATTGCTCGGTTCGAGTCGGGCAAAGTTTGCACCGGATTCACTCCAGGCAACCAGGGCAACAAACCGGCCACCTCAAAACTCCCAGTTTCCTCCAAGACATCTCGGAAGCACTGCAGCAGCCAGCAAGTATCGTCATTCAGTTTGTCGAGGTCAGGGGTTTGGGTCATAAACGATGTGGAACCTTTCGGGGTTCTCTTCATGATCTACCTTCTGACAGTTGTTTATAAATTTATAAATCACCTTGCGCTCCGTCCCGTCACCGCTAGACCTTTTCCGGGCACCAGTCGCCGCCAGATAGGGGCCAGCCAACTTCCGCAACGAGTTTTTCGCCTCAACTCGGGCTAGACTGCCAATCATGGAAATCACCTCCGTCACCCTTACGCCGCCCAAGAGAACTCCGCCTGGCTTTTGCACCCCACTTTCGTCCTGCTTGCCGGTGGATTCTCTCGAGTCGATTCCTGAGGATGCAATTGCTTCGGCGGAACGGATCTCGCTGGCCAAGCAGTTGCTCGAGCGGGAGAAATCGGGGCGCCTGGAGCTACTAACTCAGCATCCCAGCGGCGTTAAGGACGGGGCCGATCCGCGTTCCAATGTAGTGGATACCGCGGCCGGTCGTCCGGCACGCAGGAGCTCTTACGGGAATGCGCCAGGGGGCAGCGTGAATCTATCGATTGACATGTTGCGGGGCGTCAATTCGTTAACCCGCGAGTTCTCCTTTGCCATCACCTCGCTGGCCGGGGCAAGTCACAGTCCCAACTCCAACCATTATCGGGGGACCGCACTGGACGTGGACACCATCAACGGCCAAAGAGTGAGCATCAACCATCCTCAGTTTCGCTATTTTATGAAGCGGGCTCAAGAACTGGGGGCCGTGGAGGTCTATGGGCCGGGTGACTCCGGTCACAACAGCCACGTCCATCTCTCTTGGTCCCGGTCCAAGTCGGAATTACTGGATTTCGACGGAGAAGAACTCTACCAAAGGTTTCTCGACCGGTCGATTGAGGAGGGTTCCAACGCGGACCATCTGGCCTACCTGGATCGCGGAATCGACAGCTCTTTCTTAAAATCGCAGATCGGCTCCTACCCCTCCCGGCTGAGCACCACCAGACCAACCCCGCTGGGGCCGGCCCTGGCTTACCCCGACAGCGGAAGTTTGCCCTCCATCGAGGGAGGTTTGGAATTCCTTCACCCCGAGATCGCAGAGGCATGCCTCTGTTTGGGAAGTTCGCACGAAGGCCAGCTGCAGGCTCGCTGGTTAGGCCGGAATGCCCTGACCCCCGCACAAATGTGGAGCGCCACCAAAACCTTCCCGATGATGCGGGCGGTAATCAAAGCCCAACAGAAATCTCCCCGGAGCAACCCCGAGCACTGGAGTATTCCGGGGGCAGGCAAGCTGACCGAGGTTTTTGACGCCATCGTGAGCTATCGACAGGGGGGCTCCCGTTCCAATCGATTGGCTCGCACGCTCAAGCAGTTTGATAGCCCTGTGGGTCAAGAAAACTGGCTCAAGGGCCTGACCGGAAATCAGAAGCTCCAATTCCGAGGGGGCTACGGAGAATCACCCAGTGTGGCAAGGCCCAGCCTGGTTGACCAGTCAAACGGTTCCACCCTGCTGAAAGCCTCAGGCAGTGACCATACGGGAAGCAACCTGGTTTCCGCCTATGACCTGTGTCGCACACTGACCAATCTGGCCTGGCATCCGCTCATGAATCCCCAACAGCGCCTGCCTGGACTGCAGCAGGCTGGGGCGGACACTTTAGTGCGAGCGCTGGGCACGGATTCGGCTCGCTTTGTGGACGTCGCGTTGGAAGAACTTGATTTAAAAGACCGTCTCGATCATCTGGTGGTGCTTTCCAAGTTGGGTTTTGGCCTGTCCGAGGAACGCAAGCGCTGGGAATCCGTCTACTCGGCCTTCGTCTCCTTCCGCGAGCGCCAGACCGGGCGTTCCCATCAGTTGGCCCTGGCCCTCAGGGGGCATCACGCTACCGAAGGAACCAGACCCGCTGTAGAGCTCGATTCCCGGATGGCTTCGCAGGTGGCCTTGATACTTCAGAAAGTCGTCAAGGGAGAACTTCCTGTTAGCACTTCAGCAACAATTCCGGCCAGCCACGAACAGTCGGTGAATCAATCAGAGCTAAGCTGAATTTCAGACGTAAGCCGGTCAGGCGAACCACAGAAGGAGAATACCTATGATTATTCCTAGAAACAGCGGACCCGCAGCCATGGACTTAACGACCAGACCCGGTCGAGGAAAAATGGTCGCCGAGACCTTCCAAAAGGCTCTCTTTGTCAACCAGGACGGCTACGATGGCCGCAGCACGATTGCCGAGATTGGCCTGCGCTCTGTCGCCCAAACACCCGGCGCTAGCGAGCGGGAAATATCCGTGGCCCAGTTCGCACTGCGGCAGGCCGAGATGATGGCCCAAACAGGAACCACCAGAAAGAGCGAGGATGCTGCCAGTCGGGCCATTGCCCAAAGTGAAGCGCTGGCTTACCTGGCCAGCGGAGGTGTGGCCAGCGGACCTATCGGGGCGGTGCTATGCGACCTCGCCTGCCGGCAAATGGACAAGATTCGAACCCAAGCCTGCCATACGGCCAGCGGTGCCGATATCCGAGACTCCAACCTGGCCGGCTATGCCATGCTGCAACAGATCAGCGAACAAAGCTCCGATCCACGCCTGTCGGAGCTTGCCCAGCAAACGCTCCAAAAGGTCCAAACCAACTATGGCAGGAGCGAGTCCGAAGGCGCAGCAAATCGCCAATTCGACCGGTTCTTGAAGGATTCCGAAGTCATATACGATGCCCTGGAAGAAATCAAAGTTGTAGCGGTCGGGGGTGAACCCAATAACCCCAAATGCCTGGCCTTTCTGGACGGCCAGTCGCCGGATGGTCATTTTCCCTTGAGCCTGGGACGACCGGGAGGAAAGAGCGCCTATTATCCCGATTCGGGCGTCGGTTTTGGAGTCATTCGACCAACTCCCGATAGCAGGTGAACAAAGGCTATCTACTCTTACCCGTAACCAACCACGTGGCCACGGGTAAGAGCACCCGGTCGTGAGCGTCTCGCTCCAAGTCTGTCAGCAGCTCAGCCAATCGCTGGCGGATTTTGTCAACGATGAAAGGTTCAGACTCTCTGACGACGGGAGCCACCGGTCCGATTTTGAGAAGAAAATCGGCGGTGTTTTCTATGCCGTCCAGGCAGATATGACGGTCGCAGGGGATCACTTCGATACCTTTCCAACCGGTCTGATGAAGAAGTTGCTCGATTTTACCTTCCGGGGCCAGGGAAAAGGGTCCGGGCAAATGGTGAGGGGTTGGTTCGGGCAGGGAGACATAAGGTTTGGCTGCTTGCAGGCCGAGGTGAAAGAACGTGTTGAGCGACAGCGAGCGCCAACACAAAAAGGCCAATCGACCGCTGGCCCGCAGCAGTCCGCGCAAATGGCGGAATGCACTTTCGGGCTGGTCGAAGAACATGAGTCCAAAGCGCGAGTAAATCAGGTCAAAGTCTCGGGAAAAAGTCTGGTTGGAAGCGTCCCCATCCACCCACTCCGGAACCGAGCAGCGCTGACGCGCCCTCTCCAGCATGGGAGCCGAAATGTCCAGGCCGACCACCGAGCCCGTTGGACCGACACGGTGGGCCAGTTCGATGGATGTGGAGCCACATCCGCAACCCACATCCAGCACCTGCTCGCCCGAGCCAACCTGGGCCTGGTCCATCAGTTCCCGGCCCAGCGGATCCATCAGGAAGTCCAGTTGTTCCTGGAAGGCAACCCAGAGTGGGCCTGCTTGTTCATTCCAGAATTTGAACGGATCATCCACCTGGAGCTTGCGCGCCTCCGTTCCACCACTGCGAGGCCTCCCGCCAACCACTTTGCATCTGACGGGCCAACCACTCGCGGTTCTCCAGAGCGCTGGCCCCTAGCAAAATTCCGCCGCTGGCCAGGCCGCCTCCAGGAACAAACATCAAGGCTCCCGCGCCCCCCTTTAGACCGGCCAGGGCCAGGGCCTCCGAATCCCCTTCGCGCAGGCCACGAACCAGATCGCTGCCGCCATCGAGCAGAACCCCGGCGACTCCCAACCCTCCAGCCAATCGCCCGGCCCCCTGGAATTTTGCAGCTCGCGCCGCCAAACTGGTCGTGCTACTACCGAGCTCAATGGCTCCCTGGAGATAGTCGCCTGCTGAACGAGCCGTCCACAAAGTGTCGATACCTGCCACGCCAACGCGACGCAACTGAGAGGGCCACTGAGGCGGCTTCGGACGCCTTTTGAAGAGAAGATTCTGAGCCTTCTTGCCGGGCTGAGCACAGGCGGTCTCGGGCTTGTAGAGGATGATGCTAGAGTCCAGGGCCACCATCTCACGCTGCTCTTGCGTCATTTTGGTCGCATCCAGAGCCCAAAGTTTGGGAGTCCAGGAATTGCCGGGAGAACCGACTCGGCTGATCATCCGACAAGTTTTCCTTCCCTCGCAGCGGAACCCTGCCATCCCCATTGTGTCGGAGCCACTAAGAAAATTCGTTAACAGGAACCGCCAGGGGAATCAGGCCAGACCAGGGAATCCTGAAGAGTGCAACCGATCCAAGGACCCAGCTACGAATCCCTCCTGGCCGAGAATGCTCGCCTCAAAGCCCGGCTGCGGGAGCGGGAAGCCCCAGGGCTGCAGGTCGACCTGCCCCAGGAGCGTGTGTCCCTGCGCGGGCTCAAATCGGCCGATCTTGAACTGAATGAAATCCAAGTCAAGGTCCCGGGCCTCGCCAAAGCGCTCCCCGAGCTGATGAAGCTGACGCCTGAGCGTGGGCCCTGGGGAGATGTTCCCCGGCCGGATCTGAAAAACTTTGCAAAATTTCCCATGCAGGTTGAGCGCCTGCAGGTGGGCGTTTCCGAGGACGCGATCAATCGCGTGGTGCAGAAAAAGCCGATTCAGGGCTTGAGCGAACTCAAGGTCAAAGTGGAATCGGGCGGCAGGCTCAAAATGACGGGAATCGCTCACAAAATCTTCGACATCCCGTTCGAAGTTCGGGGTCGCCTGTTGGCGCAAGGAGACACTCAGCTCCGCTTCCGACTCGAGTCGACCAGGGTCGGCGGTTTTCTGCCGATTCCCAACTTGATGACCAATTTTTTCGCCTCTTTCGCCGCCAACGAGATGTCCAAAATGCAAGTTCGCCAGGACGGTGACGATTATGTGGTCGAGACCCGTCCCATGCTGCCGGACAATCTCCAGATTGGATTTGACCGCGTCCGCAGCCAGGGAGGAACCCTCTTTATCGAATCCGGACCTGTCTCGAGCTGAGTCTATCCGCTCAGTTGGACTCGGGCTTCTTGCTTGATTCCGTGTAGTGGACGACCACAGGCTTAAAGTAGGTTCCGACCTTCGTCTCGGCAATCAGAGGTCGAAATTCGTGCTCGTAGTCATCCGTCTGAGTATTGCCATCGGAATCGGTCGAGGTGTCTTCATCTACTTCATAGCGATAGCCAACCAGCTTGTGGTCCACAATGGGAGTCTCTTGCCACTCCAGCTTCACACGATCCGTAGCTGCCCGCAGGTAGCCAAGTCCGGCCCCCAGACCGCCGACCGTAGCCGCACCAGCGATCAGGCCGGTACCGCCATCGCCTGCTAGCAATCCAATCAGGCCACCCACCACGCCGCCAACGACTCCCCCGGCCGCTCCAAAGCCCAGAGTATTCTTCACTTTCGAGTAGGGCGTTGCGGTGATGGTTTCCTGAATGGTCGTCAGCCTGGGTCGTCCGTCCGCGGCGTAGAGCGGCTGAGCACGCCAAATTTCCCGACTCTTTCCAGAAGGGTTCGATGCTTCTGGAGGCTTGGACTCAAAGAAGATGTCCACAACCTTCTCGCGGCCGCTGGAGGTCTCATAGTCCTTGGGAATACTTCCCAGGCGTGTCTTCACCGTCTCGGGGCCGGTATAGGAAAGGTCAACGGTGAACTTCTTCTTGCCACCTTCGGGTGCGGTGGGCAAAGGGGGCAGTTGGCGGATATTCATGACGAGGACCCTTCACGATAGCGTTCTAAAATTGGTTGTGTGTAGCTTCCTAGCGGCGTGCGCTGCAGACGCGGTTCGAAACGATGGAAGAAACCAGGCTGGCCGTCGAGTTTCCCCGGGCTGACCTGAACCTCGACACCGGTCATGGCTCTTTGCTCGATGGGGAACTCTTTCTCTACCACTCGCACCCGGGCGCCGACGGCGCTCAGGGCCCCCAAACCTCCGCCTGTGGCCGTTCCGAGGGCGGCTCCGCCCATTAGGAAGGCGCCATTGCCGGTGAGCATCGAGACCAATCCACCGGCGATGAATCCGGTAACACCACCGCAAAAGCCACCCACCAGACCCGACAGGATAGGGCTGCTGGCGCGGGCCTGAATGCGCTGACTGACCTCCAGCATCACCGGAGCTCCGCCCTCGACCAAAGGTTGCTCGTAGGTCACCGGCCGGTTGTGCGCCAGGCCCGTCACGTCTGGGGTTTGATCGTGGCTCAGAAAAACATCGGATGGGATCATCCCGATTGTTTCAGAACGAGTTACGGGGATTTTGTGGCGGACGGTGACATCGACCGATTTGCCACTGGCGAGAATGTTCATGACCGGATGATCGCAAGCCGGCCTGAAAGAACTCTTAAAGTTTACATAGTTCATAGTTCGGCCACGAATTGCAGGTCTTTTTCTGGACCGGGTAGCCTATGATCAGGCCATGAAGATGCAGCAGATATCGACCGCCACCCTGACCCCCATCAGCCGACCGGCGCCGACCCTTTCCTCACAAATCCCTTCGAGCAAAGGCGACGGCTTTGAACCTTCGGGGCCTAACCCCCCTACCTGGAAAAAAGCGCTGAATGCACTGGCCTGCGCCAGCGGCGGTGGCATTGCCGGGGCAGCCCTGGCCACCCTCGTATTGGGCAGCACGATTCAGGGTTCGGCTGCTCTAGCCGCTTTTCTGTTGGGCCCGGCCGTGGGCGGGCCCATCGGGGCCGTGGCAGGCGCCGTAGCCGGCTGGAAAAACTGTGGAGGAGAGAACCCTTCGGTAGGACGCAAGTTGCTGAATGCGGCCCTGTGGGGCACGGCAGGCGCCGCTGCAGGGGCCTTCGCGGCGGTGGGCATCGGGGCATCATTGACTAGCGGTCCCGCGGCGCTGGGCGCCTTCTTGCTGGCCGGGCCGGGAGCTGCCGTCGGCACGGTTGCAGCCGCTACCGTGGGCTGGAAAATGGCTCAGGATTGAGACAAGCAGTGCCCGGGCCTTTCCGTCCTCGGCTGACTTTTGCCCGGTGGTCGGCTATACTGAAGCCGTGAAGATTGCCTCC
>JALHOV010000290.1 GCA_022842865.1 Vulcanimicrobiota bacterium | reverse complement strand
AAAGCTGGGCCAGGCTGGCCGCCAGCGCACGGCCATCCTGGGCTGCTTCGATCCACTCTCCAAGACGCTGGTAGTGCGAAAAGAAGTCCGAGTCGTCACGAAGGGCCAGAATCTCTTCGCAGAACTGAGCGCCCTGGAATGGGTCGGCCGGGACACAACAGGCTTCCATCTTGCCACCAGACCTTGCGATTTGGAGAGCTTGCTGCGGATTGAGCAGGCAACCCAAGAACTGAGCTTCGTGCCGCACAGGCCGCTCGCGCAAATCGCACCAGGCATAGAGGCCCACCGGCCCCGCAATCGCCTCTCGAAATGCCTGATCGCCGAGCCAGTAGCTCATCCCCGGGCAGTTTCACTTGCCAAGGGCTGACCCTGCCGCCTCGATGGCATCTACTCTTTGGGGTCGCTAGCAGATGGGTTTGGTGCTCAAGAGTCGAGCTGCCCAAGCCTTCTTTTAAGCTGCCAGAGCCATTTTTACAAGGGCTGAAATCCGCTGCGATTGAGGTCGAGCAGCTTCACGCCGTGCTCGCCGCGGGCGACCGTGAAGTCATTGTAGGACTGCACACCGTGGACGCCGGTGCGGGTCACTCCCCAATGGCTGGCAGCGCCGGGCAAATCATTGAGCCGTTCCATTTCGAACTGCGCGCCATTTTGCAGATTGCGGGCTTCCCACTGTCCGCGTCCTTCGCGATGTCCAACAATGGTCTGGCCACGTTGGTTTTGTCCGATCAGGTGGTTCCTGGTGGTGAGAGCATTCAAAGCTGACATGGTTTAAGTTCTCCTTCTCATTGGCGACCGGCGTGTGCTTCCGGGCTATGAGATGAATTTAGGGCAAGGACCTCAGCCAGGGCTCAGCAATTCCCTGATTTTGTTTCCAAAAGGTTACTTTTTCCATCGGTGTTGGAGCCTCAAGCAAATGTGCGTTCCACAGGGGGTCTTGGGAACGGGTCTGGGAAGGCCGTGGCTCTCAAGGTGTTTGGCGTTAAAGCAAGGTTTTTCGCCCCCTGGTTGCAGAACTAGACCTTTCAATGGACGGCATTCGGTTTCAGCCCAATCTCGTAGCAACGCCCACGCCTTCCTCTTGGCCGCCCCCTGTGGCGCCCTCCAAGCCTGGGCCAGCGGATTCCGTGCAGCCAAGCCGCGACGGTGCCGCCGATTGGTTCCGCGATATGGCGCGCTTGCGCCTGCAGTCCGTCGAACCGAATCCCAGCGAAGGCCTGGTCGAACTGACCGCCTTGCAGCTGGCTGAAAATAAGTATTTGCAGTCGGGGGCTCCTCTACCCGGGCCCAGCCAGCCACAGTCGGCGCGCGGTATGCTGGGCAGCGCCAGTTACCTCAACGCGCTGGCTGCCTGTCAGATGGGCGCGCCCGCCGGCCTTGGACCGGTCCTGGCCAAAGTATTGGCCGATCTGGACCCTTTTAAAATTTTCGGACCTCAACACCAGGATGGCGGTAACTCCTGGATCGTGGCCGGCCATAGCTTGCAGAACCAGATCAAGGCCAGTCAGGCCGCCGGCACTCAGACGGTTCTGCGCGGCATCCAGGTGACCGGCATTTTGGATCCTAAAGAAGCCGATTTGCTTGAGGGGGCTCTGCAGCCGCTTCAAGAACGCCTGGGCGAGACTCGCCTGCGCGGACTGGTAAAGAACTTGCACGTTCAGACCTTGCTGGGCGAGATGATGGTGCCCGGCAAGAACTGGCTGATGGGAGGCCTGGGAGGGGGCGGTCAGGTGGCTCTGAGTCGCGATTCCTTGCGCAACCCTGAGGCGCTACGCGACAATCTGGCTCACGAAGTCGGCCACCTGGTGGATGAGGAAATCGGAGCCGTCAATGGATGCCGGCGCATTTCTGAGCGACCGGACAGTCCTTTCGGTAAGGGGGCCAGCGCTCAAGATTTCACCCGCGACTATGGCACTCTGAATCCCAGTGAGGATTTTGCCGATTGCCACGCCGACTTGATGAAAAACTGGCACAGCTACAAGGCCTATCCTCAGCTTTGTATGCTCAGTCGTGGCCAGTACGGAGAGAAGCTGGCTTACATCGCTCGCCTGGGCTACCACTGGCAGGTGCCGCCGCCTGATTTGCGCTTGCAGCAGATGGCCGAAAAGGTACGGACGGGCCTTTCTCCCTTTGGCTATGTCGATGAGCTAGGGCTGGTCCGTGAGGCAGAACCAGGACTGCAGCGGGCGATGACGGCCTTCGTCGACCACGTGAATGGTGACGGTCAATTGAGCGCGGATTTCCTGCAAAAGGCGCCAACCGCCGAGAAAGCTGCTCGGCTCTGGCTGTTCAACGAGATCTATGCCAAGGAGAATCCACAGATCCAGGCCAACCGGGTGGACGGTGTGGTAGGTGACCTGGCCCGTATGAGCCACCTGGACGCGCAGTCCGCGGAGCATCGGGAGATGGGGAGCCAGGTACTGACCCGCCTGGAAATGGGTGGGCCCAACTATCTCGAGAGCGCCAGACGCTACGTCGCCCAAAACTATCAGGGGCAAGCAGCTGACTACTTGCAGGGCCGGCTGAACCAGTACGCCGAGGTGGCCGCACCCAACTGGAAACCGCTCTAGCGGGTCAGGCACCTTGGAACACTGCAGCCAGTTCGACATTCGCCAGGCCAGACTGGCCGTTTGCGCTTCGGGCCAGTAACTAAAGGCCGGGACTCCATTGTAAAGCGATCAGGCCCTGTTCATGCACAAACAAGGACTTATCCAGCAAGTGGACGGAACCCATACAGATCGCCGTCCCGGACCACTCGACCTGGCCCTCTCGGCCAACCCGTTGAATCGGTCTTGGCTCCAATTTGTCAAAGCATCCAGGCGTGCCATAAGAGCGGAGGCCTCCACCTTCGCTCAGCTCTTCCCGGGTCGTCGGCGTTCTCGCCAGCTGCGTGGTTTGGCAGAGTCCTTGTTCGCGCCTGGGCCGTAGGCCACCCCGGCGGATGCGACGGCTTTGCGCTTGTGCAGAGTGGCCCGAACCCGCTCATAAATAGTAAGGGCCACACAGAGGGCTACCAGTATATAGGTCGGTGTGCCAAAGAAGAGAAGATTGAGTAGCCCGAAGATGGGCAAAACCACCACCGCCAAAGCGGCCAGCTTCCACCACGAATAGGGCGCCTGCCCTTCCACCCGGCCGGTCTCGCCATTCACCAGGACTCGATAAGTCTTGCCCGCATAGCGATAAGAAGCGACGTAAACTGGCAGCAGGACCGGCTTGCCGCGGCGGCCCTCAAATTTATATTGAATGTTCAGATGCACCGATTCATCGTCGCGCAGGCGAACATCGCGGCATGCCTTATCGTATTCGACCGTGCGAAGGTGCTCCTCGGCGCGCCGCCAGGCTTCAGCCACCCCAACCGAAGACAACTCGGCTGAGCTGCCCGCCAGCAGGCGCGGGTCGTAAGCGATGAGCTCGTTGAGCGTGGAAAACGGTTCGATGCCGCGCACACATTCCAGAGGAACCCCCTGCGAGGCGCAAACCAGCAAATCTACATACTGGGCTCGTCGCCTTCCGTCCACCGCCACCCGTCCTGAGTGGGTCTCGCCGTCGGCATTCATGATGCCGCTGCGCCATCCCTCAAATTCCGCGCTGGCCGAAGCGTCGAAGGTCCAAAAAGGCAGGTAGATGGCGGTCAATTCTTCCGGCCGGTCCAATCGCTGCACCCGGTTTGGCCGCCAGCGCAACTTTCTCGCCCAGGCCTTCAACTTGCTCTGAGCTTCTTCGGGGCGAACTAGAAACGGCAGCAAGGCTGCCGGGCGAAACCAGCGCCCCCCTCCGGCCTCCTCGTGCACCGCGGTGGAGGCGCAGAAGGCGCAATCCACCACTCGCGTCTGAGCCGCTATCGAAGCCTCGGCCCCGCAACTGCGACAGTGGATCACGCGCATGCCCTCTGGTCTGGCAAGCGGCTCCGCCTGCTCCAGCTCCAGCAGTCGCTCCAGAGGTTCCTCTCCCAGGGCCGTGGCGCCCCCGGCAGGTGGCACCGTCTCCACCGTTCCGCAATGTTCGCAGGCAATCTTGCGAGCAAAGATGTCGCAAATCAGACCACCGCCGCATCCCTGGCATTTCAAACTTTGAAGCGTATACACGTCAACCATGTTCGCAGTGGGGATGTCTCGCCCTTGCTCTGCCGACATTCTTCACAACTTGGCCCGTGCGGGCGCCGGCTCGCGGCCTGCTCCTCGACTATCACGGCATGCTGGTGGTTGAACACGAGGAGCAAGCCGACCGGTGTGGATCGGAATATCACCAGTAAAAAAAATGCCTCCGCGGAAATCCGGGAGGCAACGAATTGTTATTCAGAGGGAGCGACCTTCAACGTTCAATTGAATCGGGGAGGAGCGATTGCTGCTCGCCGATAAATTGATAATACACTGACCCGCGCAAACGATGCCAAATATAGGGTCCGAAAAGTGAACGATTTGTGAATCTTCCCGACCAGCTTACTACCCGCGTTTCCATTTCCTTTTAGCGCCGAGGGTCGAGTAAAGGGATGCACCATCTCGGCAATGGCGCCGTCCAACAGACGCCGGCGGCCCATTCATCCTGGGAATAACGCCGTGGCCGAAGTGGTGGTTGCAGCCAGTCGGGGTGAATTCCGCGGGCTTCGCCGCCGATTCCGCCTGTTTCGGCTACGAAGTTGTCGACCCGGCCGTCTGAGGCTGCCAAAGGTCAGGAAAACAATCGCAGCTCTTCGCTTGTAAAGACCTCGGGTGTGATCAGGAATTCGGCGCCGGCGCGGCAGGTCAGCCCGAAGACCATACGGCCAAGCGGTCGCCCGAATGGGGATTGGCCCGCCCACCCGCATCGCTCTGGCGTGATTGCTAACCTTCCTCGGGCCTCCTGGATGTTCTCTGGACTGCACAGCAGCTCACCCGAACTGGTGGACAGCTTTGGGACGGCGGTCGAGTGGATGAACTTCCCGTGCGTGCTGGCTGGCACGCTCCGTAGGTCCGGATTCGGGAACCCGATTACTCGGGTTTGTAGCCGTGGGAGATGGCCTCTTGCAAAAGTCGATTGTTCTGCTTCACGGCCTGGTAGGCACCGAAACCAGCGAAGGCGACCGTGGAAATGACCGCGCCGGTGACTCCGCCCGCGAGTCCGGCCAGGGGAAGGACGGCTCCGCCGATGCCGCCGCCGATGGCGCCTAAGAAACCGTAGAGCCCGGCACGGGGCAGGCCTCCGACGTCCAGTCCGCCTTCTTTGGGCTTGGGTTGGCCGGCGGTGGCTTCACGATAACCCTTGACCGCACCCACAGTGGTGCCCAGCAAGATTCCGCCGGCGGCGTTTAGCCAGGTGGCACCGGCTCCGGCCAGGCCATTGGCAAAGAACGAACCACTGGAGTTCTCGATACCGGAGGTGGCACCGCCGATCATGCCGCGCTCGGCGACTCCCAGGGCGGCGGGGATGCCGGCCAGGGCGGCACCGGTGAGGGCTTCCCGGAGAACGCTGGAGCGCGTCTCTCGGCGGGTGCCATATTGACTGGTGTAGACGAACGAATTTGAGGCCTTATCGAAGCTGACCGTGTCCTTGGGTTGGGGAGCTTCCGGCTGAGGCGGCGTGGCAGGAAGTTGGCCGGGATTCTTTGGTTGCTGGGGTAAGGTCTGAATTTTCATGGTCGTCTCTCCAAATGGTCTATCTGTGTTTGGTGACAATCTACTCGGAGCGCCTAAAAAATTCATGAAGAGGAGCCCATCCATCGTTTTTGTTCATCCGGCCATGGCTTGCGAAAAATTTCAACTACTCTGGTTTCTGGGTTGATGCGGGAAGGAGCAATGTAGCCAGCAAATCGGCCGGGTAGTGCGACCCTTTCTTGTCGTGGAGTTGGCCGAAGAACTCTTTCAAGGCCAGAGCCACCGGTGCGTCTCGCAGGACGACCGCATGGATGGTTGCTGGCATTTTCTCGCTGCTCCCTTGCAGATACTCGCGAAGACGCACCTCCCATCCGGCTCCTCCCAAAAGGCAGATGACCAGGCTCAGGGCAGAATTGGCTCGGTCGAAGGTGCGGTGGTGCAAGAGGAATTCGCGTTCGGTCATGGTTAAATCAAACAGAGCTGACAAAGCCAGGCCAAAATCGCTAAAATAGAGGCGCTCGCCATCGCAAAGTATGTTCTCGAAATGGGCGTCAAAATGGGTCAAGCCTTGCGATTGCATAAAAGCGTTGGTGACGCGAAGGTTGTGGTCCACAAATTCCACGGCCGATTCCGCCGTTTGGCCTCCTTGGGCCAGCCTGGCACTCAACCATTGATGAAGATTTTGTGGGATGTATTCCAGGAACAGGGCAACACAGTCGGAGGCATTCTGCAGGGCCTCCAGTCGTGCGCCCACGGCCCCTGAATTGCCCCAGTAGCGGACCCGTTCGCCCTGAGGGATGGGTTCCGGCCTGGTGGCTGGCAGAACCCGCCAGTGGTAGAGTAGGGGGAAATTGAGGCATTGCCCCGTCAGCACCCACTCGGTGGTCATTTGATGCGTGACCACCTCACGCCAGGCTCCGAATCCGGGGCTACCCAGGCGGTACTGAAAAAACATGGGCAACTCGAACAGATTGGCCGTGGCCATGAGATTCTCGGTCCGCCTCTCCAGGTCCGTGAGAGGCACTTTTTTGACGAAAACGGGTACATTCAGGATGGTGACCAGGGCCGAATTGCCGCCCACCCCGGAATGCACGGGCGACGCCTGCGCAATCAAGTCGGAGAGTTGCTGCTGACTGAGACGGGTCAACTCGAGCGAGAGCAGGTGGAGGGTGGCACTTCGATCCTTCATCGGTCTCGTGAACCTCGGTAGGGCTGGCCTACTGATTGCCGGCGTTCGAGACGTTCTCCACCCAGCCGTCGCGGGCGCCTTTCCAGTCCTCTTCCATGAAGTCCCAATTCAAGTTTGCTTCATATTCCATCAGTCGTTCGGCCAGAGCCTTGCGCGAACGGACCGCTTTGACTTTCTGAATCCAGCCGTTGCGGCTCTTTTTCCAGCCAGCGTCGACAGCATCCCAACTGGTGTTGGATTCGAGTTCCAGCAGCAGTTTGGAGACCTGGATGACGTTGCGAGACTTGAGAACCTGCTGGGCCCAGGCGTCGCGCCGGCCTTTCCAGGCCGGGTCATTGGCCGTCCAGCGCATCATTGACTCCAGTTGAACCACGTAAGGACGCAAGCTGTTGAGGCCTTTCTCGTCCGTGCGCGCGGAGTCGGGAATGTCGGCCATTTGTTTGCGGGCCTGAGCGACGTAGAGAGCATCCCTTTTGACGATGGGTTCTTGAGCCGCAACCCCCAAGGACAGACAGCCCATCAGGATGAGAGATCGATATCGCATAAAACCTCCGAGAAATGAATCCTGGGAAGTTGTCCGTCCCTCGGCCAGCTCCTCCAACCTCCGGTCACCCAACTTCCGCGACGACCCGACCGATCTTTCGGTAGGAGTGAGCGGGAGCAGCGGGAACCTCCTCGGATGAAGATCCGTTGGTTGCTTGCTGTTCCGCTGGTCAAAATCGCCCTGGCTTGTTGTTCTCTGGCCCCGGCGGACTTTCACGGCACTCGAGGCCTGGCAGCCGAAATCTCGGTTCAAGGCAAATTGGTGCATGTGCTCGGCTACCAGAATACTGCCTTAAACCAGGCCAGCGGCGCCAACGCCATGCTTCTTCCCATTCCGGCTAAGCCCGGAAGCATGACCGCGAAGAACATGTTGGACTTGAGCACTTGCCCCCACGCTCTTGAGGATGTTCAGGAGGCCGCCGCTCGCAGCATTGTGACGCGCACGATCTCCGCTTCGCCTCCCAGGCGACTGGAAGTGTTCGATCGAGGCCTTTATACGGTGGTGCTGGCCCAGAGTGCAAGCGATATCCCTCAAGCCTTGGAACGTGTCAGGCCCGACCGCCGGCCCCAACTTGCGCCGGCCATCTTCGAGGCCTACGAAAAATGGTACCCAAAGTGGACTTTTGCTCTTTGCTGCTTCAATTCGCGCCAGGCAGCCGAGGGCGCCCCGATGTTGTGGTGGTATGAACCTCTAAACCCTGACCAGCTTTTTTTCCCCGCACTGGATGCTCATAGCGGCCAGCCTCCCGACCTGAAGGCCGCAGTGGCAGTCGACCACGCCCTGGCCGTTTCCACCGAGCGCATGCGGGTTAGTGCTGATGTGCACTACAGAGATAAAGTCGCCCCCGAGGTGGCTGCCTATCTACCTACTCGCGTTCTGGGCAGGCATATCGAAGGAGAAATGCCCAACGGGGACTTCGTGTTTGAGAAAAGGGATGTGTGGGCTGGTGATTTTCGTCCGGAACGCCAGTTACCGCCCGGCGCGAAGAGTGTAACGCCTTGAGCTGAGGTCGATGGTCGTGCCCAGGCTGGCGATTTCGCGGGCCGGGATGTTACTAAAAGCCGGGACTCCATTGCAAAGCGATCAGGCCCTGCTCCTGCAGGTCAGCCAAAGCGGCCCGGCGGTTTAGGGTGATTTGACCCAGGTCCGCCGACGAATCACGAGTCAGCTTCTCCATACAGCCCAGGCCCTGCTCATGCACAAACAAGGACTTGTCCAGCAAGTGAATCGACCCCATACAGGTCTCCGGTTTGGCCGGATCCCCATAGACTTGATTCAGCGCATCATTCAAGTCTTTCCCACCATACAGATGAATCGACAGTGGTTGGTCGGGTGCCGTATAACTGCGCAGACCGACCCCGGTGGAAAGTCCTCGAACTCTGGTGCCCGTATACTGAAGCGCCACCCGGGGGTCCATCGCAGCAAAAATTGCCGTCCCGGACCACTCGACCTGGCCCTCTCGGCCAACCCGTTGATTCGGTCTCGGTTCCAATTTGTCAAAGCATCCAGGCGTGCCGTGGAACATCAACTGTGCGGCCGGAAGGTGGGCCAGTGAAGCCGCCACCGACCCGGCCGAATGAGCCAGCAGAGTCGCGTAACTCCGGCCCAACGCGGCCCTGGCTTCCGGAGCGGCCAAATAGGCGTCCACCTGGTCGGGACTGGTTTGCACCGGTGGCGAATCCTTCGGCACTGCCGCAAACCTCTTGGAAGAGACGGGAGTGGCCGTGGCTGAGTGCAAAATCATAGCTCCAGGCTAACCCCTCCGCCTCAAAAAACCTTGAAACGTCTGGCCGACACCTGCCTGACTGCCTCAGCGCAGAGCCGACTGCTTGGCCCCGAGCCGCTCGAACTTGGCCTCGAGCCGACTCGAGTTCGTCCAGCATTTCCTGGAATAACTCCTCGGTTTCCGGGGAGGACGAGTGCGGCCCCTCGCCCAGACCGAAAACATCGATTTCCCGGTAGCCCTTGCCCTCCGGCAGTCGCCTCAAGTAGACCAGACCCTCGGGATAGTGGCGGTCGGCGATTGTAGCGGAGTGTTGTTGCAATTTTGTGAAAACTTAGAAAGTCGCGAAAAGAAAAGGACGGTCCCCGGGGTGCTGAACGCGCTCCCTCTGGAATGGAGTCGCGATCCTTTTGACCGTCTTCTGGTGGCTCACTCCCTGTGCACGCGGATCGGAATATCGCCGGATGCCATTCGCTACTACCCAGCCAACTAAAGGACTGACAAAGGCCTCGCGCTGACAGACTGGTAAATTACATAAAAAAATGCCTCCGCGGAAATCCGGGAGGCAACTAATTGTTATTCAGAGGGAGCGACCTTCAACGTTCAATTGAATCGGGGAGGAGCGATTGCTGCTCGCCGATAAATTGAGAATACTCCGACCCGCGCAAACGATACCAAAAATCGGGGCCGGAAAGTGAACGATTTGTGAATCTTCCCGACCAGCTTACTACCCGCGTTTCCATTTTCTTTTAGCGCTGGGGATTGAGTAAAGGATGCACCTCTCGGCAATGAGTAGAACCAGATAAGCCCGCCCACGACCTGGAGCACAAAAAGCAGAACGCCGTGAGGTCGGTCGCTGGCTACCTTGATGGGGTCGGGCTTGTCCCATCCGAGGGCCGGGTCGGTCAGCGCGAGATCGAGGGAGACCCGGCAATTTTGAGTCCCTTCTTCGATGCAGGCTGGTTGTCCGATAACAAACCCGCTTGAATGGCTAGCAGGCTGTTACCAAAAGGGCGCTTGAGTCGATTTCTTACCCTG
>JALHOV010000289.1:1542-10091 GCA_022842865.1 Vulcanimicrobiota bacterium | reverse complement strand
CACGGCCTCTGTTGGAAAGCCCGCACGGAGTTAGAAACTCCAAACTTGGCCGCGAGACCGGCGATGAAACTATCCATGCAGGTAAAATTGTCCAAAGCCTGCTAAATACCTACACCGCCCGGAGATAAAGCAGACACCGCCAAGCCGCGCGGGCGTGCTGTATGGGTAGCTCCCAGGCCAGACTGCAGATCCCCTCGAGCCAATATGGGGCTAGCACGGGCCGCCATTCCGCGGCCACCTCAAGGCGACGGCAAAAGCCACTGGCCCCAGCCGGCCCCTCAGACTGTGAAAGCCGCCAGCTAACCTGGTAGACCACGTGAGCTTTCAAACCTTCTTCCAGTCTGTCTGCCTCGGCGGCGGTTAAGACCTTCAGCATAAATTGAAAGAAAGCTTCCTTTATTTCCGGCGCACCATAAACCAAAAGTTCACCCACGATCAGAAAAAAAACGTGCCAATTGTCTTCGTCGAGGTCGGCAACATAAAGCTGACTATCAAACTCAGTCACGATGGCATCGAGGTCTTTAAACAAGGATGGGAACAATTTACGGCCTCGAAAAACGGTCAACAGTTGGAACCAGGTTGGTAAAGTGTATGGTGCCGCACAAAGCTCGACCACTGCGTTGGCGATGCCTGAAGTTAATTCGTCCTCGCACAGAATGCCGCCCAATTCGTCGCCAAGGAGAGCCCTCAACTCGTCCTTAGGTGGGGGGCTGAGCCACGAGCCGAGTTTGTCGCCGCCGGCGGCACCGGCTAGGAGGTCGACAGCGCGACTGGGATCGCGCAGGTCCTCCTCCAATCGTTCCACCAAGGTTGGAAGCTCGACCTTCGCTGTCGAGAGAATATAAACTGTTGCCATCGCAAGGAATCGAGGCTCGCGAAGTTCGAAGGGGCTACTCAGTTCATATAAAGCCACGTTCGGTTCTTCAAATTGGGGAGGTGGATCCGCCTCCTCAAGATCTGAGTAGATCCGCGCAATGTCCTCGATGTGCGCCCGGGCAGCAAGCAGCGCTTGGAATAGGTGATGAGCGTGTGACCAGCCTAGAGCAAGGTTCGCTAGAGGGTCTCCGCCTCGGTCTTGCAAGGTTCTGACGGATCGTCTCACTACCTGGAGGAAAACCTCACTTTGTATCCGGCCATCCGGGCTGAATACGTCCGATAGGATCGACTGCATTTCGGTGTCGCAAAGGTTGTCTGCCACTTCAGCCATCAGTCGGAGCAAATGAATCTTGGCCAGAGGTGAAAACACCTGCTGCGACAACTTGAGGCAAAGTTCGGCCTGTTCGGCAGGCGGAAGTACCCGAAAGTCGGCCATTAGCCAGGGCGGGAGAGAAATAGGAAACGCCGAGACCCTTTCAATCTGCTCGATCAGCGTTAGCTTCGAGCACTCGGGCTTGAGCGCCAGCTCGAATGGAAGCGTAAGGGGAAGTGCTAGACCATATTTGCGCAGCAACCGTTCGGTCGGAGCCGGCTGGAAGAGCTCTTTATCATTCTGGCGCGTGGTGGCAACCTGATGGTGCAGTGTTGCATATCGGCAAGCCGGGCTGGCGGCGACAAGACTCCGAGCCAGACGCAGGCGCTCGTCCGGAGACTTTGCGGACAGGATGGATAAGCTATTCTGGTGCTGGTCTGATTTCGGTCCATCCGTCCACTCTGGATGGCGCTGCAACAGGTTCTGAACATATTCTTCGTCAGGGGATAGCAATCCCAGCGTTGGATCCTGAGCAAGGGCTTCCTCGCCCGCGCAAAGCAATCGAAAGGTGGGGAAGTTGGGATCGACGATTTCCACGTCGGCAGCTTGACCGTCCACGGTCGTCAGTCTGGCCGAGCCGGCGGTCAGGCACTCGACAATCGCTCTCTGAAAATCGTCGGCCTGAAAGTTAAGTGCCTGAAGAGTAACTTTCGTGAGAAATTTGACTCCCAAGAATTGGTTAAAGGGCTCGTCCTCCAAAATCTTGTCGCGCAGCGTGTCTTCCAGTTCGAAAATCATTCGTTGTGCCAAAGCTTTGCCAACACGTGGATCGTTACCAGACTGTTCTACGAAGACCCTGAAAAAAGACCTCATCTCGAGCGCCAATTGGTCCCAGAAGGCCAAGTCGGTCTTCTTGAGCCTAAGCATTCGGAAGTTTAACCAGCGAAAAAGGCTTTCTCGAAGAGCACCCTCCGTCTCATCCAGCTTACGGAAGCGCAGAAAACCCTCCCAGTATAGAGCGGTCAAGTTGACCGCTTGCCGATGAATGTCTTGATCGTCGTGCAGGGCGCCGGCCAGCTCTCTCAGGCAGGAGAGCTCTACATATAGGTTCTGAAGAATCCAATCCGCCTGCCGGTAACTTACATCGGGTGCACGTGCAGGGTCAAAGCAATCGATTAAGGCGGATATTACGGATTTAGCTGAGTGAGCCAGAAACGACCATTCACGAACCCCGTCTTGCTGCGTGGGGGCCGCTAACAGGTCCCCTTTGCGGAAGGTGGCCGCGCAGCTACGGCGGAGGATCTGCAACTCGGCAGCATTCTTGTTCTTGTTCAGCCAGTATGAGATTTCGTCGCTCTCAACCGGTAGATACCGCAAGTTCGCCTTACGAAGTTCGAGCCTAAGATTCCAGAACTGTTCATCAGAGATTTGATGGCCCAACCTTAGTTGCTGCAGCACGTCCAGCAGGCCGATAAAGAGAACTCCCTCGTTACGCTCCCTGTGCATAGACAAGAACCGATCGTCTCCCCAAATACAGTCGCCCGGCTGTCCATTGAATCTTAGTAATTCGAGAAGACTAGCTAGTTCTGGAGCTTGGTCTTTCTCGGTCGCTACCGCAATGCGCTGAAAATCGCCACTGGTCAATCCTGACTGAACACGCTCCGTCAGGATTTCTAGCCATTGATTCAGCTCCTGGTCTTGCTCCTCAGAATCATGCTGAGCCCGAACAGTCTCGGCGTCTTTCGTGGAGATCTCCAGCCGGAAGCAGTCGCAGACGACCTCCAGGACTAGCGCTTGAGCCAACAGTCGGGCCCAAACCCAGTCTACCCGAACAGTATCTCTGAGCGACGGCAAAGGCTCCTGCTTCTCTCCCAGGCAGTTCCCTAGTGAGCGAGTGGCAGTCTCGTGCTGAGTTGCCGTAAGCTTTCCAGCCTGCTCCAGACAAGCTAGCAAAGTGGCAGCTGTTAATCCATGGCCTGGATGATTCTCCAGTTCAGTGGGAAAGTCCAACCACCAAGCTTCGGAATGGGACTGGTCGTCGTCGACAATCAGCATTCGGCCGCCTAGGCTCCGATAGACAAGGCGGTTTGCAGCCGCCAAATCCGGTTGGGAAGCCTTGAGCTCGGCGCCCATTTTATGTAAGGTCGGAATCAACGATGGGGCGATCCTGAGAGGTCGAAAGCTCTCGATTGCATCTTCCAGAACGTTAAAATGCGCGGCCAACAACAACGCAGTTAAGTCGATGTGGATACGGCAGTTCGAAGGCAGGGAGGACAACGTTTCACGCAGCCCGCTGCGGAACAGAAGCGGAGATTGCCGGTCGGGATCGGGTTGCCGAGAGTTTGTATCGAGTAGCTGATGATAAAGGCGAACCAGGGAGACGCCGAATGGCACCAGAAAGTGGACCGGCGCACCGTGCATATAATCCTTTTGTGCAACGCGAGCGCCTTCTTGCCGGCCTTCGGCTAGTGCTTTCATTTCGTTCAAGTCGACCCTGCGTAGGCCGAACTGGGATTCTTTTCCCTCTGCCTGGAAACGGCTTACAAGCTTAATAGTTGCCGGGTCGCTACTGAGTCCTAGCTGCGAGGCGAGGAAAAATGCAGGGGGTACCAGGGCATCCTCGAGATCCTGCTTCACAGCCTTCTTCCAGAGGCGTCTGGCTAGATCCACAGAATGGCTAGATAGGCTTTCAGACAGCCAGAGTAACAATCCAGCATCGGCTGGGGGACTGAGAGTATCCAGATGGCCGCTCAATCCGGCCAAAGAATCGAGTTCACCCAAATTTCGGTAAATTTGAGCCAACCCAAGAAAGCTACGTCTGGTAGGACTCTGTTCCCAATATTTGCGAGCCCAACCTCTCGCTACCTCTAAGTTCCCGAGCTCCTTATTAGCAAAGATGCGGGCTTCATACATCCAGCCCGCTTCCTCGGGCCAGCTGTCGAGTTCAAGGAGCCGGAGACAGAGCTTGGCGTCACCCTGTCGTCGGGCCGCCTCCAGTCCCATTTGAAGAGCGTCCATTGTGCCGACGCGAGCGACCAATTCCGCCGCGTGCTCTGCCAACCAGTTCCAATTGCCCTGTTCCATTTGGACTCTGCTTGCCTCCAGCAGATAGATCGGGTCTGTCGTGTTGGAGTATTGGAGCAAGCAGTAGTCTACGGCCTCTTGGCTGTCGATTTGCTTTTTTGAGCTGGCAAGGGCAAGCAGGATAGAACGGAGATAGGTAAGTTCTGGTTTTTCGGTATCGCCGGGCACCAACTCCAGAGCCTGCAGTGCCTCACCCTGTAGCACCAAAGCCTGACAGCGCCAGGTAATCCAGGTTGACTCCAGGTCGGCCTCAACGAAGTCAGATTTAAACCGCTCAAGAAGAGACGCGGTCCGGTCCCAGCGCTTGGTGGAGTTGTAAATGTTGGCCAAGGCCACGACTTTATCGGGGTTGAATTCGCGGGCAGTCCCGACGTTTTCTTCCAGTAGCTTGGTGGTCTCGCTTAGATCGCACTCTAGCGAGCCGGCCAAGCACCATTCGATCAAGTGAAGGTCGGTCGGATTGTGTTCCAGTGCTGATGTAATCAGGGCCTGCGCTTCTTGCCGTTTCCCCAACAGAAGATGGGCAGCCACTACCCAACTCCGAAGGTCGCGAGTCTCTGATTCACCAAATCCGACAAGTCCTTTGAAGAGCTCCAGAGCTTTTCCTAGCGACTGTCGGCTAGCGTCCGTTCCGCGAGCCAGGTGAAGCGGAAACGGTGGGGGCGACATCACCAAGCAGGGTGGAATGACAGTAGGTGACACAGCGGTATAAAACAGGATTCGGGCCTCCGCAAAGGCTACAGCTGAGCTTTTAGGCTCTAACTGTCGTGCCGAGCACACTTGTGCCAGAGCTTCTTCGCAATTGCGAGTGTGGAGGTAACCCAGAGCACGCAGTCGATAGGTGTCATAGCTGGGAGCCTGAACGGTGGCTAGCAATTCCAGGGCCAGCTGTGGTTGTCCCTGAACCATGAGTATCTCGGCTTTGAGGTGAATCTCTCCTTCGCTTGTTGCATTCGCAAGCAGTTGCATCGCTGCAGCTGTAGCACCTCGACGTAATTCAAGCAGCGCGGATAATCGCACTAAATGCTGCCCCTGATTCAATTCGACCGCGAGCTGGAGTTGCTTTTCGGCCTGCTCTAAATCCAGGTCCAGCCAGAGCAGATACGCGAGTTGATGAACTTCACTTCGGTAGACTTCAGGCTTTCGCCCGTAGGTCGGTTTTTCTTGGATGCCTTTGATTCGTTCCAGGGTGTCCTTCCTTCGACCCTGGACAATGGACAAACGCAAATCCTCCAGCTCCGCCTTCTCGTAATCTGTCAGTTCGCCTCGCAGGTCGGTAATCTCTCGCTCATAAAGCCCAATAGTGACATGTCCTAGTGCTTCCTTGCTCCCTGTGCTGGGAATCAAGTCGCTCGTCCTATTTTGCGTTTCTTCTTGAAGAAGATTGGTCCGACTTCCTAGCAGTTCTCTCCACAACAAAGGCTGTAGAGTCTTAAAGTAGTCTGGGTCCTCCAGCACAAGGGTCAGGGCTGTTTCAATGACCTGCGAGCTGGCTTCGCGCAAGGATGACTCCAACAGCGGGTCAAGTTTGGTCGACAGGTCCTGCGCCGCCAGCTTGGGATCGAGTTGGTGCTTTACCAGAGCCTTTCTAACCTGCTGAGAGTCGCCTAGAATGGATTTGACCTGCGCGAATATGACCTCAGGCTGCCGGCCCTCTCGCTCCAAGACCTCCCGATCCTCAGCCTCCCAAAGGCCTGTGAGTTTGGCTACTGCGGCGTCCATCCCATCAGGTTTCTTCGTACCAGTAACCGCTTCCAAGCCAGCCAGGGCATACTTGCCGCCACTACTGCCGAACACGCTTTCCAGGCCGAAGAGGAGGGTCGAGCGGATCAGCTCCTTAAGTTGCATTATGTCAGGTTCGGAGGCTTCCAAGGTGGGCCCTTCAGAACCACGGCCCGTTTGACCACGGGCCGCGCTCTATTTGCTGATTTTGATCATCGCCCACACTGGCAAAGGTTCTTGCCAGGTTCGACTGAGGTGGTGAAGAAGTCAGACTACTCGGACAACCGCCTATCCATCGAAAAAACCGGAGGTGCAGACTTGGGTGTAAAACCGGTCAAACAACATTTCGTTCCTAAGTTCTTATTGGACCATTTTCTTGCGCCCGGCACTGAGCAGCTGTTTGCTTTTGATAAATCTACCGGCAATGAGTTCACTGTTAATAAGCGGGATGCTGCGAGCCAGCGATATTTCTACGATTACATCGATGACGACGGTGGCCTAGCGTCTGCTGAGGCGTATTTTCACCAGTGGGAAGAACCAACCGCCGCTTTAATAAAGCGCATACTCCGGCAGGGCTGCATCAGCTACCTCAATGAGGCGGATTCCGCATTGCTGGCCGTTTTTCTCTGCGTTCAGCAGATGCGGACTCCCGCACTACGACGTCAGATCAAAGAAGCACATAGTCTCGCGGCTGCTAGATTCCGTGAAAACAATCCTCAAGCAACGGACCAGCAGCAAATCGATAGCATCGGGGTCGAGCCTGACGAGAACGAGCTTGTGAAACAGTCATTGGAGGCTCTAAGATCTCTTTCTGCTAAAGCAGTTCAGTATTTTCTCAAAGGCAAAGTCTGGATGCTTCACGAGGCTGTAGGACCCCGACCTTTCATCATTGGAGATAATCCTATAGGCTTCCAGTTGGAACACGGCCCTGCGGTGGAATCTGAGCAAGGAACGCTCTCAGCCGAGACGACAGGAATTGAAATGTATATGCCGCTATCTTCCAGATATACCATTTCAATAGTCTGTGCTTCTCACTTTGCTCAGATGAAACGCCAAAGGATCAAGCTTCTGAACATCGTGAAAACCGGGAAACGCTGTAAAGGCTATATCCCGCCCCCAGAAGTAGCGCACTTGGCGCCAATGATGAAAGGCATAGAAGACGAAGCTGTTGCGGATCTTAAAGATATTGAGGCTATGATTCAGTCGATTCGGACAGGTGCAAGCCTTCCCAGCTTTGAGGATCATGTGGTGCGGAAAAATTCGATACAAGTCTACTCGGCGGAGCGATTCCTTTACTCATCAACCAATGATTTTAATTTGGCAAAAAAAATGGTTGCGTGTGACGGTCACCTGAAGGGCGGGCTGGTGGTAGGTGAAAGCGGCTTACTTCCACCCACGTTTCCCGGCGCCCACAATCAAGCGAAAGCCAGCGACGATGAGTAAAATTGCCGAGAGAACCCTTGATACCTTAAACAGTGAATAGGGGCGTGCTTTGGGTCTTCGCTCGCCAGTCTAAAGCGAATCAGGCGCGTTGCTTTTTTAGACCGCCGTCGACATGGCACCACGAGGCACAACCGCAGGAACAATACGATCATGCGTTCGATTAGAGCCAGCACCTTATTGCTTTCGAAGCCATTCTCGTAAGGAATCCACGATGGCTCAGGATTCTTCCGGAGTATCTTTGCAAATCTTATTCTCAGCAATAGGGTTCCGCTGGATATCCTCGTTTACAAGCCGTTCTAGATAGACGCGTGCACCACCAGGCTGAGACATTACATGCTGATGAATGACTGGATCAAAACGAACGGTAACAGTCGGTGCTCCTCGTCGCTCGGGCTTCTTCCGCTCGTAAAGTCTCGGTCTGCCGGGTCCACGGCCCTCAGAATTCTCCAAAATAACCTCCAAAAATGTGTCTTACGCATATTGACATGGTGTCTTACACAAACTATACTAAATGAGTGGCCACAAGCACAAGACCGTGACGGTCGAGCGGGGCTGGAAGCCAGTATCCGCGCTAGAAAATTACCAAGGACGAACCAAGAAATGAGTGTCATCAAGCGAGTAGCTCCATCGGGGAGCGTTACATGGTTAGCCCGAGTTTTCCGCGACGAAGACCCGCTCACCGGCAAGCAGACGGTGGTGGTCAAATCGTTCCGAACCCAGAAGGAAGCCAAGGCGTGGGAATTGGCCACGCGCAAGCAAGTAGGGGAGGGTGTGTATCAGGAGCCGGTCAAGGTGACCCTGGCCGAATTCTTCGCAGAGTGGGTGGAGAAGTCGGCCAGGATTCGGCTGAAGGTGCAGACGGTGGAACTGTATGAGCGAGTTTTTCGCCTGTACATCGAGCCGCACATTGGCAAGCTGTTGTTGCAGAATGTTACGCCGCTGGCCATTCAGGGAGCCTATGCGCAATTGACGTCGGGGCCGAAGAAAGTGAGCCCGCAGACGGTCAAGAACGCCCACACGGCGCTGCGCAGTTGCCTGAAGCAGGCGGTGCGGTGGCGATACCTGACCTTCAACCCGTCGGTGGATGTGGATCTGCCCAAGCGGATGGGTC
>JALHOV010000289.1:0-1532 GCA_022842865.1 Vulcanimicrobiota bacterium | reverse complement strand
GTCCGGTCGTTCACACCGGAACAGGCGGTGGTGTTCTTGAACACCTGCCGGAACAAGCGGCTGGGGTGGGCGCTGCATTTCGCGCTGGCTTCGGGCGCCCGGCCGGGAGAATACCTGGCCCTGCTCTGGTCGGACATCGACTGGGAGGCCGGCACGGTGCGCATTGAAAAGAGCATCGTGTGGCCCAAGGGCGGGGGATGGCATTTTGACAGCCCCAAGACCCGCAAGAGCGGACGCACCATTAGCCTCCCGGTCGAGCTGCTGGATGATTTGCGCGAGCACCGCATTCGCCAGCTGGAGCACAAGCAATTCCTGGGCAAGGACTGGAAAAGCGAGCACGACCTGGTGTTCACCGACACCACCGGCAATGTCGTGTATGAAAGGCACCTGACCACCCGCACCTTCAAAGTCATCTTGAAGGAGGCGGGGCTACCCAGCAACTTCCGTCTCTATGACCTGCGTCACACATGCGCAACCCTGCTCTTGATCGCCGGCGTGCCGGCCAAGGTGGTGGCCGAACGTCTGGGCCACGCGAGTGTTACCCAGACCCTGGACACCTACTCTCACGTTCTACCGGCCCTGGAATACAAGGCCACCGACGAGCTGCGCAACCTGCTCTACCGCCCCGAGTCCCGGCCCATGCCTGAACTTCCGCCCGGCGAGTAGAACACTCAAAACCAATCGATCGCGGGCCTTTCACCGGCACCACCGGTGGAAGGCCCCGCGACCACCGACAGAACCCAAGCCTTCGCCCTGCTTTGTTTGTGCTGCCCAAAAGGCGAACCCACCAGAGCAGCGGGCTGGCCAGAAAGGAGAAACCGAAATTGAATTACGTGATTTTATTTGATGTGTTGGAATGCCGCACCCTACGGCAGACCACGCCGGAACTGACCGAAACCTACCCGCACCCGTTCCGCTTGCTGGACGGCGACGGGAACCACTACTACTACGGCCGCTCCAAGACCAGCGACGACGACGCAGCCTTTGCCTCGCTCGACTGGGCCAAGGACGACAGCGGGTGCACCACGTTGGAATACCTGGACCGCTACGGCGAATGGACTCCACTGTAGCGCTCACCGTAACCGTGCAAAAAACCACGGAATGCAACGAGAATTAGCCCTATTTACCGCAGTAATTAATTGACAAAATGCCATAAGTAGCGTATAGTAACAGGGTTAAACAACCAGCGCGGGCCGGTAGCCGCCCCGCCAGAACACGAAGAGCCGCTCACAGACAGCTGGCTGGACCGCCCACGGCGGCCGAGAAACCCCCACACCGAAATGAAACACTGGCCTGGACCGGCAACCCGCCGGAAGCAGAGGCCTACGACCACGTACACGACCCGGGCCCCAGCGTAGCTGTGTACGCCCGAACCCGACCAAAACCAAAGGAGAAACCATGAGCCGCAATACCATAACCGACAAGGCAGAACGCCTGAAGAAGAACTACCGCGTGATACTGATGGGACCGGGCCAGGCCCTGGTGATTGGCGACCACGACACCTACGACGTGACCAAACTGTCGTTCAGGTG
>JALHOV010000288.1 GCA_022842865.1 Vulcanimicrobiota bacterium | reverse complement strand
CACGCTCAAGGCCACCGCCAATGCCTCGCTGTATGTCTGGCAAGACGACTACAACAACGGCGAACTGGCCAGCGGCTCCGGCAAAACCTCCACCGCCAGCTTCAAGCTGCCTAAGAAGGGCGATTTTAACGTGGATGTGGGCTCGGCCGAGGGGGCGGAAGGCTTTGACTATTCGCTTACGGTCAGCATTCTATAGTAGGCGGTCCTCCTCCCAACTGATGGCCATCTGGTTGCCGGGTGACCGCGTGGCCATCTGCCCGCCCGGTCACCGACACCTCGCTGGCCGATACCATCGATGTCACGGCCCGCCATCGAGAACCGCAAAGTGGTCGATATCGACTGGGGCCACTACTAGCGAGGGCCGGTCCGGATTTCTTTACTCGCGATCTTCCCAGAGAATGAAGTTTTCCAGTAAATGCCGCCAATATCGGACTTCCCAGATTTCTCGCAGTTCCTGATCCACGATGGTGTTGTAGGCACCGCGGATTTTCTCCTCGGTCTCGTCTTCTGAGCCCATCAGCATGGCTTGCAAGTTCGCCGGTTCGCGAGGGTAGACCAGGGGCCGGCCGCCGGGCAGCACCAGCGCCATGGTGGGGGAGAAGGGATCGAGATTCCAGGTCTGGTGCAGGGCGTCCTGACGAGCGGTCATTTGCTCGCGCTCGGTTTCGGAGAGAACGCGGCTGAAGCTGCCCAGGTTGCCCAGGGCCAGGTTGGATTGAGCCAAAATCTGCGAGCGTTGTTCGGATGTGATCGCGTTACTTTGTTGCCGCGCTTCTTGGGTCGTGGCAGGGGGAACCTGCGGATTGACCGGCGTTTGCGGCGTAGGCGGCGGGCTTGGCGGTTGATCGGGTGGGGGAAGGGGCGGCGCTTCCCCGCGATAGTAGAGCACCCCATCCACATAGATATCACCGGTCACATATTGGATGTGACCCGGCTGCACGTCGGCGCTGGCGAAATTCCGAAAATTGGCGGAGGAATGCAGGTCGGTATCGTTGCCGGCCGTGACCAGCACGTGCAGATTGGCCGGATGGACGGTTTCGGGAATGGAGAAGCTGACGTTGTCGGCCGTGTTGTTGGGATTGAAGGTGCGACCGGCGGTGATATTCAGTCCGACCAGGGGGGAGGGATTGGTGGCGGCCAGTTCTTCGGTGAGGTTGCCGGGAGTGGTGATGGTGTAATTACCGCCGGAGATGTTTTGCATGCTGTTGATGGAAATGTTGGCGCCGGTGAAAGTGGCGTTACCGGCAGTGTTCACGAAAACCGTTCCCACTTTCAGGTTGCGGTCGGCGTTCAGGCTGATGTTGCCGGCGGGGTTGGCGCTCAGAGCCAGGTGGGTCAGGTCCAAATCGCCGGTCGAAGTCGCCTGAATGCCGTCCGGACCAAAGGTGGCCAGGCTGGATCCGGGCGCGAAAACGGTGTTAGCGGTGGCCTGGATGGTGGCAGCGCGGGCGTCGGCCTGGAGGAGACTGCCGTCCAGGGCGATGCCGCCGATCAGGCTGATGTTCCCGGTGGTTGTGCTCAGCCGGGTGCGACCGCCCGGTGTGTTGATGTCGATCTGGTTGTCGCCGCGCAGGAGGATGCCGCCGTTGCTGGCGCCGAGGTTGAAATCTCCTCCGCTGACATTGGCGTTGAGGTTGTGCCCGGCAAGGAAAGACAGTTCGCCGCCGCCCACCAGCACGGTGCCGCTGGTCAGCGGTAGAAAATTGAGGTCGTTCAAGGCCTCCAGGGTCATTCGCCCGGTTGTCGACTGACCGATGGTATTGGTGCGCAAATGGATATCGCGGATGGCCAGAATATTCTGGTTCCCATTGAGGGTGAGGCCGGATGATGGTCCAGTGGTTAAATCGAGGTCACGGCCCGCGTTGATGCTCACTCCGCCGCTGCCGCCCAGGGTCAGCCCGGCCGGGGTCTCCACTCGCACGTCGCGCCCGGACATCAGGGTGGTGGGACCGGTTCCGCCCGACAGCTGCCAGGAGCCGGAACTGGTGGTGACGTTCACGTCGCCCACCGGCGTGTTGCCGCCGGCCCATACGAACAACTCGTCGGCTCCGCTGAGCACCGAACTGGCGCCGGCTTGAATCTGTAGTTCCCGCCCGGCCACGATGGCCGTTTCGCCGGTAGCTGCCACGTTGATGGCGCCGGGGGCGGTTATGGTCACGTTGCCGATGGCCTCCAAAGAGATGTCTCCGCCATTGGCGCTGGTCACGCTCAACTGATTGCCGGAGTTGAGTGTCAAATCATTGCTGGCCGTGACATTCAGCCCGAGGGTGGAGATGCTGAGGGAGCGACCGGGCAGCGATTGCAGGCTGATGTTGCCGCCGCTGTCGGGAGGATTGCGCAAGTTCACTCGGCCGGTGGCCACCAATGCATCGCCGCTGAAGGACACGTTGCGTTCCGCGTTCAGGAGAGTATTGGGCGAATTCAAGGAAAACTGGGCGCCGGGTCCGGTCGAGAGGCTGACGTCTCGGGTGGCGTTGACGGTGACCAGATTGTTGGCGCGCAGGACCAGACCGTTGGGTTGGTTGAGCAGCACATCCTGGCTCGCCTGCACCAGCACCGGGCCACCGCTGCTAGCCACCTCGAGGCTGGCCCCATTGGTGCGCAGATCCACGTCACCGTTGGTGGCATTGACCACCACCCCGCTGGCGGCGTCCAGCAAGGTATTGGCAGTGGCTCGGGTGGTCACGTTCTGACCCTGCACGGTCAAGCGAGTTGCCCCGTGCAGGCGTGTGTCGCCGCCGAGAGCGGTGATATTCACATTGCCGTTGGCCTTCAAGGTATGGTCGCCGGTGTTGGTTCCCCAGTTGATGACCCCCGGGCTGATGCCGATCAGATCGCCGCCGGAACTGACGTTGAGAGCAGTGGCGTCGATGACGCTACTCTGAAGCGGACCCGGAGTCTGGATGAGCACGTTGCCGCTGGTGGTCTCGATGTCGAGCCGCCCCGAGGTCTGATTGATGCGGTCCTGGGTGAGGGTCACATTGCGTCCGGCGCTGAGTCGGCTGGGCGCGCCAATCAGATTCAGGTTGCCCCCAATGGCTGTGCTGGTGGTCAGGTCGACTCCGGCGGAAAGCGTGGTGGCGCCGGTGTTGGCGCTGCTGAAGAGCAGGTTGGAGGGAGCTGCCGCGCTGAGGTTGCCGCTGGCGCTCACCTGCACGTTGCCGTTGGTGCTGCGGATCTGCAGCACCGCGTTCGCCCCGTCGGCACTCAGGTTGATGTTGCCGGCCGTTGCCGCGATGCGGTTGCCGGTGACTCCGACAGAATCCAGGGAGCCTCCGTTGCTCGTCATGGTGACGTTACTGCCCTGGAAATCGATCGCTCCGCCCGCGCTGATGGTGGCGCCGGTTCCGCTGGTCACAGTCAAGTTGTTGCCGGCCGCCAGGCGCAGGTCGCCGGTCCTGGCGGTGAGCTGGGAGCCGACCGAGCCGGGGATCAACAGGTTGTGGGTCGCGCTGGCGTCGATCGAGTCAAATTCAAAGCGCAACCCGGTTCCCGTTTTGCTTTGCACGCGCAAATCGTGGCCGGCCAGCATGGAAAGTGCGGTCGGACCGGAATTGTCGCCCAGGAAGGTGGTCGCGTTGACCACCAGGTCGTTGCCGGCGCGCAGCCCCAGGCTCGGGCCTCGCAGGGTGGCGGTCTGGCCGAGCCCCACGTCGAGGCTCAGGTCGCGAGTGGCGTTGATCCCTATGGCTCCGGCCGTCGAGCCGCCTCGAATGGCCATATTGTTGGGAGCGATCAAGAGAACGTCGCGCGCCGAGGTCACGTTGACCGAGCCATTGGTGTCGGTGGCCTGCAGCACCACGTCGCCGCCGTTGGCCCGGATGATCAGGTCTTGATTGCTGTCGGTGGCCGTGATATTGACCGCCCTGGCGGCATTGAAGCTCTGCGTTGAGGCGGTGGTGGAGTTGACGGAGCCGCCGGTCCAGCTAATTTTGCCTCCGTTGGCCTGGTAAGTCGCGCTGCCGGCGATATTGGTCCGCAAATTTCGCCCTGCGCTCAGGCTCTGATCTCCATTGGTGGTGATGAAGAAGTTTCCGCCGATGTTGGTGTCGACCAGCAGGTCGCGGGTAGCCGAGACCGTCAGGGAAGGAATGGTGCCCACGGAAAGCCCACTGGGCGAGGAGAGCAGAACATCGCGTCCGGCCGTCAAAGAAAGGGGACCGAGCACGCTTTCGAAGATACCCAGGGTGTTGATGCTCAGGTCATTGCCGGCCTGCACGTGGATGGAAGTTCCGTCCAACTGGATTGAGTTGGCTCCGCCCGTCTGCAAGGCGACGTTGTTGGTGGAGGTGACCAGAGTGGCGCCGATTGAGCCAATCTGTAGGTTGGTGCCGGCGCTGTCGGTCAGGTTGCCGCCGGTGCTGCGCATGGTGAGAGAACCGGCGGGCGACAGGAAAACGTTGGTGCTGCCGGCCTGAGCGGTGATATTGCCGTTGCTGCTGGTCACGTTGACGCCGGTCGAGCCCTCGACGCGCAAACTCCCCCCTGCGCTGAGACTGACTTCCTCACCGCTCAAGACGGCGTGTCCGGATTGACTGACCAGATTCAGCGCGCCTTCGGTCATGGTCAGGTTGCGAGTGGCCTTGAGCTCCAGGTCGCCGGCGCTGACCAGGTTGAACGTGGCGTCGTGGTTGGAGTTCACATCCCGGCCGGCGCTCACGTTGAGGCCGCCCAACGTCATCTGGGTGCCGCCTACCGGGAAGGCCAGCAGATTGACGTCGTTGCCGGCCCCCATCTGGACCAGGTGGGCCGTTCCAGGTTGGTTCCAGTTGGTGACCTGCACGGTGATATCGTGACCGGCCGTAAGATTGGTGAGCGTGGAGGTTTCGCTGAGAGTGAACGGGTTGCCGGTGCGCACGGTCAGGTCGTTGCCGGCGGCCAGCGTAATGGCGCCGGTGGCCTGGAATTCGATGTTGCCGTTGCCATTGGCCTGGATGAGGAGATCGCCATTCTGGGCCGCAAAGTCCAGCCCCCCGTTGCGGGCCAGCATACGGATGCTGCCGGGGGTATTGAGGTTGATGTCCTGGCCTGCGCGCAAAATGAGTTCGGCAAGTTCGATGGTGCCGCTGTGGTTTAGATTGATGTCGTTACCGGCGTCCAGGGTCAGGCGCGTGCTCACTCCGGTAAAGCCGTTGCCGGCGTAATTGATGTCGTTGTTGGCCATCAAGATCAAATTGGTGGCCGCGACGATGGCGCCGGTGCTGACGGTGCCGTTGCCATTGGGCGGCAGACTGCCCAGCATGGTGTCGAAAGTGCCGCTGTTGATGGCGCCGTCGATGATGTCGATGTTATCCGGGTCGAGCAACAGAGTGCCGTTGCCCACGTTGACCGGGCCTTGTAGATACAGGCTATGGCCGCTAATTTCGGCAAAGCCGTTGCTGGCGTTGACGGCGCCCAGGCTGAGGGTGGCGCCGTCCGAGAGAACGCGAGCTTCCCCCTGGTTGGCGCTGATCAGGCCGCTGCCGGTGTGCACGGTGGATTGGCTGGAATCCAGGCGCACGCTGCCGCCGTCGGCCCGGATAGCGCCGCTATTGAGCAGCAGGCCCTCCGCGCCGTGGGCCAGCGTCTGGCCGTTGCCCGTCGATTCAAAGCTGCCCGCTTCCACCAGGCCCGGGTTGCTGACCACTTGCCCGAGAATTTGCGACATCTGGCCCGGCTGCAGGAGCACAGTG
This sequence comes from Vulcanimicrobiota bacterium, assembly GCA_022842865.1. GTDB lineage: Bacteria > Vulcanimicrobiota > Xenobia > Xenobiales > JADMJV01 > JADMJV01. Next base: position 4,438 of record JALHOV010000288.1, on the reverse strand, counting down.
CCGCCCTGGCCGCCGCCCGTGAACTGGGGGTTAAATCCGTCGGGCACGGCGAACTGAATCTGACCCCGCCCGTCGACGCTGAAGGTGGCCTGAGTGGTGGCGCCCAGATTGACGTGGCCGGTCTGAGCTACAATCAATCCCTGATTGTCGAGCAAGGGCGAAACCAGCACCACGAAGCCGCCGTCGGCCACGCGAATTTCGCCCTGGTTGGTGATGGCCGCGAGGGGAAGTGTGCGATCCTGGGTGAGTCGATAGGTTCCCGAAAGGAAGTCGTCATCGCTCATCTTCAGGGTGGAAGCCGTGAAACTGCCCACGTCGATTATGGAATTGGGACCGAAAAGAATTCCGTTGGGATTGAGCAGAAAGACCCGGCCGTTGGCCTGCAAGGTGCCCTGAATCAGCGAGGGGTCCAGGCCGGTGACCCGGTTGAGAATGGCGGCCTGGGTGCTGGGCTGCAGAAAGCGCACTGTTTCACCCAGTCCGATGTTGAATTGATTCCAGTTGAGAATGGCCTGGGGAGAAGACTGCAGAATTTGCAGAAAATTGGGATTGACGCTCTGGATCTGGACCTGGCCGTGCACGCTGGTGGGTTCGGTCGGTAGGGCCCAACTACCCGACGCCAAACCAAGTCCAATGGCATATGCTAAAAGTGTATTGCGCACGCAGGCCCCCCTCTGCGTGCCTTGGCCTTTTGACGCTGAGTTCCTGCGGGAACGGCAGCCTGTGCGCAGAAGTGGCTTTGGGAGTGCCTCGCTTTCGCTTTGCGGTCAAGGATGAATGGGGCCGGAGAAAACCGGCGGAATCGCAGGGCGGTTTTGAAGTCGTCTCTTTGGTGGGTTCAGGTCACCGGCGCCAGCGCCTCCAAGGCCCTTGCGCTGGACGCGGAAGGCCGTCAACTGCCTTCGTAAATCGTGCTGACACTAGCTAGACGATCAAAAAAGGCTTTGCGCGCTTGGCTCGTTCCCCCATTAGTGGACCCGATAGACAGCGCGCAATCTCTGCATTAAGCTGATCAAGACTTAGGGTCCGTCGCTTAATAACATGGTCGTTTCACAATTCTAGTCCAGGCTTTATAACTCAGTTCAGCTCCGGTCGTGAGGTTTTATGCTCGATTGGAATTCTGTCAAAGTCCTGCTGAGTGACCTCGATTCCCTTCTTGTATATGGTCCTATCTAGCTCCGAACCCACCTTCAGGCCGGTTTTCGTCGTTGTCGCGCCGATAAGATCCAAGATTTCGGTCCGCGAAGCGGGCAAGTTTAAGTTTCCACAAGCGGCTCCTCTAGCCGTTGCTCCCGCCGCAGTCGGCCGAGATCAAGAGCCTTTTGGCGTTCGGGTAGATCCCTTTTCCAAGCTGATCCCACCAGCGTTCGATTGTCGATACGGCGAACACGGGGGGGGCCGAGAGGGATCGAACATTCCAGGACAACGCTATGTCAGCGACGAGCTGGGCTATCTCATCGGCCAGCCCCTCACCCCGGATCATGCCAAGCCCCAGTGGGTTCTGGCGGCCTGCGATCTCGCCGCCTGGCAAGGCCCACCAGCAGGAGGCTGCCGGCTATCATAGAACCGGCCACCAATGGTGAAGTCAGCGATTCTCTCTTCCGCCCTCATGCTCTCCCTTCTGTCTGCGGGTCTGTGCGATCAGCGAGGCAGCCTCCCTTTCCAACAAGGAAAGTCGATACCGCTGCAAGGCAAGCTGCATTCGACGGTTACCTTTCGAGTCCAGGAATCGCCCTTTCGCAAAGGAGTTCAGGAGCTGGTTGCCCAGGTCTCCGTGGACAATCGTTCGGGCCCGGCCCGCTACTGGGGCCTGAAGCTCGAATTACTTCGCAAAGACGGCAGTGCTTGCAATCCGCAAACACGTTCCATCTCCCTCATGCCCGAGAAGCCTGTCAAGCGAGGCGAAAACGCCTCCCAAGAAATGACCTGGGAGCTGGGCAGTTTTCAGCCCGCCGATGTCAGCAAGGTCCAGGTCATCTACGTAGAGTCCACCAGCGAGCTGCCTGACAACGCACTTCGCTAAGCGGATTCTTGCCGACGGTTCAACCTTTAGATTTATTTCATGGGTATCGACTATGATCCACCGATGGAACTCAAGACACAACATCGCCTGCTTCAGCCCCTTACCCGCGATATCGCACGCCGCGCTGCCGAGAATCTCAAGACGCACAAGGACCTCAACCAGGCGGTTGTGGAGGCCGACCAACAGTTAAAAGTCCTGGTCGGGAACGCCGAGAGCAAAGAAGAGATGGAATTCCTCGGGCTGACAAAGCAAGTGATGGCCGGCCTTTTCGAGAGCCTGCAAAAGATTCCCAATGCCCAAACCGACCCCTTAGCCTATCAAAACTGGTCCGACAGCCGGGGCTGGGCCAACGCCGTGGCCAAACCAGCCTTACAGGTTGCACTGGAGGCGGTGGCGGCGGGCCTGCCCCTGGGCGGTCCCTTGACTCTCTTTCACGCCAGCAAAGCCATGGTGGATGCGGCCGTCGAGCAATTTGCCATTGACCGCAACCACGCCGTTCCTATCACCAAAGCCCTGCAAAACGGGGTGGGTGTCTACACCATCTCTACCGACGACCTGGGGGCCACCCATGGGTTCAAGGCCATGCAGAATCCTCAAACGCCGCTGCCCGCGGTGCTGGCCGTAGCCCAAGAGACTCTGAATCACGCCATTACCGACCTGCCCGCCCGACCCTTTCATCGCACCATTTCCGAGGTTGCCCTGAGAGAATTGGCCCATCACGAGGACCGCGAGAAGTTCCTCAACGACAGCCATCGCTACCTTCGCACCCTTGAAGGACGTCTGCCCGCCGAAGGTCCTGCCAGGCTCCCCTCCGCTTACAGTCCCGCGACTCCGCTAGAAAAAGTGCGCGAGCATCTCGGTTTCTACGAGACCCTGGCCAGCCTCTAATCTACACCGCCCCAGTTCCCACTTCGGGAGGTTGCCCCGGGCGTCGTGGAAAGTCATGAATCCGCTCAACCTTCGGAATTCCGCTAGCATTGGGAGCCAGCCGAGTTGCCGACCCAAACAAGCAGTTTACCCTTGCCACCGATTTTGCTCCAGGCCTTCTTTCAAATGTTTGGCCTGCTCGGTTTCCTGCCAGTTGGGTGCCGGGGCGGGGCTCAAGCCCCTGAGCTATCGTCGCAGCAATCCAACACCCACCCCTGCCGTTTCCAACTTGCTTGGCGACGCCATTCTTACCAAGATTCTGTGCACCGACCCGGTCGGTCCCCGGCAATTGGTCTACCTCTGGGCCGGAGCCTGGTGGGCCCTCGCACCAAAAATCTAAGCGTCAAGCAACTCTTAGAAACCGTGAATGACCCCTAAGCGCCGACCCCGCCCCGCTGGCTCTCTGCCACATTACCGCAACTTCTACGTGCGCGACCCCGAAAGCAATGAGTTCGAACTCTTTTTAAAGAATTTAAGCCAACGGTCGGCGATAGGCTTGATGGGTCAGGCCCCACTTCCCGAAGTGACCGACCTTCAAAAGTAGTAGTCGTTCTTGGTCACGTAGGTCATCGGGTGGGGGGCCACACCAGGCTCTAGCGGATCCGAGTTGGGTGTGGCTTTTTCTATTTTTTCCAGCTCCTCTGTCAACTGCTTGGTGCGTGCCAGGACGCTCTCTTTCTTGGCCTCCAGAAAGGCGCGGGTATAAAGGTCGCCTCTGCGGTACGGCTGTGCCTGGGCCTTGGCTTGCTCCTCAGAGAATTTGTCCCGTAACGCCTGTGCTTGATAGAGGCCGCCTTCCACGGGGGGACCCATGGGCATGGATTCGCCTTTGCGAGCGGCCAATTGAAAGAAGGCAAATCGCATCTGGTCTTCCGCTTCCTCATAAGCGAGGCGTGCCTGCTCATTCATTTCGCGTTGGGTCATCGGTCTTGGTGCCTGGCCAGAATGTTGACGAATATAGTGGTCATATTGAGATAGAGACGCCGGTGGCGAATCTGCAGCTTTGGGCTGACTGTGGGCGCAGCGGACTGTTGCTTTAAGAAAGATTGCTTTCAAGCTGATCATTTTCTTTCACTCCCTCAATTGTTGGCTGGACTTGACCCAGATCCCCGGGAAAATCGGCCCAGCTGGCTTACACAAGACCATAGGTGCTCACAAAGATTTCGTCCCATCGCTGCAAGTGATTGGTCTGCAGGTCAGGGCCAATGGCATCAGTTCTTTGTCAGGCGGCAGTTGCCTGAACCCCGGCGGAGACTGCCAGATCATCTTGGCCATTCCGTCCTTTGGCTCAGGGCTCAAGAGCCATGTCCACTCTTCGTTGGTGACATCACTACCGAGCCACCTCACGGTGGCTCCCAACCTGTTTGAGCTAACCCTGGATGGCCGGGAATTGCTCGAATTGCCTGGCCGCCCCGGCAACAGGAAAAGCACCGACCGCGGCCGGAGCTTTCCTAAGCTATACGCGCTCGTCGATGAGCTGGTAAGCTG
>JALHOV010000287.1 GCA_022842865.1 Vulcanimicrobiota bacterium | reverse complement strand
GAACAGCGAGCTGTTCGGCCCGGTCAGCAAAAAATACACCTCATCCTCATTCAGCAATTCTACTTTCTGCAACTCGTGATGCAGCAGCAGGCTTTCGGAACCATCCTCACGCCGCAGCAGATAGCCATCGGAATTGACCTCGATCATCACAACCTCCGCACGCCCAGTCCCAGCCCGCAAGTGCTTAGACCCACCAGGCCCAGAACCAGACATTCCCAAAAATACCCGGCGCTCCAGCTTGCTTCAAATGTGGCCACTTTCGGATGGCCCGGTTGGTAGCGTAGTAAATGCTTTCTGCCAGCGGGTAGAAGCTGGCTGCGTCCCCGGGAACCCAACACGCTGCGAACTTCCACCCCATCGACCACATAAGCAATTTCCGCGTCCACGCCCCAAATGCGCCGGCCGCGCGGCACTTCCCAACTGGAGATCACTGTGCCTTCGACCTCTGGCCATTGGCGCAACACCTCCACCCGCTGATAGGCGAGAACCAGTCCTCCACCCATCATTCCCAGTCCCAGCAACATAAAAATGCCTCCAGCGATCTGAATGGCATCCTTGCGCTCCGACAGCGCCACCACGCCCACCGGAATGAAGACAAACAGTAAAGCTCCCAATCCCACCCCCCAGGGGAGGATGGCGTCCTGTGGTTTGGGCGGCCAGCGCAGATCTCTAGCGTCGTCGGGATTCTGCGGGAAAGCTAGATGGGCCCCAGCCGGTGCCTGGTCCAAAGTAGCCTGCATATCGCTGGACAATTGGCTCGACCAGCTCGTGCGCACCCGCCGTTCACCCTCGGCCGTGCGCACTGTTACTTCGCCTACATACTTGCCATGAGCGTCGGGAAGCACCTGGGAACTCAACACCTGGCCGCTCACTCGGGCCCAGCCGGCCACCTGATGCTGACTCCAGCCCAACCAGCCGGCCACCGCCAGGAGCATCAGTGCCACCGCCCAAAAGATCAATACAGCGGGTCCTTCATACGAGGGGGTTCGCGCCAGCCCCGTGCGCCCCTGGCAGATCGTTCATCTCTCGAGACGTCTAAAAGCGTTCCTCGAGAAAACGAGCCAGACGCTTGCGCAGTTTGTCCTTGCCCGGCTCCATAAAGAACTCCAGCACCAGGCTGCGCTTGCGCCCGTGCAGGCGTAGATACTGGTCGCCAATGGGCACCAACGCTTCCAGTGCGTCTTCCATCTGCTCAGAGCTGATACCGTGCTTGAACACCAGATAAGTGAGGAACTCACAAAACAGCACCGCCAGAACTTCGGCCACCTGGGTGCGCTTGCCCCAGGCTCCCAGGAACAACGGCACCAGCATGTTCACGGACGCCTGCTCTTCCGGTTCTGCGATATCCATGCGAGCCAGCACCCCATCGGGCCGCTGCACCGGCTCTCCGCTGGTGGCCAGTTCGGGCACCCAGGTCAGCAGCCACTGCACTCGCTGGCACAACTCCCGAGTCAAAGGCAACGACTCCGGTGGCTGATGCACCAACCAGGGATAGGCGTCCCCCGGGAAACGTAACCCGTGATGCTCCAAGAACTGCAAATCACGCGCTGACACCAGCCATTCCTCCGACAAACTGAAACCCACCAGCGGCAGCACATTCTCCCCCGAAATCATACCCACCGCATGGTCCGGGTGATCAAACAGGGCCAGCCCGAATTCCTGGCCCCCCGAGCCCATGACCACCACGCCCCAGGGCTCCTGACCGCCCCATTGAAAAATGAGCACTTCTTCGGCGCTGATGCCCTTCCAAGGCTCTTTCTCGTAGAACCGGCGTGCCTCCTCAAAGAAGGCCAGCGCTTCTGCCTCAGACAAGGTGTCGGTCACGCTGGGCCCGGCGGATTCCATCCGCAAAGCCAGCCCCTTCAGAGCCTGATTGACCGCCGGCAAAGTCTCCCGCAGTTCACAGCGGCCTTCCAGCCAGTGTTCGGCCAGGTAAGCGCACAGGGCCGAGTCGTCCAGCCACAATACCTGCGGTTGCACCGGCTGACTGCGCAACCAGGCCAAAATCTGCGGCGGATCCTGGCGCTCCATCTGCTGATCGAAGGCCACGATCTGACCACTTTCTTCGTCGGCCAGGGCCAGCAGACGGGGTCGGCGCGGGGTTTCCCGGGATTCTTGAATGACTGCCGGAGACCAGCGCTGAGACAGACTCAAAGTCCCCGGAGCCACCGACTGGCGCACTTCCGGCTCGACCTTGAGAAAGGTGGCCACTTCGCTTTGTTCGCTAAAGCCTTTGACGGCAAATTCCAGCCACTGATCCCAAACGGCCGGGTGTTTCAGAAAGATTGGATCGGAATGGTAATGGGCGAAATCCTGCCACAAGGCCAGATTGGGTTGGCGAATCACACAGGGATTCTCGAGCAAAATTCCGTTCACCAGCCTGACCAGCCAGAGCTCGCCCGCCTGCCCCTCGTAACGACTGGCCACCCGATGTATCGTGCCCGTCCACAAATCCCGCAGACTCACCAGTTCGCCGCGCAGTCCTTCGTGCACATAAAAGCCCAGTCGCGACTGGCACAGCCACTCCAAAGCCTGGCAGCGCAACGGGTGCATCTCGGTCGCTCGGCCCAATTCCAAACAAACCGAACCCGCCGTCTCGCCGGTTTCAGGATCGGACACATCAAAGTAGAGGACACTGCCCAAAAAGAGCCAGTTCAACGAATTTTCATAGACCCGCCGACCCGAGTCCACGCAGTGGCGCAACTCGTCCAAATCGGAAAACTTTTTGAGCACCCCCAACAAATCGCTCACTTGCGCCAGCGCTACCGCCAATGGACTCCCCTTGGGTTCGGCCCGCCACGCCTTGGATTGCAGGTGCCTGGCCAGAGCCTTCTGCTTGGGCTCCTTCTGATAGGCGATCAGGCTCTGGGCGATACTGTTCATGGCCCAGCGCTTCCCAACCCCCCCAAATCTCCCTGCACGCGAACGCCTTCAGCTCAAGCGGGCCACGATTTGAGCGTGACCATCGGCTCGGGTGTCCTGAACAGAACCGGACTTCACCTGGATGACGCGCTCGCCGCGCGCGTTCAAATGCCAACGATGGCGAAATCTGCCGTATTGCTGCATGCGCTCGCGCAACCGGCTTCGCAGGTCCGGCAGCCAGTCCAGGGCATAATCGCGCGGCGCACGGCCTTGATCATCGCGCTGCTCCGGGTCGGCCCCAAAGGCCAAAAGCAACTCGACCACCGATAAGGAACCATAATCGGCCGCCCGAAACAAAGCCGCGTTCGGATCGGCGCCGGCCTGCAGCAGGAGCTTGGCGCAGTCGTAGTGCCCGTTGCCGCAGGCGTAGTCCAACGCCGTCATGGCTGGCTCTTCCAGTAGATCGGCCGGCACCCCCGCCTCAAGCAGCGCCTGAAGCCGGTAAGTATGTCCCCAACAAGCACAGAAATGGAGAGCGTGACTGCCGTCCCGATTTAATAACGACACCTCGGTCCCGTGGGCCAGCAGCAAAGTCACCATGGCATTGGAATTCTTAACCGCTTTATAAAGTGGAAATTCTCCGTCATCGTCCGGTAGTTCCAAATCGGCGGCCGCCTGCAACAGCACCCGGGCCGCTTCGGTGGTGGAATACTGGGCCACCAGGGGCAACATCTTTTGAGCCTGGCAGCCATAATCTAACAGCAGGCGCAGCAGCATCGGCGTATCGCGCTTGCGACTGCGGCTGGCCGGAGCTATCGCCAGCTCGGCCCGGGCCCCCCGCTTCAAAAAGAAGCGGCACACCGACAAATGCGCTCCTCGTGCCGCCAACATCAACGGCGTGGCACCATCCACCATGGCATCCAGCGGAAAACCCGCGGCCACCAGTTGGCGGATGCGCGCCAGGTCGCCAGCCTCCGCGGCCTTGTGCAAAGCGTCGACGGGAAGTTCCGACTTTCCAAAAAAGCGCGGCAGGTCCCACTCAAACCAGGGCGGTTGCTCTTCCACGCTCATGTGACTTTCCAAGTCTCGATCCAAGGGGTCGCGCAGAGAAGCCACCGTCACGTAGGTGCGCTCCAAACTTTCGGTGGAATGGTAAAACAAAGTGGTGCCGCAGCGGCTGCAAAACTCCCAGATCACCTGTGCCGAACTGGGGTAGATGCGCAGTTTCTCGTGCCCTTCCAGCAGTTCGAACTGATCATTGGGAACAGAGGTCCAGCTGACCATCGGGGCACCGGTGGCGCTGCGACAGGATTGGCAGTGGCAGTGTCCGGCAAAATCGGTGGGCGGCGTCAGTCGGTAGCGCACGGCACCACAGAAGCACTGGCCTTGCATCAGTCCAGTTCTCGGCAGGCGCGATAAAGATCTTTCCAGCCTTCCCGCTCCTTCACCACCGTCTCCAAATACTCGCGCCAGGCCACCTGATCCTGAATGGGGTCCTTGACCACCGCCCCCACCAGACCCGCGGCCACGTCGGCCATGGTCACTTCCCCATCCCCAAAATGCGCCGCCAGGGCCCGGCCCTGGTTCATCACCGAAATGGCCTCGGCCGTGCTCAACGAGCCGGTGGGACTTTTTAACTTGGTCTTGCCGTCGGCCGTCAGGCCCGCCCGCAGCTCCCGGAAAACCGTGACCACTCGCTGGATTTCTGCCAGCGCCGGCAACTGTCCGGGCAGCTCCAGGGCTCTGCCCAGACTTTCCACGCGCTGCGAGACGATCTCCACTTCCTCTTCCAATGTCGACGGGACGGGCAAGACCACTGTATTGAAACGTCGCTTCAGTGCGCTAGACAACTCGTTCACGCCACGGTCGCGGTCGTTGGCCGTGGCGATCACATTAAAGCCTCGCACCGCCTGCACCTGAGAATTCAGCTCCGGCACCGGCAAAGTCTTTTCCGACAGGATCGTGATCAACGAGTCTTGCACGTCGGCCGGCACACGCGTCAGTTCTTCGAGTCGGGCCATCTTGCCCTCGCGCATGGCCACCAGGATGGGACTGGCCACCAGGGCTGCGAAACTGGGCCCTTCGGCCAGGAGGCGCGCGTAGTTCCAGCCGTAGCGAATCGACTCCTCACTGGTTCCGGCCGTGCCCTGCACCAGCAGGGTCGAATCTCCGCTGATGGCCGCTGCCAGGTGCTCGGAAACCCAGGTCTTGGCGGTGCCCGGCACTCCCAGCAGCAGCAAGGCCCGGTCGGTGGCCAGCGTGGCCACGGCGATCTCGATGGCCCGGGCGCTGCCGATGTATTTAGGAGTGATGACCGTCTCGCCGGCCGTGCCGCCCAGCAGATAGGTCCTTACCGCCCAAGGGGACAGGCGCCAGCCGGCCGGACGCGGTTTGTCGTCTAGCGCCTCCAGGGCCTTCAATTCCGAAGCAAACTGTTGCTCCGCCGTCTCGCGTAAAACGCTCATACCATCTCCTTGTGCATCGCCGCGCGGAAGGAATGCAGCGCCAGCATTTTCTCCACGGCGGAACTCCAAGCTCTCCAGTGCGGGCTTCCTTCCGGCCAACCCTGCTCCAGCGACTGGTTCACGGCAAAACCATGGCCCAGGGCGGGCAGCGCCTGGGCCACGCTCCAGTCATGACGTCCCTGCGTCACAGTCTGCAGCTCGCGCCATATCTTGGAGGCAAGTGCGGCACTGAAAGGGCGGTGCAGTCCATACCAGTCCCAGCGGGCATCGCCGGACAATAAGTAGGCGTCCCGCTCACGCCAGTCCAGCAACAGGAATAACCGCTGGTCCAGCACTCCCGCCCGCAGCAGCCCGGCCGCCCAATCCTGGCGCCTTTGGGCCACGGCTGCCCTCGCAAATCCTTGCACCAGGGCCTCTCGCCAGACCTCCCGCGGTTCCACAAAAGCCCCCAGCGGAGCCAGCCAGGCCAGTTGCGCCAACCAACCGGCTTTCTCACCAAGTCCCGCGATGCTCAGGTCAAAGCCCGGGTCGGCCGGCGGCGGTTCTGCTGTGGCCAGCACATCCCCCCAGTGGCGCACCAGCGGAAACTCCGGAAAGCGCCACAATCCCTGGGCCGCCGCGGTGCGCACCCCTTTGCTGCGGTCCGCCAAGCCCATTTCCAAGACCTCCAGGTCCGCCCTGTCGGCCAGGGCCCGGAGCAGCAACGCCCGGGTCTCCGCGTTCTCCTGTTTCCACACCTCACGCAGCAGTTCGGCCGCCCGAGGAGGCTCCTGTCCAGCCAACCACTCGGCTCGCACACGCGGGCTGCCCGTCTCCCACATCTCAAGGCCACCCACCAACCTCAAATGATGGCTCCAATCCGGATTCTGCCGGGCCAGCCACAGCCCGCGCGGACCGGCCGCCTCCAGCAAAGGCGCCCCCGCCCCCAGCTCCAATGCTTGAGGCAGCAGCGCGGGATGAATTCGACGCCCCCGGCACAGCTCCAACCATTCTTTCAGGCAGTCCAGTCGTTGACCGGCCAGAATCTCGCTCAAAGCCCCGCGCGGAGCCAGCGGGCGCTCATCCGTCTCTTCATCCGGCGGCGTCGCCACCCCCTCCTCCAGGACATGTCCCGCCAGAGCCGATAACGAACGCAGGGCTAATTGCTGGGGCAGCTCTCCGGCAAATGGGTGCCTCTGGCTGCCGGCCATTAAAACGGGCATCAGCTCATCCACACAGCACCTCGCAACCCCAGTCGCTCCACACGGTCAGAGGCCGCAACCGTTTTCCGTCCCATTCGCCAGCCACCGTCACCGGGCCGCCTCCACTCAAAGCCAGCAGCTGCCAGACCCGGGGAAAGGGTTGGCGATAGGGAACCAGCCGACCGTCCACCAGCAATCCTTCGGGACCGGGAAGAGCGCCGCCCACCACCGCCGGGAATTCCTCAAGCCAGGGATTCTCGCTCAGGGCTCGCGCGAAGTCGTCCTGCAAGCAGCCCGGCCTCGGCGGGCCCGACCCTTCGATCACCGGATCGCGTAGCAAAGCCCGCTGTCCTCCGGCGTAAAAACAGGCGCTGGCGCGAACTCGCATGCCTGGAGCAAACAGCCGGGGCAGCGGTCGCCCGTTGGGCGCAAAGTCGAGAATCAAAGCGTGTCGGCCGCTCTCCCGCCCTTGCAGCCAGGTGCGCAGCATAACCAGATGATCTTGCTCCGATTGTCGTAGACCGGTTACCGTCCACAGGTCGGATAGCCCGGGCTGAGCCAGCACTTCTTCCTGACTCTGGTTCCAGCCCAGGCGACTGCGGATTTCCCCCTCTAAGTCTCCCGGACGCTTGCAACCTTCTAGCAGCAAGTGCAAGCGCCCCAGATGAAGGGCCGCTGCCTCGGGCTGACTCAAGAGCTCCGGAATGCGCCGGAACTGCCGCGCCAGTCCGGGCGCCTGCAAGTCCACCAGACGGGCCGCCGCCGTGTCCCAGTGCGTGTCTGGCCAGGTGGAGGCGGAGGCCAGCCCCGTTCGCAAAAGATCCTCGAGCCAGCCGCGCGCGAAAGCAATCCCCTCCTCCACGCGCGCTTCGCGGGCTTGTAAGCGCTTTTGCGCGGCAGCCTCATCGGGAGGTCCGGCCGGCGCCGCTTTCTTGGCCGCCCGTTGTTCGCGCCCGGCCAGCCAATCGCTGACCCAACTCGGCGGCTCCACCTCGGCCAGCGCTTGCGGCCGGGAGGCCCACATGAGCATCAAGCCCAGACCGTGCTTACACGGAAACTTGCGGCTGGGACAGGTGCAGCGAAAAGCCGGCTCATTCAGGTCGACCTGGGCCTGATAAGGAACTCGACCGCTGCCCTGGCAAAGTCCCCACAAAGCCCGATCGGTGCGCCCCAAAGACGACCACTTGCGCGGCTCGGCCACGGAACGGCCGGTCTTCAAAGCGGCCGCGTCGGGCGCCAACCCCTCCACCTGTTGCAATGACCACATGCAAGATCAGGTTTCAGGCGGCCGCCCCATTTCCTGGAGAACGAACTCCTCCATCAATCCGGCTCGGAGCCGACCGCCTGTTTGAGCGCCCGCAAGCGCGACTGAAACTTATTGTCCGCGTTGTGCTTGGCTGCCCAAAGGCCGCCCGCTCCGCCGAGCAGAAAGCCCGCGAGCGAGGGAATGGGCAAGAGGCCGGCTCCCACCAACCCCGCTACCAGTCCCACCCCGGCCCAACTCCAGGGCCAGTTCCCGCCCAGTTCCTTGAGCGCCGAAGTGGGTTCCTGGCCGAGGTGTCCCACCACTTGGGCGGCCTGGCGCTTGACGCGCTGCCCCAGTTCCTGCCAGCTTGGTGAGTTGAGGATGGGGGCAAACTGACTCAGGTCCACTTCCAGATCGGGGGTGGCCATCACCGCCACCGTGCCACCCAATTGCTTGGGCAGCGTGCACGGGTCCAGCATGACCCCGTGCTTGATGCACAGCAAGAGCGCCCGGCCCTTCTGAGCTCCATCCACAATCCAGATGCTTTCCCCTAACGAGGTGTGCAGTTCCACTGGGAAGCCCACCGCGTTGCCCGGCGAAATCAGCGCGGATAGGCCCGACAATTGCGGTCTGCGGCCTTTCAGTGTGAGCCCTCGCCCCTGATCGCCCAGCACATAGCGCCGGTGCACGCTGTAGTCGTCGGTGCTGAGGGAAAAGCCGCTGCCTTCCAATCCTCCGGCGCTGGTCATCAGACGCAGGCTCGGTCCGATCGGTTTGAGGGCGATACCGCGCGCCAGCGGGCCCGGCTGGCGGAAATAAAAGTCCGCCCAGTAAGGCCCGTGGCTGCTGGTGTGCCCCGGGGGGTTCCAGGATAACTCGCACATCAGGCGCCCATTCCAGAGCAACAAGATGGGGCAAAATAGTGTGCGCGTGGCGATCACCTGACGATCGAGCGGGAGCTTCTGTTTGCCGGTCTGTATTACCAGGGCGAAAGTTTTGGCGTGCGTGCCCGGCGGCGCTCGCAACTCCGCTTGGGCCAGGCCGCCAAAGAGATTGACGGTGGACACCGGTGTGTCCCCGCTCCATTCAGCCCACCAGACCTGGGCTGGCTCTTTGTCCAGAAAACCCATCAGCCCGATGGCAAAATCCTTTTCGACGCAGTCTCCTCCCAGCAAAACCTTCTCGAATTCCCCCACGAACTGAGCCGGGTCGACCCGAGCGGTGGGATCGGCCCAGGAAATAACGAAGCCGCGCTGATTGCTCTCCATCCAGATGGCCAGAGGCTCCAGGCGCACCACCCCCTGGACCAATTTAAGCACCGCCTGCTCCAAAGAAGAGAGCTGAAAGTTCTGCAGCTTGCGCCGCGCTTCCACCAAAGAAAGCGTGAATGATCCGGTGGATTCGTAAGTTCCCACCTGGATCTCGCGTTGCAGCAGCTCTTCTAAATCCATCGCACCCCCTCAGAGCGGAACGGCGCTAGCTCTCGCCCACATCCAGCACGATATAGGAGCCGCTGCGCTCGTCTCGTTCGATCACGATCACGCCGGACTTATCGGCGGCCCGCAGAAGGTCGGAAAAATTGCGGTAACCGTAATACTGCATATCAAAGGTGGGCTTCAGTCGTTGCATCATCTGCTTCACCATGGAACCCCAAAGAATCTCGGTGTTGCTCCGCTGCAAGGCCACCACCGCGTCCTGCAACAGGCGGAAGACTTCGCGCTTTTTCTTGGGCAGACTGTCGGTCAGGCGCTCTTCCACGGGGCGCCCACGCATCAAATCCTCGTAGAAAATGAACTCGTCGCAGTTGTCGATCAGCAGGCCCGAGGTGGAGTTCTTGACTCCCACTCCGACCACTCGCTTGTCATATTCGCGCAGCTTCGAGACCAGCGGCGAGAAATCGCTGTCGCCCGAGGCAATGACGAAGGTGTCCAAATGGGGTCTTGTATAGCATAGGTCGAGAGCATCCACGACCATGCGAATGTCGGCCGAATTTTTGCCGGTCTGGTTGCGCTGAGGAATGTCTAATAATTCGATGGCCAGCTCGTGAAGTATCCGCTTCTCACGCGCAAAGCTGATCCAGTCGCAATAAGCACGCTTATAGAGGATACGTCCTTTCTCCAACAAGCGCTTGAGCAGTAATTCGATGTCTAAGCGCTCGTAACTGGCCTGGCGGGCGCCGATGGCCAGATTTTCATAGTCGATAAAAAGGGCTAGATTGGCTTCACCTGTGTCCATTTGCATGCAACCCGCCTTCTCCCATCTTACTGCTCGGGCCTGCGGAAACTGTCGCCGGCTTCTCCAATGGCCACGTCGGCGGCGGCCGTTTCCACCGCCGCCTGTTTCTTCAGCCGCTCCACCGCCGCTTGCACCTTTTCTAGATTCGCA
>JALHOV010000286.1 GCA_022842865.1 Vulcanimicrobiota bacterium | reverse complement strand
CCGCTTTTTTGATGCGCAGAAACGACCAAGTTTTGCCGGCCCATTGGGCATGTCCAGTGGCGGCTACTTGCAGGCTCTGGCCGGTCAGGACAGTAGCTGTCTCTTTGGGCCCGAGGCCTACCGTCTGTTCGTCGACGGCAAGCTGCCCTTTCTGATTGACACAAGCGCCAAGCTGGCTACTTTGGAGAACAAACTGGGAGAACGCCTGGCCGTCTACCCGTTGCCGCGCGGCGCTGGCGACCGCATTCAGTTGACCGGCACTCAACTCTCTCTCTTCAACAAATCTGGTGAACCGGAGCGTCGGGCCGGAGTCCGGTTGCTGCGTTTTCTGACTTCGCCCGAGCAGACCCGCGAGTGGGCGATTGCTACTGGCTACCTGCCGGTTCGGGCCAGTGTTTATCAGGATCCTGTCTATCTGGAGTATCTCAAGGCTCGTCCCGACCGCATGGTGATCACCGGAGAACTGGCCCGCGCCCAGGTGCAGCCTCAAGTGGTAGGCTGGGAAGCGACCCGCGTCATTATCAATGAGGCTTTGGAGCGCAACCTTTACCAGAAAATGCCCATCGACAAGGAGCTGACGCGCGCCCAGGCCACCATCGCCCGTCTGGTGAAAGGTTTGCAAGGTAAGTAAGCTGCTGCTCCGGTTGCTAAGCTACATCGATGAGCTGAGCCTGGTGATCATCGGGCTGGTTCTCTTTCTGGTGGCCAGCAACACGCAAACGGGCTGGGTCTTCCTGCTGTCGGGGTCGATTTTCGGGGCCCTCATCACGGGCTGGTGGACATCGCGCCGCGCCTTGCGTCCGGCCGGCTTCCGCCTTTGGGTTCCGGCCAGTGCCCCCCGCGGACAGGGTTTTGCGGCGACTTTGAGCTGGACTTCGGCGGCCCGTGGATACACGGCTTACTGGCGCCCTCTGGAAGGATTGATGCTGGACCAGCAGGGCCGGGAGACGGCTCTGCTCGATCAGAATTTGCGCGAACAACGCGTCTGGCTGGTGGCCGAGCGTCGCGGGGTCTACGACTGGATCGACGGGGAGATAACCTGTTATGGGCCGCTGGCCTGGTTTGCCGCGCGGCGCGCTCTGACCCCGGCCTTGAGTCAACCGCTGCACGTGCTGCCGCGTAGACTGCAAATGACTCAGGCAGCAGTTCAAGCTTTTTCTCGGGGTGAATTTGGTGAACGACGCGGCCAGCCGTCGGGGCAGGGCGATTTGCGGCGCCTGCGTGAGTATCAGGTGGGCGACGACGTGCGCGCAATACACTGGGCCAGCAGCGCCCGGCGTGGGGAACTGGTGGTGCGTGAATTTTCCCAAGGCGGCGCCCTTCAGTTGGTGCTTTGCTGGGGCTGCCATCCCGAGGCCGTGCACGAACTGGAGGCCTTCGAGGAGCTGCTGGATTGGGTCTATACCTACTTTGCGCACGCTCGCGAATCGGGCTGGCCGGTGCAACTGCTGGCGCCGCAGGCCGATGGTTCGTGGAAGGCCAGTGAAAAGGCCGAAATGCTGGCCTATGCGCAGCCCCTGGCGACACCGGGTTCTCCGCCGCGCCAAGAAGCGGATGGTTGGGCGCGCATCGATTTCTGGCTTGGACCATGCCCCGGGCGGGGAGTTCGCATCTTCGAATTCGGGGAACGGGCCGCCCAGGATCGCCGCCATGTTTAAAGCCTGGATCGCATTTCTCAAAAGCCTCAAGCGTGTGCCCGAAGATTCGGCCGCCTTTCGTTTCTGGGTCGGCGTTAACGTCACGGTGGCGTTGGTCGCTTCCGCCGAGCAGCTGGATTGGCCCTTCTTCTTTTGGCCCTGTCTGGGGTTGACCGCTTTTGGAATGTGGGTCAGTCACCGGCTGCGCCGACGCAACAATTGGGAGATCAAGGCCGCGCTTTCGGTTTTGATGATAGTGGCGCTGGTCAACTTTTTTACTGGCCTGTCGCACAATTTTTACGATCCGCGCGAACCGCTGGCCCAGCTCCTCATGTGGTTGCAGGCTCTGCACAGCTGCGATTTGCCCACCCGCAAAGATTTGAGCTACTCTCTGCTATCGGCCTTGATTTTGATGGCGGTGGCGGCAGTGCTCAGCATCAGCCTGAGCTTCGCCATCTACCTGGCCGCCTACTATTTAAGCGCGGTGATCGCTTTGAGGTGGAACGTGCGTTCACTGGTAGGGGAACGGACCGGCTGGCGCCCCGCTCGTGGGCGCAGCGTTCCCTCCTGGCGCGGGGCTCTTAGCTTAAGTCTATCGGTCATGGGATTCGGTCTGCTGGTGGTCATGCTGATGCCGCGCCTGGAAGGCTTTCGCATTCGCGCCCTGCCGGTCAGCATGCAGAACCGATTGGAGCAGTCGCAGGCCAGCCAGGGCCAGGTACAAAACCCTTATTATCCGGCCCAATTGTCCAAGGAACAGATGCGCAAGGAGTCGCGCTTCAATTCCAGCGGCTACGGAGGCTTTGCCTCGATTGTCGACCTGCAGGCTCGCGGCCGGCTGGATCATCAGCGAGTTTTCCAGGTGCGCAGCAACGTGGAATGCTACTTTCGTGGTCTGACCTTCGATACGTACGACGGTCAGTTCTGGTCGCAATCCAAAGAAGACTTGCAGACCCTCAACGTGGAGAACCCCCCCTTTACCTTCATGCCGCCGGCCACTAACGCCACCGACGTGGTCCAGATCTTCTACGTCGACCGACCGCTGTCCAATCTGGTTCTTTTCTCGCCCGATGCTTACCAGGTGTTTTTTCCCAGTCAGATTCTCTACCAGGATCGGGCCGGCTGTTTGCGCGCGCCCTTCGTGCTGGATAAAGACATGGTCTATTCGGTAGTCAGTCGTCAGGCCCATATGACGCCCCAAAGGCTCAGTCGTTTGCCTCGGCGCGACCCGGAGCTGCGTAAGTTGAACAACTACCTTCAGATGCCCGACGAGTTGCCTTCACGGGTAGGAGATTTGAGCCGCCAGGTCGTGGCCGACCGCAAAAGTTACTATGATCGCGCCTCGGCTCTGGCTCTTTATCTGAGCACCAACTATGCCTATGACCTCGATGTGGCGCGCTTTCCTGAGGACCACGATGTGGTTGACACTTTCCTGTTTGAAAGCAAGCGCGGCTACTGCGAGCATTTCGCTGCAGCCATGGTCGTGATGTGTCGCAGTGTGAAGATTCCCGCCCGCTATTGCACGGGGTTTTTGCCGGGAACCTACAATCCATTCAGCGGATTTCGCGAAGTCTATGGTGACCAGGCGCACGCCTGGGTGGAAGTGTTCATACCGGGTTACGGTTGGATGACGTTTGACCCCACCCCAGGAGGCAGCCTGACCCCCGAGCTCGATGCCGGCTCGGCTCCACAGAATCGGTGGTTGGGTTTGGCAGTGCTGCAGTATCTTGGCGATCAGTTAGGGGTTTCCGCCACGCGCCTGGCTCTCTGGTTGTCGGGGCTGGGTCTGGGTCTGCTGGCCGTGGCCGGGTTGCGTGCTCTGAGTCCGCGACCCCGTTTGGACCCGGTCATTGGAGCTTTGCTGGAGGCCTGGCAGCTGCTCGGTCCGGCTCTGCCCGGACAATCGCCTCGCCAGCGGGCGGCCGGAAGTAAGCTGGAATCACTGCAGCGTCTGGTGGAGTTGCACGAAGCGGTAGCCTACGCCGGCCGTCCCAGCACGCCCGTGGAGCACCAGCAGGCCCGCACCTTGCTGGCCCAGCTGAAACAGGAGCTCAAGGCTTCTTTGGCGGGTTCTGGATAAGGCGCAGGGTCTGAAACTGAATTTGCAGGCATTCTTGCAAAACCACGGTGGACTGTTCGGTGGCCTGGGTGGGAAGGGCGTAGCGAAGCTGAAAACTGCCACGAGTGGCGGCCACTTGCTGGGTGGGTAGGGCGTAGGCCACTTCGGCACGCAGCGTCCCGTCCAGCGCTTGCCCCTGGCTGCTGGCGGTGGCCTGCACGTCGATCATGGCCAGGGGAACCGCCGCTTCGTTGGATGTTCCGCGGAGGGTCCAGGTGCAGTCCCAGCGGGCGTCGACCGGGTTGGTCAGCTCGCGGGCGCGAATCTTGAAGGGGACGCTGGAATTCCAGCTGGCCTTGGGTTCCAGGCCACGGTTAGGAAATTGGGGCCAGAGGGTCTGCATCCAGCTGGCCAGCAGGTCTTCCCGTAGCCAGAGGGAGCGGCCGGGTGGCTTGACTTCCAGGCTGCGCAGGCCTCCCAGTGGGCCAACTCGCGCCTCCAGCAGGCATTTGAGTAGTTCTTTGTTGTCCTTCTGCTCCCAACTGTATTGCACCGATTCCAGCGACTCCATGCGGAGTTGCTGGCTCCATTCCTGGCCTGCCGTTTCCCCCTGCTGTAGGTAGGTCCCCTTCAGTTCGGCTTCCTTGCTGGGAACGGGCACTTCATCCAGGCTGGCTTTGGTGCCCAGGGCGCTACCCTGCTGGATCTGCAACAAGACCGACCAGCGCGTGGCCAGGCCGGGATCCTTGTGCACGAAGTGAGTTCCTACCCAGGGCATGCGATCGTAAAAGACCACGCAAAGTGCCCCCAGGGTGAGCAAAGTTGCTATAAATACATAAGCGATCAGGATGGACCGACGCATTTGAATCGCTTTCAACGGTGTAACAAGAACCCCTCGGAGGAAATAAAGAGGTTTAGTCCTCCAGGTTGAGGTTACATAGTGTAGCACACACACCACAAGGGAGAAGCCAACCCATGACTACGCTTCAGCACACCACCATGTCGGATACCGACCGCTATCTTTGGAATAGCAGCAAGCTCCACCGCAGCTACCGCAAGCTCGGCGCCCATCTTTGCAACATTGACGGACTGCGCGGCGTGCATTTCGCTGTTTGGGCCCCCAACGCCGAGGCGGTCCACTTGATGGGCAGTTTCAACGGCTGGAGCCGCACGGCCACCCCGATGCAGCACTTCGACCGAGACACCGGAATCTGGTCAGCTTTTCTGCCGGGGCTGCAAGAGGGCACCAGCTACAAGTATTGCATTACCGCCCGCAACGGGGGCCTGTTGGAAAAATCCGACCCTTATGCTTTTCAGGGCGAGCTTCGCCCGTCCAATGCCTCGGTTGTATACGATTTGGACCGCTATCAGTGGGGGGACGACCACTGGCTGGCTCTGCGCAAGGAAGCTCGGCCCCTGGAATCACCCATGTCCATTTACGAGGTTCACCTGGGCTCCTGGCTGCGCAACCTGGACAACAGCTGGATGACCTATCGCGAGCTGGCTCCGCGGCTGATCGATCACCTGAGTCGCATCGGTTATACGCATGTCGAGTTGCTGCCGATCACCGAGTTCCCCTTCGATGGCTCTTGGGGCTACCAGGCCACCGGCTACTTCGCGCCCACTTCTCGCTACGGAACTCCGGATGACTTCCGCTACCTGGTCGACCAGCTGCACCAGGCTGGCGTCGGGGTCATCCTGGACTGGGTGCCCGCCCACTTTCCCACCGACGGGCACGGTCTGGGCTATTTCGATGGCACTCACCTCTACGAGCATTCCGATCCTCGCCAGGGAGCCCATCCCGAGTGGGGCACCTTGATCTTCAACTACGGCCGCAACGAGGTGCGCAACTTCCTGATTTCCAGTGCCCTCTTCTGGTTAGAGCACTTCCATATCGATGGCCTGCGAGTGGACGCGGTGGCCTCTATGCTTTACCTGGACTACGGGCGCAAAGACGGCGAGTGGATTCCCAACATTCACGGTGGTCGCGAAAACCTGGAGGCGATCTCTTTCCTGCAAGAACTGCATCGCGTACTGCATCAGGAATATCCGGACGTGATCACCTTTGCCGAGGAGTCGACCTCCTTTCCGCGGGTTACCCATCCGGTAGAGGAGGGGGGTCTGGGCTTCACCTTCAAGTGGAATATGGGCTGGATGCACGACGTGCTCGATTACTTTGCTCGCGAGCCCATCCACCGCCGCTGGCACCATCATCAGCTGACTTTTGGCATGATGTATCAGTACTCGGAAAACTATCTGCTGCCATTTTCACACGATGAAGTGGTGCATCTGAAGAAGTCCATGCTGGACAAGATGCCCGGTGACGAATGGCAGAAGCGTGCCAATCTGCGCACCCTTTACGCTCACCAGTTGGGCCATCCGGGCAAAAAACTGTTGTTTATGGGCAGCGAGTTTGGCCAGTGGCGCGAGTGGAGCGAAGAGCGGCCGCTCGATTGGGAGGCCATGGGCAACCAGGGTCATCGTGGCTTGCTGGAATACACCACCGTTCTGCAGCAGTTGTATCGCCGCTACCCTGCTCTCTATCGCTGCGATTCTCGTCCCGAGGGTTTTCGCTGGCTGGACTGCGATAGCGCTGAGCGTTGTCTGCTGAGCTGGATGCGCCAGGGTGAGGAAAACGACGCCCGTCTGGTCTTCGTCCTCAACCTGACGGCTGAGGTCAAGGAATACGCCATCCCGGTGCCTTTTGCAGAGACCTGCAAGGTGGTGGTTAACGGCGATGCTCAGCGCTTCGGCGGCAGCGGCGTCGAGATGGTCGAGCAGACTCTGACTCCCGTGGATGGCCGCCTCACCGTCCACATCGGCCCCCTCTGCGCCCTCATCCTGGAAGTCGCCCCACCCCCCCCGCCCGAGGAAGCCGGGAACAAGAAACTCGCCCGCTCCAAGCTGGCTTGACGCTTTGCCTCGGCGCGAGTAAGACCCACGCAATAAAAAAGGCCCGATTGCTCGGGCCTTTTTCTTGTTTGGGGAGGGATTATCCGCCTTCGGCGAGGCGCTTTTCGGCGCGGTTCTGGCGGGCTTTGAAGAACATGGCGTAACGGATGAGAGAGCCACGGTCTTTGTCGGAGATGTCGGCGTCAAACTCGACTTCCGTGATGTATTGGCGACGGCCGCTGGAGCTGTCCTCGACACTGGAAAGTGCCTTGCCCTTGGTGTTGATCTCAGAGCCGTTGGGAATTTCTACTTCCATCAGCAGTTGCGTTGCTTTGGGGATGGGCAGGTTGGTGATCAGGAAAAGTCCATTATTGGTCACGCTGTGCGTTTTGGCCACCTGGGTGTGGGCGGTCGACATGGCCCGAAACTCGACGGCGATGTTGACTTCAATCTTGAAGTCGTCGTCGCGAGGAGGGAAGCTCAGTTCCTCGACGTCCTTTTCTTTGGGCGGATACATCACGTCGAAGTCGCGATCGCGCGCTCCCATCACGAATCCTTTGTAGGAGACCAGGTTGTCGTCAATCAGGGTGGATACGGTCACTTCCTGACCATCGCCGACGCGCATCGGCTTGCGCTCGCTGCCCGGAATCTGAAGGACCACGCGCTTCTTATGCACTTCCTGCACCTGCACGAAGTAGGCCTCGTAAGCACCATTGTTACCGACCTGCATCTCGACTTCGACCTCTTGACGAGGCTGAAGTTTGAACTGCACCTTTTTGGACTTATTGCCCCATATACCACCCACTGAAAGGCCCTCCTCGATTCCGCAGACCCCACTGGTCACCCCGGAACCCTGTAGAACTGTCTCAAAGGCTCGGTGTTAGTCGAGGGCGTTCCTTTTCCTTTCGGACTGGTCAAATTCGCCCAATTCGTGATCGTGATACTGGTCGAAGGCCTGGGTCCGTACTACCCAGAAGCACAGGGTCGATGGGCGCGATGAGGGATAGGCTGTTAAAATGGCTCGCCGCTCCACTCTGTCCTACCACGCTGGCCCTGATGCGCATCGCTTTTGGCGCGCTGGGGGTGGCCGCCTTATGGATGGCGCTGCAGGAGAGCCAGTGGTTGGGAGGGTCTGGAATCTACCAGACCCATCTGCGCACGGATTGGCTGGCGGGCCGCACCCCGGAGAGCGTGCGTCTCTTCCTTTCTATCGGCATCGTGCTGGGGATCACCAGCACGATTGGCCTGCTCACGCCGATTTCGTTGCTCGGGCTCTGGCTGGTTTTGCTCAATCTGCGCAACCATGTGGCCTGGGCCAGCAGCGAAGGGGGCCTCCAGGTAGTTCAGTGCGCTCTCCTGTGTCTGCTTTGGACACCCTGCGGCCGGAAGTGGTCGATGGATTCCCGTTTCGGTTGGTGGCGTAAGCAAAGTCTCTGGAGCGGTCCCATCCGCGTCCTTCAGTTTTTGCAGATCGTGATCTATCTGGAGAGCGGCTTTTACAAGCTCATGGGGATCAACTGGTGGGACGGCAGTGCGCTGCTTCGCGTCACCCAGAATTTGAATTTCAGCCGATTGGCCGATTGGTTTCAGGCTCCGGTAGGCCTGGTGGTAGCGGCGATGAGTCTGGCCACCTGGATCGTGCTGGTCTGGGAGCTGACCTTCCCGCTCTGGTTGCTGTGGTGGCCGAGTCGTCGTCTGGCCATAGTTATCGGCCTGGTCATGCATCTGGGACTCTGGCTCTTTTTCGATGTGGGACTTTACCCGCCAGCCATGCTCTGCCTGTACTTGACCTATCTGCCTGGATTACCCGATTCGGGACCGGCCAGTCCGCCGCCGTCGCCTTGGAAAAAAAGTTGGGTGGGACTGCATACCGCCATGATCGTCTGGGCCATCTTTCCGGTGCACCGCGTGTATCCAGACGACCCGTCCTTAGCTTCGCCAGTGCCCGGGTTGGCCAGCATGGAGTCGGTCGCCTACGCGACCCGTCAAAGTCTTCTGACACTGGGTCCGGTCAGGGCCTTTCAAAAGCTGGTCGACAATTTCGGGCTGAACCACCGTTACAACACCTTTTCTCCGACGCCACCCAACTTTAGCGTGTTCTTTCGTCTGCGCGACGAGCACGGGAGATTGCTCTGGAGCGACGCCCCTTCGGAGGGGGTTCGCTATTCGTTGACGGTGGTGCTGGTACGCACGCTGGCCACCACCGCCCCTCAGGCCCTGCCGCTCTACTTTCAGAAGGTGGCGGCCAATCTGGGAACGCATGGGCGCCTCGTCTTGGAAGAATGGGCCGTCGACCTGGGTCAACCGGCCTCCGCGAAGGTGCTGAATCAGAGCTGGAGTTGGAGTCCGGCGCGGTCGTGAGTCGCTCCCGAGCCCACTTTCCCAGTCTCGATGCTATTCGCACCTTCGCCTGCTTTTTCCCCATCTCCACTCACCTGCTCTGGGAGATCACGGAGCAGCGATTGGCCGGATTGTCTGAGTTGCAGGGCTTGCCCATGGCTGCGCTGGCTTTTCTTTTTGGCAACGGCATTTTTGGGGTGCGCCTCTTCATGGCCATGAGCGGGTTCCTCATCACCTATCTCATGTTACGTGAGCTGGAGAGCACCGGCGGTTTCTCTTTGCGTAACTTCTATGTTCGCCGAATTCTGAGGATCTGGCCGGCTTATTTCATCGTGCTGGGCTACATGTTTTTGATTTTTCCCGGCCCCCTCCACGAGCGACTCTGGCCCTACCTGCTTTTTCTGCCCAACTTCGAGTTGTTGCGGCTGACCCACACTCCCGGACTGGTCACCAACTCGCAGCTATCACTGCTCTGGTCGGTGGGCATTGAAGAGCAGTTCTACCTGATCTGGCCGCTGGTTTTTGTCTTGTTCGGAGTAGCCGGCCTGCGCTGGGGAGGGGTGCTCTTCTGGTTGGTGGCCTGGGCCTCGCAGTTTTACTTCTGGAATGACGTGGTCACCTGGAGCAATCACACCGTGCCCTGCTTTCTCTTTATCTCCAGCGGCACTCTGCTGGGCTGGGCCTACTATGTCCATCCCGAGGCTTTCGAGCGGCCCTTGCGCTCCCTGGGTTACGGCCGGGTAATGGGATGGACGTTGGCCTTCTTCTTACTCATGTTTGGTTTTGGCTATCTGTCGCTAGACCTACCCGCCTGGTTGCCAGTCTACGGACCCTTCACCGCCTTTTTTTGCTGCTGGCTGATGATTTCTCAAATCGTGTATCAGGGTCATCGTTTGAATATCGACCGCATCAAGCCCATGGTGAATTTTTCCAAGTACACCTACGGTCTCTACATGTATCATCGCATCGTGCAGTGGTGGGTGGTCCAGCTCTTTGGGCGCCTGGGGTTCGATTTCGGACGGCTTTCGACCCTCCTGATCATCAATGGATGCACGCTGGTCCTGGCCTGCCTGGTCAGTTACCTCAGCTTTCATACCGTGGAGGGCTACTTCATGAGAAAGAAACACCTGTTTTCACCATTTGCTAAGCGGAAAGGTCAGGTTTGACAAGCGCGCCGGTAGGAGATAAACTTCCCGACTTGGGTTACCTAAATGA
>JALHOV010000285.1 GCA_022842865.1 Vulcanimicrobiota bacterium | reverse complement strand
CCGACCACAAGGGTGTTTACCCGGCCAAACTCGCGCAGCTAACCCCCAGCTATCTCAAGCGCATTCCCACCTGCCCGGCCTGCCAGAAAGACAGCTACTCGGCCACCTACAAGGCGAGCGGCAAGAAGTATTCTTTCTCTTGCAACGGCGTCAAAGGGCACCCCTCCTACGATTCGGACCAGGGCCTTAGTCCTTAAAACGCTCCATCTTGTTGGGAGCGCCCACCACCAGCGTATTGCCCACCTGATACCAGGAATAGGGCGTCTCCTGCATTTTCAGCACCAGCGCCACCACTCCATCGGCGGGCACGCGCCGGGCCTGAATGGTCACCTTGCCTTTTACCTCGTTGCCTAAGTACAGGTTATAACCGAGAGATTTAGAGACCTGGCGGAGTACCTTGACCAGGTCCTCGTCCACATAGTCGAGGTCGATGTAGTTGGGCTTGGCCCAACAGAGGCTGGTCAACAGCAGCAAATATAAGGAGATGCGCAGCATCTTACGAGCATAACTTAACGGGGGTCTCCCAGCAAGGTGAAGGCTCCCCAGAAAAACGGATGGGAGAAATCGGGTCGGGCCAGCATGGCCAGCTTGGCCTGGCGCAGGGCCTGCTGGCGTGAACTTCCGGCCAGTAAAGCCTCATACATGGGAGCAAAAAACAGGGCCGTACCCTCGTCATCCACCGGCCACAAAGCGGCCACCACCGCCGCGGCCCCGGCGGCGCGGAACCCACTGGACAGCGAAATCAAGTCGCGTTCCCGGTGTTGCTGGGCAACGGCGCCGTTGCAAGAGCTGAGCACCACCAGGCTGCCGGGAGCCAGGGACAGGCCGTAGATTTTGTCCAGAGCCACCGGTCCGTCCGCGAGTTCCAGAAAGCTTTCCAGGGGGCGGTCGGGGTGAGCTACACTGTGAGTGGCCAGATGCAAAGCGCCTGCCTGCCCGGAAGCCGCCTGCAAAGCGGGCCAGTCGCTGACTACCTGACCATCCTGGAAAAGGGCCCGAATGGACGAGAGTTCCCTGAGCGTCCCAGGCAATCGAGCATTTCCTGCCCCTACCCAGCCTCCCTCGTTCTTGATAGGATCCGATACGAGCTGCAGGGCCTCGCTGGGACCCAGGTAGGCGCAACTGGCTGACTCGACTAAATAGCGGCCGGATTCGTCCTGCAAGGTCTCGAAGGGCAAACCCCACAGCTCGCCGGTCGGCATGATCCATAAGGACGGATGGCCGGCGCGCTGTTCGCCCAACGGCGCCACCAGCAGCGAATAGAGCTGCCGGCTGGCCTGAAGGTCTTCGGGGCTCAGCGGCCGGGCACTCTGCAAGGCCTTGCGCCACCGCCCCAGCAACTCCAGCAGTCGTGCCTTTTCGACCCGCACACTGGTTAGCGACTGGCCCTGGCGGGTGACCGACTGAAGGTAAAGCCCATCGTTGCCCTGGTAGTATTGCACCAGCAGGGTCGAGTCCCCCAGGTGTGGTTGCAGGGCCAGAAGTTCTCCGCCCTGGGCGCTCAGGGCCGACTCGATTTCCGGGTTGCGCTGGCGCAGTTCCGTCAGTTTCACCAGAAACTGGGCGCGAGTATCTGCCAGCCGCTGGGCCAGACCCGGGCCGGCCGCCTGCAGTCCGACCAGCTCGGCACGTAGCCCATCCAGTTCCGGATTGACCAGTGCGGGCTGGGATTGCAGGCGGCGCCATTGGGCCAGTGCCTCGGCCGCCTGCGCAGTGCGCCCCAGCTCCAGACAGGCCGAAAGCGTCGCTTCTAGCACGGCTCGGGCGCTGGGAGACTGCAGGGCTTTGGGGCGGGCCGAGGCAGGCAGCTGATCGAGCCGCTGGCGAAAGTCGGCGACCGCCTCCATTCCGACCTGGGCCACCTTCTCCAACTGTCCGGACTTTTGAAAATAGCGAACCAGACGGAGTGAAAGGCGCGGATCGCGGGCCTTGACTTGAGCCAGCCAGTCGACCTCCGGTTGCAGTTCCTGCAGGGCAAAGAGAATCTCCTGGGTCTGCTCCGGAGCCCGACACAGGCGCAGGGCTTCCTTCAGGTCTTCTAGACGACCCAGCGCGCGACCACGCAGCATAAGAAACAGCGGCCGGTTCAAGTCTTGTGTCTGAGCCAGTCCCTCCTCCAGCAAAGGCAGGGCTTCCTGGCGCTTTCCCGCTTCCAGCAGTTGGGCCGCCAGGCCCAGTCTGTAGGCGGAAACTTGCCCGGAACTGAGCTCTTTCGGATAGACGCGGTAGGCCAGGCTCATCGCCTCGAGTGCATCCTGGCGGCGGCCCTCGGCCAGCAGCTCGTGACTCAACAACAGAGCGATGTTGGCCTGCAGATCCGGAATGCCTTCGGCCACTGTCACGGCCTGAGTGTAGAGGTCGATGGCCTCTATCGGTCGATCCAGGCTGGCCAACACCAGTCCGCGATACAATCCTTCCAGGGCTCGCATACGGGTACTGCCCGCACTTTGCTTCCAGCGATCGAGGGCGGCCAGAATGCGAGCCTGGAGTTCCGGGCGGCTGCGAATTTCT
Source organism: Vulcanimicrobiota bacterium (assembly GCA_022842865.1). Taxonomy (GTDB): domain Bacteria; phylum Vulcanimicrobiota; class Xenobia; order Xenobiales; family JADMJV01; genus JADMJV01. The sequence continues at coordinate 7,748 of JALHOV010000285.1, read as the reverse complement.
TCAAACAGCCAACCGGCCGGAACATCAGGATCCATCCGCATCGGCAGAAAATTCGCGCCTACATCATACATCTGGGATGGGCGCAGCGCCGCGATCAGAAGCTGGTTGAAGATCTCGGAGTAAATCAAGGAAGCCTGCAGGGCGGATTCGCTCTGGTCAGCCAGTTTCATCATTTCTTCCATGGCTTGACGGGCCTTGTCCACCTGTCCGGTGCGCAGGGTCATGGCCAGCAGGCTCTGCAGGCTGAAAGCCGCGCTGCCGGCTTCTTCTTCGCTCAGTCCGGACAGGCTCTCCCGATAACACCGCTCGGCCTCAGCGTATTGGTGGAGTGACTGATAACCAAAGCCCAGCAGCGCGCCCAGTGTGACCGGACGAGTGGAGCGGAAGACCTCGTTTCCTGGGGAATGGGGATGCTCCCGACTTATTTTGAGGGCTTCGCGCACATCGCTCGTGTAAGCTTCCAGCTGATTGGAACGCAGCTTGCGGCGCGCGCGCTCCATGAGGCCCAGCAGACGCAGACCTGGATCGTTGGAACGACAGGCGGCCTCGAGCTCAGCCTGCGGATTCCCTCCCAGCAGTTCGCTGGCCCGAAAGGCGGCCGGCCGATTCAGTCGGGCCAGAGAAGGCAGCATGGCTCGGGCTTGCGCGCGCATTTCTGGCGTCCAATCCCCGGGCGTCCGAAGTAAGAACAGCATGGCCTGGATCCGGGCCCCCGCATCCGGCTCGGCCAGCGCGGCCCGCCAACGGCACTGGCGCGCTTCGGCCAGCTGTCCGGCAGCCTCCAGGATCTCGGCGCGACCCCGTTGGCAGCGCGAAACGTCTAAGGGACTGAGCTTCTGGGCCACAGCCAGGTCGGCCCAGGCTTCTGCCGGCCGTTCTGCGCGCGTCATGCTCAGGTGCACCAGGCTCAGGCGAGCCAACAGGGAAGCCGGCAGCGGATGGCGTCCAGCCAGTTCGGCCGCTTGCCGCCAGTAGTCGCCGTCCTGCGGAGGCGAGGTGGCGTAATAGAGCAGCAGCAGCACCTCCACGCGCCCGGCCGGCCGCTCGCTCAGCTCCAGAGCCTGCTGAAGGTCTTTCTGACGAGCTTTCTGGGTGCCAACTAACTGCGAACGCACCAACAAGAACAGGCGCAGATTGGCTTCGTCAGGAACCAGGCGGCGTAAACGTCGGCTGGCCTGATCCATTCCCAAACTTTGAGCCTGGGCCCAGATTTGTAAGAGCTCCGCTTTTTTCGGGTTCTCTCGCCGAAAAATTTGGGCTTCGCGAAGGGCGGCTGCATAATGCCTTTCGTCGAGCATGCGCCGCGCACGCTCCAGATCGGCGGAGCAGGGAAGGGCTAGCAGGCAAACCAGCAGCAATCTTCTCACCGCGGTGGAGTGATGTCCTCAACGGCGGATCGTTCCAGATTGATGGTGCGACCGGTGAGCTTTTCCCAACGCGCCATCACCTCCGCCGGGGTGCCGGCCGCTGGCGGTAAGGGCCAGTATCCGACGGTGGCATCGCGAGCCGCCAGCAGGCCTTTCTCGCCCCACAGCAGCTGGCTTAGCCCGGGAGTGGTCAGGCGCGGTGACAGTTCGTTGCCATCGCGCAGGTCCAAGAGAGCGCTGCTGTCCCCCGAAGACACAGCCCCCAGCTCGCCCCGGGCTGCCAGCGCCGTCACCGGGCTGGAAAGAGGCCAGGCCGGACCGGCCAGTTGGCCCTCGGGCAGATTCACTTTCTGAAGGGAAGGATCTTGGGGGCAGGCCAGCATCCAGCTCTTGCCCAAAAGGAAAGGTCCGTCCTCAAACAGGCTCATGTTCCAATGAGCCAGCTGGCGCGATTCCCGCAAGGAAAGGGTGACCAGATGGCCGGAGGTGCCGGCCACCAGCCACCGATTGTCCGGCCCGAAGGCCAACTGCAGCGGTTGGCCTGCAAAGGCAATCTCGGAGACGGCCAACGGCAGCCCGTCGAGATCCGGCAGTCGCCACACCCCCAGTTGCAGCTTTTTTGCTCCCAGTTTGCCACACAGAGCGGCCACGTACTGGCCATCGGCCGAGAGGGCCAGTATCTGCGGTGGTTCGGCGATGGCCACCTCCCGCACCGGATTCAGTCTCTGCCCGTCCACCCGCCACAACTTGAGAAATCCTGGCATGGAAGCCAGCAGCAACTTGCCGTCCTGAGCGAAGAAAACTCTCTGGCAGAAGACCTCGAACTGGCCGGGCTGGTAGCGGGCCAGTTCCTGCCGTCCTCCCGGCCAGAAAACTTGCAAACTTCCCGCCAACTCGGCCACGCCGAGGCCGTTCGAATTCATATCGTAGGAAAAGGCCCGTTGCGACCAGGGCCGCTGTTCCAGCACCTTGCCGTCCGCCGCCAGACGGGCCACTCCATTTTCGGCGCCCGCCCAGAGCCACTGCTGGCCGGGACCCCAGGCCAGTTTCTGCACCGTCCCCGGAGCGGAAGTGACCCATTGCGGATCGGGAGGGTCGACGCGCCAGACTTTATCCACGGTGTTGTCGCTGCCAAAGAGCAAACGACCATCCTCACTGAAATGCAACTCGCGCGGATTGGCATTGCTGTGGGACAGACGTTTGCTGGTGAGAAAAATTCCGGTGCTCGCGTCCCAAAGCTGAAATCGATGGTTGTCGGCCGTCAGCAAGACTTGGTCTGTGGCCATCGCCTCATAGGCCTCGACCGGACCCTGCAAGGACACCTCGGACCCGTCGGCGGCCACCACGGCCACGCTCGCGCCGCGGCGCACGGCCACCCGCCCGTCCCCCACGAAGCAGAGAAACTCACCGTCCGGCTTCCAGTCGGGGGCCCCGTTCAGCGACACCAGACGCTCCCCCGCGCGCAGCCAGCTTCCCGACGGGCTCAGATCGAACTCCTCGGCGGAAAGCTTTCCCCGCTCCAGCAGCTGACCCGAGGCGGACCAGCGGCTCCAATAGGGAGGTTCGAGAACCCTCACTTGCTGGTCGCTCCAGGCAACCTCCCGCGCCGGGGCGCGCAGCTTGAGTCCTTCGGCCAGCTTAAGCTTACGGCGGCTATCGTAGATGACTCCTTCCTTGTCCCCGAAGGCCGCCAGTAAGTCGCCGTGGGCTTGGCGGCAGGTCGGTGTCCAGGCCACCTCCAGGTCCTCTCCCGTCAGGGAAGTCTCCCTGGCCAGTCTGTATTCCGAAAGCCCGAAGTTCTCACGTCCCAGGCGCATGCGCAACACCGGATCGTCTGGCTGGTTCTTCAGGGCCTGGCACCACCACAACTGCGCCTCTTCAAAGTCCTGGGCGCGCTGCGCCTGCATGGCCTGCTGCACCGTCAGCTGCTGCACGTGCCGGCGCAGTTCCAGGTTGGCCCGGCTAATCCGCTGGTAGGAATAAGCGGCGGACCCTACCAGGGCTACGGTTGCGAGAGTGGCGGCTACCAGGGCCGGCCGGCGCGACCACTTATAGGCCAGGTAGCTCCAGGCCCAGGGGCGGCGGCACAGCAACGGCAGGCCCCGCTCGCGCCGTCCCAGGTCCTCCAAAATGGCGTTCATGCTCTCGGGTCGCTCGTCCGGATTCAGGCGCAGGCAGGCTTCGATCAAGTCGGCCAGATCGCGATCCAGTCCGGGTTTCACGTTGCGCAGGGGGATCAGAGGAGCGATCTGCAGATGCTCACGATAGCGTCGCAGGCGCTGGGCCAGCGGCAGGCGCATCAGATGGGCCAGATCCTCTTCCGACCAGCGGGGGCAAAATCCCGTAAGCATCCGATACATGGTGGCGCCCAAACCGTAGACGTCCCAGGCCCTTTCGGGACTGGAGTGGTCCTGTTCCGTGCCCAGCGCCGCCTGTTCGGGCGCCATGAAGCCCAGCGTGCCCCAGGCGACCACCCCGTCACCCTGCTGGCGCGACTGGCCGAAATCCACCAGCCGGGCCGTGCCGGACTCATCCAGCATTACGTTGCTGGGCTTGAGATCGCAATGCAGCAGACCTTTGTCGTGACTATGGCGCAAACCGGCCGCCAGCTGGCCGAACCAGCGCGCAGCCTGAGGCGCGCCGGGCGGGTCTTCCTGGGCTAGCGAGCGCATCAACAGCGGCATCACAAAATAAGGCGGCTGGTGATCCAGGTCGGCGTCCACCAAGCCGACGACCGCGAAATGGTCGCTGACTTCGCGCAACCGTTCCAGCTCGCGCCGGATATAGCTCAAATCTGCCGCGAAGAAGAATTTGACGGCCACGGCCTGGCCCGTGCTCTTTTGAACCCCGGCCCAGACCTGGCCAAAGCTGCCCTGTCCTAGCTGGTGCTGCAGCTCGTAGCCGGCTAGCTGCGGTTTATCGCTAAGGGAAGAAGCTTCGCGGGCCTCCTCCAAGCCGGAATCGCCCTGGATGATGGTATCGTCGTTACTCAACCGCCACCCGTTCGCCTGAAAGGAAGAAGCCACCTCGCGGGTGGCTTCCCGTCTCCCCCTAGGACCCCCCTGTTATTCGATTCCGGCGAGTTTTCTCAGGTCCGGCAATTCCTCACCCTCGGATAGCTCCACGAAACCGAATTGCACTTCTAGCCAGGTATCGTGCTCGAAATCACACACAACAACTACGTTTTTCATGTCAACTGCTCTCCTCTGAGGGGGCTGTGTCCAGCTCTCCCACCCACAGAATAACCTCCGCACAATGCCAAAGGTTTACCAGCCTGTAAGATCTTTGGAGGCCGATTTATCCCTCATTTAACTTCTGTTTTAACTACGTCCAGAAGCTGGCCTTCGCGCAGCTTCTCCAGCACCGGAGGGCTGGGGGAGCGCAGCAACACCTCGCCATTGCGCGTCCAGACCAGGCGGATCAGCTGCATCATCACGCCAAAGCAGGCCGCGTCCATGTAAGTGACCGCGGACAGGTCAAAAACCACCCGGCGCTGACCCCGCAGCAAGGCCAGGTCTGCCAGCAGGCGGTTGGCCACCGGCGCGTCCAATCGGCCCTGCCAGGCGATCACTCTCACGCCGAAGCGTCCAACAACCTGGTTACGCTGTAGTGTTCCGAGGCCAGCGCCAGAGAATCGTTGTCATTGCTCTCCAGATAGGTGCGAATCAGCAAGTGGCGGGTGGGAGCGTGCTTGGGGCGCTCCTGAACCAGCTTGCGCAAACGCTCGAGAGCCAGGTCTAACTGCCCACGGGCTTTCAGCTCCTCGACCTCGGCGGGGAAGTCCAGAGCCGGCCCCAGGCTGACCTGGGCGGGGCGCGCTCCCAGCAGCGTCTTGCTGACCAGTTCTTCGGGCTCCTGGAAACCTTCCGAGGAGGAGCAGCCCACTTCGAAGCGCCACAATCCCAGATCGGGTATCCACAGTCCCAGCTGCCTCTGCAATTCCTTCTGTAGATCTTGGGAAAGGCGCTGGGCCATGGCGGCGTCGGTATTTAACAAGAGGATTCCCAGGCTGTCGCTTTCCCAGTAGCCGCGCACATCTTTTGGATGCAAGGTCGACTGCAAAATCAGCTGCAAGGCCCGCTCGAGCGCCGGCCGCTGAATCGGACTGGTCTTCTCCAAATTAGGCAGCCGCAGAGAGATGTAGGAGAAGTGGGCCCGCGTGCCCTTGCTCTGGGCCGCCAGCTCGGCGCGCAGACGGCGCCGGAAGAACTCGCGGCTGAGCCACTCGCCCGAGGCGCCCGCGGGACTGACGGCCGCCGTCAGTGACTTGCCGGCCAGTTCCGCGATGGTCTCCAAGAGCTGGGCCGAGCTGCGGTTGAACAGCGAGAAGGGTAGGCTCTCCACCGATAGAACCCCCAGAACGGCGCCGCTGCCCGCATGCAGAATGGGGGCCGCCATCAAGCGCATGAAACCTGCTTCCATTCCGTCGTAGCGGAGACGTTCCAGCGGGAATTCTTGCAGCGTGCGCAAGCGCTTCTCGCGTACCGCGAGACTGAGTAGATCGTCGCCCAGGGTCACCGTGCGCGCTTCCTCTGGGGTCGAAGTCCAGCCCTTGGCCATGGCCAGCCTCAACGAATTGCCTTCCATCAAATAGAGCGAGCACTGTTCCGCGCCAATACATTCGGCCACCACGTCGACCACGGCCGCGGGCAGGCGCGAAAGATCCTCGTCGGCCAGTCGTCGGTAGACTTCGTGGAGCGTGCCGGTGCTGGTCTGCCGTTCGGCCAGCCGGTGCACCAGTTCGGCCTGGGATTTCTCCAGACTGGCCAGTTGTTCTCCCCGCGATACCAGCGCTTCCGCCTGGGAGGCCGCCAGCAGGCGTAACTGGCGAATGCGACGTCGATTGCGATCCGCCAGTCCGCCCACAAAAAGGGCGCTGCCAAAAAGGAGCACCAGGTGAAAGCGCAGGTCGGGGTGCCCGTAGCCCGTCATGGCCAGCACCACCAGCGCCGCCAGACAAGCTTCCAGCCAGCTATGCTCCAGCGCGACGGCGATGACCAATAAGACATAGGGCGAGAGAGTCCAGTGCAGAAAACGAAAATCGTGACCCATCAATTGACCGGCTACGGCCAGAACCAAAATTCCCACCGTCAAATTCAGCGCAAAACGCATTACGGTTTTCCCCCGATCCAGACGCCGTCTTTCATCAAAGTTTGTCCAAAAGCCGTGGCCGCTTCTTCTTTTTCCAGGCGCAGTTGCCCAGGCATCGGTTGCTGCATAAAGGTAATTCTTTCCAGATTGCGCACCACGCGCAGCAAATAACGGTAGGCAAGCAACAGGCCCGATACCGAGCCGACCAGCAGCCCCAGGCCGTGGCTACTTTGTCCCCACCATAGGCTGGCCACCGCCCCGGCCAGGTTGCCCAAAACCAGCACCAGCGAGCTCAAGGCCACTTCGTAATAAGCCTGGTAGTAGAGCAAAATGGTGGTCAGGCACTGAAAGATCACCAGGAAAAAAGCGCCAACGGCGCAGTTGCGCGTCATCTCCACCGTCTCCGGCGGTAATTTCATAAAACTGAAAATCACTTCGGGGAAGGCGGCCACCAGCAGCGACACCAGACCTTGCACCTGAAGCAGCGAGGAAAAGCCAGATAGCAGCGTATCCACCATTTCTGCTTTACGCCGCTGGAGTTCACTGTAGGCAACCTTGTTGGTGGTGATGCCACCAAAGAAGGCACGATAGCCTTCGTAGAAATCGGTTTCCACCCTCACAAAGAAGATGACCAGGGCGGGGATGATGGAAAGCAGGGCCAGAAAGACGGCCACGTCGTGGTGGGGATAGTAGCTGGGGAGCCCATAGTAGACGGTGGCGTAGGAGGACATCCAGTAAACGAAAACGCCGATCCAGGCTCCCAGGTTGAGCAACCAGCCGCCGAACCCCAGGGCCGGAAACTTGCGAAAATAGACTAGAAAACCAAAGTCCCAGGCCAGAGTAGGGGTCGGGAACTCGCGCAGCAGCAAGCGCAGCATCCACAAATAGGCCACTGCCTGGCCCCCTAAAAACCCCATCAACAGGCCCAGTTCCTGGTAGCTCGACAGAGCCCACATCAAGCCCAGTGAGGTCAATCCCCCCAGCGCGAAGGCCGCCAGAATCGAACCATAAGCGCGCACAGCTCCCAGGAAAATCATGAGCAGCCACAGGTTGCATACCAGCACGTAAAGCGAAATGCCGGCCACTTTGAAGGGCACGGGCATAGGCAAGAAGCCCAGGCCCAGGGCGGCCAGGATGGCCTGGATGGGCGAATTGAGCAGGCACAGCCCAACGTAGGTGGGCACGTGGCGATGCGGGTCTTCGGCGTAGAGTCGATCGGCTAAATAGCGGGTGACCACCCTTTGCAGGCCGCCGGTGGTCACCAGGCGGAAGGCGAAAACGTAGACGATG
>JALHOV010000284.1:3683-10328 GCA_022842865.1 Vulcanimicrobiota bacterium | reverse complement strand
ATTTCTCCCAAAAAGCGAATGAACGTGCACAGTTCCAGACCTGAGCGGTCGGGAAGTACGGTGTTCAAAACAATTGCGTCCGGCGGGGCCTTTTCCAGGCACTGGTGAGCCTCGGCCGCAGAATGGACCGACTGAACCTTGTAGCCCTCGCGCTCAAGTTCGCAGTGAATCGAGTCCACAGTGGCCTGGTCGTCGTCAATGACGAGAATGCGGTGTTTGGATTCCATGGTAGTCTTGCTGCTCCTTTCTGTGATTTTTTTCAGAGCAGCTCGGCACTGGTGCGTAGCAAAAGAATCTCATGCCATAAAGCTTACCGGTTAGCGATAAAGGGAGAGGCCGTTCATTCTAAGTTCTTTCTAAAGAAATGGGCAGCCGCACAATGGCGCAGAATCCCTGTCCCGGCTGGCTTTCAAGGCGCAGGCTGCCTCCTTGGGACCGGACCAGGCTCTCGACGATGGCCAGGCCCAGGCCGGTTCCGCCGGTGCGCCGATCGCGAGAGCCATCGGCCCGATAGAACCGTTGGCAAAGGTAGGGCAGGTGGCGACTCTCCACTCCGGGACCGTTGTCTTGCAATCGGATGATGGCAGACTGCTTCTCCAGTTTGCATTCGAGACCGATTCGGTTGCCTCCATAGCGCCGGGCGTTTTCTAGAAGATTACTGAAGATTCGATAGATTCGGTCTTCTGGTCCATGTACCCAAAGGCCCGATGGTAAGTGTTGATCCACTTGAGGCGCTCCCGGCGTCATCGAGAGTTCGTCGAGCAATTCTTCCAACAGGTCGTTCAGGCAGAGGGGAGGGTGAGACCCTGGACTGACCGCTGCCTGAGAGAGCAAGAGAAGATCTCCAGTCAGCCGCTCCATACACAACAGTTGTAGGCGCAGGGTCGCTACCGCCTTGAGCTGATCCTGACTCAAGTTTTCGCGCCCCAGCTCTAAGATTTCTGTCATTCCACTGAGTGAGGTTAGGGGAGTGCGCAGTTCGTGTGAGGCGTCGGCCACAAACTGTGACTGCTGCTCGAAGGTGCTTTGCAGGCGTTCGGCCATTTCGTCGAAAACCCGGCCCAAGGTCATCAGTTCACTGGGGCCATTTTGAATCGAGCAGCGGGTTTCGAGTTGGCCCTGGCCCAACTTGCGACTGGCGCCCAGGAGTTGCTCGAGGGGTTGACAGATTCGCTCCGCCAGCCAGGCCAGCAGGCCCCAGCCAGCCAAGAAACCCAGGGCGTTACCCAGTACCAGAAAGATTGCCAGGCTTTGTAACTGCTGCCGCAGAGAAGAAGCGTCACTAACCGCTTCCAGAACCCCCAAATCATCCATTGGAAAGAGCAGCACAACCTTGGCCTCGCTCGACCCTGTCATTCGATGATACTGCTGAGGCTGTCGTCTGCGCGAGACCTCCACCATTTCCGCCTGCGAAAAAGCGGGTTGTCCGCTGCTCCCTCGCTGATAGATCAGCGAGCCTGCTTGATCGTAGAGGCGAACCTCTTGGCAGACGGCGACTCGATTGGCGATTTCGGCGAAGATGGGGCCCCAGATCCGAAAAGGCGGACGGTTCTTCGAGTCTCTTTCCAGCGCCATGGCCAGTTGGACCAGAGGGTTTTCTTGGCTACGGAGCATCCCGGCTCCCAGGCCTGGCCCTCCCATCACCTCGGGTCGGTTCTTCCAAAAGTTCGAGATCGTCCGAAGCTGGTGGTCAGACGCCTGTTTCCATAAAAACCGCTCGGCCGGGAGATAAACTCCAAAACCGGCCGCCAATTGAATCAACAGCAAACAGAGCACACACCAGCGCTTGAGCAGGTTGCGCAGGCTGAGGTTAGCCTCCAAGGCTGTAACCCAAACCGCGCACGGCCCGAAGCAGGCTGCGGTCGTGATCGGCCAGCTTTTTTCGCAGTGAGCGAATATGGACTTCCACCACATTGGTCTCTCCATCGTAGACATAGCCCCAGATTTGGGTCAGGATTTGCTCACGGCTCAGCACCTGGCGTGGGCGGGTCATGAGGAGTTCGAGAATTTCAAATTCTCGAGCCGTCAGGTGAACGGACTTGCTGTCTTTGTGGACCGTGCGCGTGCCGCGGTCGAGAGTGAGCCCGGCAAAATTTAGTAGATTGGCCTGGTTGCGACCGCTCCGCCTTAACAAAGCTCGCAGCCTGGCCTGCAGTTCGCGCACTCGGAACGGTTTGGCCAGGTAGTCGTCGGCCCCGGCATCCAGGCCGGTGACCCGATCCTCCAGGTCATCGCGAGCTGTCAGGATCAGAATCGGAACGTCACAGACTCGGCGCATTTCCCGGCACACCTGGAGCCCGCTCTGATCGGGCAGCATCAGGTCCAAAATCACCGCATCCGGCCGGCAGCTTGCAAAGCAACGCAAAGCTTCGGCCCCGTCGACAGCGCGAACGACCTGGTAGTTTTCCATCCTCAGTCCCATCTCGACAAAGTCGAGAATGGGAGCCTCATCGTCTACCGCAAGTATCGTAGTCATTGCTTCATCCTATCAGAATGTTCAGCGATCTGGCCGTCTTCCAGGCCTAAACGCCGGTCGGCGATGTCGACCAGGCGATGGTCGTGGGTCACCAGCAAGATGGCGGTCTTTTGCTCCTTCGCGAGGGCAATCAGGAGCTCCACTACGGCTCGACCGGCGCGTCCATCCAGCGAGGCGGTTGGCTCGTCGGCCAGCACTAATTCTGGCCCACCGGCCAGTGCTCGGGCCACGGCCACACGTTGCCGTTGACCCCCAGAAAGTTGGGCCGGCAGGAAATTAGCCCGCTCACTCAACCCTACATGAGCGAGCCAGGTGCGAGCCAGCGCTTCTCGTTGGCGCGCCTTCAAGCGTTGCTGGACCTCCAAACCCATGGCTACGTTTTGCCAGGCGGTCAGACTTCGATGGAGATTTTGGGCCTGAAAAATGTAGCCCACCCGGCGGCGAATTCCCAGCAGAACCTTTTCATTGGCCCCTCGCAATTGGCGACCGAAAACCTCCAGACTACCGGTTTGAGTGGTGCGCAAAGCACCGATGAGAGTGAGCAGAGTGGTCTTGCCAGAGCCGGAGGGGCCGGTCAAGATGACGACTTCGCCAGAACGAATGCTCATGGAGAGGTTCCCCAGAACGTCCACTTTTAGTTCGCCATTCCCAAAGGTATGGCCAAGATTTTGCGCGACCACCAGTTCCATTAAAAGATATCCGCCGGGTCGGCTTTGCGTAACTTGCTGGCGGCTAGAGTGCCGGAAATCAACCCCATGAGAATGGTCAGGGCCAGCACCAGGAGCAGTCTTTGGCCGGTCATCACGATGGGCAGTTGGGCCTGGCTGCGCACAAACGAGTAAAGCAGTAGCGCCGCTCCCAGACCCGGGCCATAGCCGATCAGGGAAAGAATCAGAGCCTGTTCGTAGACCACTGTCAGCAGATAGCCGTGGGAATAACCCATGGCTTTAAAGGTCGCATATTCTGGCAAGTGATCGGTCACATCCATAGATAAGATCTGATACATCATGGCAGCCCCCACAACAAATCCGACCACCGTCATCATACCGAAAATGAGAGTCATCGGCGCCTGGCGGTTGAGGTGGTCCAGCTCCATTTTTCTAAACTGAGGCTTGCTGAGAATTCGCAACTCGCAGGGCAGCCGCTCGGCCAGCTGGCTGGCTACTTGCTCGATGGGCCAGCCAGGACGCACATAGACCAGCCCCAGACTGACTTGACCAGGCTGGCGGCCGGGCACAAGGCGCAAAAAGGTGCTGGGGCTGCAGATCAAATGCCCGTTGCGCATGAAGGAGGTTCCCAAGGGCACAAAGCCGGCGATCTTTAAGCGGTGTCCCTCCACCTCGTGGGTGACCACTTCTCCCGCTTCTATCTGGCTCTGGATGTGCCGGTAATCGCCTTTGCTTTTGGAATCCAGCAGAATATGGTCGAGCAGTTTCAGCTTCCCTTGTAGCGGCTGTAATTGTTCCAGATCCAGGCCTCTTCCCATTGGCTCCAAACCCAGCGCCAGGAGCTGGCCGCGTTGGCGCGTTTCGGGATGCGACCAGGGGAGCGGGGCGATGTAGAGCGGCTCGGTGGCCAACACGCCGGGATGAGCTTGAATTTGCATCAGGCGGCGGCGGGGAAAGGTAAACAGGTTGCTCAGTTCCTCCCCCTTTCGGCTGATGACAAACAGCTCCGCCCGTAGTTTTTCGTGAAGGGTGGTGGCCGAAGCGTAGTTGGTCTGGAGAATGCCCAATTGCATGAACATCAGCATGTCGGCCACCGCCACCCCGAACAACGAGACCAGCAATCGCGTCCGATCATGCTTGAGTTGAATCCAGCCCAGTGCGGTCCGGTCCAGCCATCTCAATGGATCAGCACCCGAACCTGCAATCCACTCCAATGGGCCAGAGCCCGATTGCTTTGCCCCTCGAAGCGGATGCGTGCTTCCACCACCCGCTCGTCCAGGTTCGCGGACGGATCGGAGTTCACCAGACTTTGGCGCCTCACTTGGGAATCGACCCAAGAGACCTTTCCCTGGACCGGGCCAAGTTTCATGCCGTCGGCTTCAATCTCAGCAGCCTGGCCTGGACGGATGCGAGTGACGTCGTCTTGATAGATTTCGGCCAGCACACTCATCTGTGAAAGATCGGCCAACTCCAGCAGGCCCTCAGAAGAAATCTTTTCCCCCACCTGCGTTCGCACTCGCAAAACGGTTCCGGCCTTGGGAGCCCGGATCAAACCGCCTTCCATTCGCTTTTCGGCGAGGGCCCTTTTGGCTTCTGCGCGGGCCACGCCAGCTCGCAACAGAGCCAGCTCACCTGGCTGGATCTCTTGTGCGGCTAGAAGCTTGGCCCGGGCTTGCCGGGTCTGTTGCTGGCCGGTTCGGCCGATTCTGCTCAGTTCTTCAGATGCTTCCAAGCAGGTCTGGCGAGCTTTGTCATACTCCAGTTGGCGCGCTTCAAATTCATTTCGACTGAGGGCTTCTTGCTGCCAAAGTTGCCGATATCGCTTATACTGCCGTTCAACCTGCAAGAACTCGGCTTGCTGGCTAACCAGGCGAGCTTGTTGTTGGCGAATGCGGGCGGGAACTTCTTCTTCCAGACGGGCCACCTCAGCTCGAAGGGCTTGCTGCTCGGCTTGCTTGGCGCCCTCCAAGAGACTCCCTACGCGCTCCTGACTTTCCAGTAATTCTCGTTCGGCCAGGAGAACTTCGGCAGCCAGGCTTCCCAGATTGTCGAGTCGGGCTAGAACCTCGCCGCTCTTCACGATCTGGCCCGGACTCACCAGAATGGCGGCCACCCGGGCATCGTTGCTGCCAGAAGGGGCAGCCACCCGGACGACTTCTCCTTCTGGTTCCACCCGACCCAGACAAACCACCGTCGAGCCGACAGCCGGGGAGGACTTGACCTCCAGGCTTTCCGAGGGCTGGCTACAGCCGGCCCCGAGCATAAAGGGTAGAAGCAACCATCGCTTCACGTGCGTTGGTAGACCAGCGTGGAAGCTTTTGTTCCCCTCGGGGTTTGCGCTTCCACCTGGATCCAGAGTTGGTCACCTTGCTTCTCCAGTCGCCAGTGTTGCTCACGCCGCATCGAGAAGGTTCCGAAGGGGGCCCGAACTTGTGCCTGTTCCAGAATCACCAGCTGGTCTTCCTTGAGGCTGGCGGCACGGGTGCCCGAGCCCTTTAAGCGAAACCCGCCTGGCCCGGCTCGCTCCATCTGGAAGGGTGTGGCCGCTCCTCCCAACTGCAGTCTCTGCTCTCCGCCCTCTTCTCCTAGAATGACCAGAGCCTCTCCTTGCAAAGTGACTTCCAGGTTGGAGGCGGGCGGCAGGCCTTCGGCGGCTGCCTGAGTTTTCTCGGGCATCAAAGTCCAGTGGCCGTTCCAGCCTGGGGTGGCTCCCACCAGTTGACTACTCAGAAAAACCAGGGTTAGCAATTTTTTCAACATGATCAAGTCGCTCCTTCTCAATCTGTTTTAAGGGATGCTTCTGGAGAATCGGCCCGACAAAAATAAAGAGTTTCCGAAGATTCTGCTTCTTTAGAAACAGCTTAGAATTTCGGAGCCCACTCTTCATTCGCAGCCGCTATGGTGCATGGGCATGAGATGCTTACTGCTGTTGCTGAGCCTTGGGTCGCTGGCCTGGGCGCGCCCCCTGACTCGCCAGGAGATTGCTTCCAGAACCCTGGAAAATAGTCCCAAGCTGGCTCAGTTCACGGCTCGAGTCGAGCAGAGCCTCTGGCATTCCGCCGTCCTGGAGACCGGCTGGAATCCCACCCTTTCCTTGAACACCAGCTACACCTACGTGACGCCCAGCGTGCAGTTCCAGGTGGGCAACTCCAGCATCACCACCACGGTGCCTCACAACTATTCGGCGTCGTTATCCATGCGCCAACTCATCAGCAACTTTGGTCAATTGGAGTCGGAGTCGCGAGCCGCCCAGATCGCCGTCGGTGTCAGCCAATTGCGTTGGCGCGAGCAAGTAGAGCGGCTGATGGAGCAAACCTACCTCCAGTTTGAGGAGACTTCGCTCCATCAACAGTTGCTGGCCTTGGAGAGCAAGGCTTTGGAGGCTTCCCAATTGGACGAGCAGTGGGCCCAATTGCGAGTGCGGGCCGGCTCGGCCTCGCGTTATGATGTCATGCTGGCCCGAACCGCTTTGGCGCAGGCCCAACAGCACCTGGAGGAGGC
>JALHOV010000284.1:0-3673 GCA_022842865.1 Vulcanimicrobiota bacterium | reverse complement strand
GAGGCACGCCAGCGCTACCAGAGTTCCCTGCTCGAGTTGGGCCTGCGCGCTGCCATTCGCTTTGAGCCTGAGGATACTCTCAGTGAGGAGGTCTTTCCCGATCTGGAGACACCCACAAGTGAGCGTGTTGACGAAGCTCTGTTGCGCAGGTCGGATCTGCAGTCGGCCCGTTTGGCAGCCGATGAGGCCGTCGAAAAGGTAGAAGCCGCGCGCCGTAGCGGCGGCCCCAACCTCAGTTGGCAAAGCGAATACAGCCAACGCACCGCCACCAGCACGCAGGCTGGCGGCCAGTGGAGCAGTGGTCTCATTCTGAGCTTTCCTGTCTCGGATGGAGGCGCCGCGGAAGCGCGAGAGCGAAAAGCCCGGGCACTGGCGGACGAACTTCAGGCTGCGGCACGAGAAGCTGAGATGGAGGCCGAGATTGAATTGCGCCAGTTGGCGTTGCAAATCCAAAGCCGGGTCAAGGAACTCGAGAGCTTGAGGCAGGCCGAAGCAAGCGCGAGCGAGGCCGTTCGGGTCAGCCGCCTGCGCTACCAGAATGGACTGTGCACTAGCCTGGAGCTATTGCAGTCGGAACGGCATTGGGCGGAGGCTCGTCAACAACGGTTGCGAGGCGAGAGCGCCGCGCGCGTGCTCCAGATCCGCTGGCAGAAAGCCAGCGGCTCTTTGCCCGTGTGATTTTAAGTCCGGTTGGTCACCTACTGATAGCCCTTTTGACCCCACTCGACAGCTCCACGAGCACCGTCAACAAGAACGTCGGCTCCGGTAGCCAGCAGGCCAACAGCCCCACCGACCAGGCCACCCAGACTGCCACCGGCGCAATAAGAGGCAACTCCTCCTGATTGTTGACCATCCTGCCACACCTTTCCAGCCAAACGTTTGAACGTCTTGGTTCCAGAGGCCACCGCGTTAAAGTTCTCGACCGACTTAGTGACTCCCTGAGGCGTTGAAACGACGGTGGCAGTCAACATTCCCGCCATGGCTGACACGAGCTCGCCGCTCCCGATCTCCGTCCCCAATTGGTATCCGTGCTTTGCCGAACCTCGGACGGCCTGAGGAATCACCTTGAGGGCAAGCTGGGGGTAGAGGATGGTCGGCAGGGTGCTCAGTCCAATGACAGCTCCTATCGCCGCCCATGGCGCCCAACACGGCAGTTCCGGCTTTTGCTCCCAGTTGGCCGCTTGTGTCCACAACACTCCGAACCAACGCCCCTTTTGAGCATGCTCCGGCTAACGTGCCCTGCACCATTCCGGCCACTGGGGCAGCGACTGCGGCGAGCGCGAAGCCAGCCCCGATGGTGCCGGTCAGGGCCAGAGCCCAGGTCGCCCCTAAAGCACGGGTGAAAGGACCCAAGGCGGCAAGTCGTTGTAGCTCCCCTTCTAATTTGACCAGTTGGGCCTGGCTTGCCTCAAGATCGCCTGGTGGAGGGTGTCCACGGACCTGAAGCGGGCAGAAAATCGGTCCGGAAGGAGGACATGGGGTGTCAGCAGAGTTTTTGGCCAATAGCCAGGCTGGGCCGGGACCTGGCTTTCACAGTCGAGGAACTGCGATTCTTCCAGGTCCTGACCGAGGGTAGGTGGTGGCGGCGACCGGGGCCTGGTGGGGTAAAGTCCGATGCCCAGGTTCTTAAGAAGCCTGTTCAGTTCGTGCTGTTGGATGAGAGCTTTGGCTCGTTTCATCTCTTTATGGCAGCGGGGACAGAGTTCTGGGTCGACCGCCCAGGAGCGCAGGATCAGGGTTCGCCACTTGACCCATTTGCCAGACTTGGGCTTTTCGGCCAACTCCTCGACCTGGCTTTCCTGTTTAGGATTGAGATGGCCCAGGGCGTTGGCGAAGTGGCCCGCATAGGTGATTTGGTGTTGCCTGGCTCTCGGGATGTGCTGCACCCCATCAGCGAGGAAGTCGTAAGCGTGCTCCCAGATCTTGGGAATGGACCTGGGAGGGGAGAACCTGACCTGCCCGGTTGCCTCCACGTAGGAAAGATGCTTGAGGGGAAGCGGTGCCGCAACTCGCTGAGCAGGGCAGGCTGGTCCCAGAATCCCAGGGCGAAGTAGTTACCGTCCGGAAGATAAACGCCGTCGCTCACCAGGATGTGAAAATGGACGTGTGATTTGAGGCCGGACCCAAAAGATGTCACGGCCATGATGATTCCTGGCTTTGCCTGGTTGCGCTCCTCTCGGCGGTTGCGATGGCAACCAATTTGTCTGGCCATCCAGCGCCGGTAGTCCCCTTCGGGCAACTTCTGAAAAACATCTTTCGCCAAATGGAGCTCTACCACGCCGTTATCCGCCTCAGCCAGGACGAAGAGTCCCTGGCCGATCAACTGGACCACGCCATCTACAAATTATCCTGAACCGCAAAATCATCCTGGCAAGCTGACCGGAATGCTGTGCGGGTAATGAGAGACGTTGCCCGGATCAATCTGGCTTTTCACCCCTACGAGTCGCCCGAGGTTGGCGCCGTAAGAGGCATTCAGCGGGTTCGGCTGAGCTTCATCAATGGGTGGGCTATGACCGTTCAACCCTTTTCCCAAACCAGCGACCGGGATCTTTCAACCTGGCAGCTTCTTGTGGGCGACACGGGCTGTGTTTTCAACGAGACTCAGGAGCATGCTCATCTCTTCTCGTTTCCAGCATCTCCGTCCAAGGGTCTCACCGACCACTCTGGTTCCCCATCCACCAAAGGTCCCGATGGATCAGGCGGGTGGGCAGCCGGTTCCGCCCAAACTGCCCCGACCCGAATGGTTTCGTTGTGCCGTTCCCTCGAGACAATCCGGCTACCACCAGAGAACCCAGCAGCGCTTGTTGCAACAGTCACAACAATTTTCTGTAGGGGTTGGAGACAAGAGCCAGCTCTTTCCACAGGAGTTTCGGCAACAATTTGCGGGTCAAAAACTGGCCATTTTCGGCGATGGAGACTGGTATCACGGCTGGAATTCGCTCGAATACCGATTAAATCTTATGGCCGATGGAGGTGGTGTGAATCGTTGGATCTACGACCCCAAATATCTCGTGAACGGCCAGGTGAGCCCGCAAGCCTTGATCGCTGCTGGGCGAGATCCCCAGACGGTGGGGACGGTGATCGCATCGACGGGGGAATTGCCCGGGGAAGTGGCTGCTTGCATCTTCTCCCCCAATCGCTTCCACGTTGGCTCGCTGGAGGAGATGATGAGTCTGGATCAGGTAACTGGTATCTACCTGGAAAAGCCCGCAGCCATCAACCTTGCGGAACTGGTAAGACTGGACCAGGCGCTTTCCAATCCCCAAAAACCTGTTTTTTTTGGCGATCACTACATTTATGCAGCCAGCGGATTGTTGGCTCTGATGGGCCAGAATGTCATCTATCCCCAACTGTTGGAAGTGGGCTACGACCCCTTTGGGCTGTTGCAAAAGGCGTTAGACCAGAAGCAGCCCCTGTTGGGTAAAATAACTCGCGTCGAAGCTCGGTCTACTTTTCGAGGCAGTGACCATCTCCTCAAGGACCGAGGTTGGCTGGAGAAGGCCTCCGAGGGGGGTGGCGTTTTGCTGGATCTGGCCGTCCATCAAGCCAATGTGTTGCACACCCTGGGCCTGGAAGTGGAAGAGGTGGAGCAAGCCGACCTGCGCATCCGACCTGAAACGACTGAGTCGGCCCGAGGAATCTATGTTCCGATTGCTGAGGGCTCAGACCTGGC
>JALHOV010000283.1 GCA_022842865.1 Vulcanimicrobiota bacterium | reverse complement strand
TGGACGACTCGTCAGCGCAACGCTGCGCCCCCTTATCGGACCAGGCTGAAAAATGCGAAGTCCACGACCGACGTCTTCTGGGGACGCCCGAGCTACTGAGCCTGGAGCAAGTGGGGCGTGCTGGGCTTAACGCTGACCCAGATGCATAAGGTGGCCCCCGCTTTGCCGGAGGCGCTCAAGCCCCACGTCACCTTGCTGACGGTGGCCATCGTATTCTATCAATTGCTCGGTTGCGTGCTGTCCCAATTTGCGCGCGGACCGGTGGCCGGCATTTTGGTGTTGTCCGATACGGTCATCGGTTTTGCTCTAGGGAGAATTTTCGGAGCTCCCTATTTGCTGCTCGGCTTTACCTTGCCCGTGCTGGAAGCCGCCTGTTTCTTTTCGGCTTCGGCAGGGCTGTTTCTGGCCATGATTGGGGGCGTCTTTTTTGCCGCCGTTCTGGCCTTGCCCTTGTTGTCCGGGATGCGAGAGGGGGGCGGAGACCAGGCGGCCCAGGCCAGCCTGCAGCTGATCGGGGTCGAGGGCGTATTTTCGTTCATTCTGCTCTATCTGTGCTCGCTGACTTTGGGAGAAACCCGCCAGCGTGCGCAGTTCGTGGAGGAGATGCATCAGGAAAAAGACCTGCTCTATCAGGAGATGCAGAAGAAGACCCAGGATATTGGCAAGATTTACGCCGAGGTGGGTCAGCGCGAAACGGTGGCGACCGAACTGGAAACTCGCCTGAAGCGGGCTGAGCGCGAGAAAATGGAATTGGAAGACCAGTTGCTCCAGGCGGTTGAGGATCTCGACCGCATCAAGATGGCCAGCGAACATATCGAGCACGCCGCCGATCAGCGCGAAGGCCAGATCGCCCAGGAATTAAAGCGCTACAAGAGCCAGACCGAACGCGATCTATTTCTGATGCAGAAGCGTCTGGAGCGGGAGACCCGATTGTTGGGCGTTTTGCGTGACCTGACCGGGACGCTGGCTTTGAACGATACCCTGTTGGCCTTGACCAACCAGTTGCAGACGGTGCTGCCCTCGCAGTCTTGCGTCATCTTTTTGGTGGACGAAGTGGACGGGCGTCGCGAGCTGTATCCTGAGGTGGCTGCTTCTCCCTACACGGATGCTTTTCGTAATCGCATACTGCAGATGGGTGAGGAAGCCCCCGGCTGGTGCGTGGCCCGAGTGCGGCCCTTGCGCATCGAGAACGGCTCGGTTCAGGTGGAGGGCACCACTCTTTCGACCCTGACTCCCTATGAGAAGAGCGCCCTGATCTGTCCGCTACGAGCAGGGCAGGACGTGCTCGGGGCGATCTATTTGGGCCGCAACGATGCTAACGAATTTTCGCCTGAGGAACAGGACTTGCTGCTGCGCATCTGTGACCTGGCCGGCTCGGCCCTGGGCAATTCGTTGGAATATCAGCGCCACATTCAGCGCGGGCTTCACGACCCGGTCACACATTTATACAACTCGTTATATCTGGAAGAGCGACTCAAGGAAGAAGTCATGCGCGGCCGCCGCTATACCTACCCGGTCAGCCTGATTTTGCTGGACCTGGATGGCTTCGTGGCCGCTCTGGAAAAAATCGGTGAAGCGGGGGCCCACAAGATTCTGGTGGACGTGGCCGAGATTGTGCGCGTGGCCACCCGCGAAACCGACGTTCCCTGCCGAATCGAGAACGATGATTTTGGCATTCTTTGCGTGCACACGGATCGGGACCGCGCCAAGGCGGTGGGAGAGCGCATCCGCGCTGCCGTGGCCTCTACCGTCTTCGGGCCCCCCGCTGTGCCCGTGAAGTTGTCGGCTTCGGTGGGGGTAGCCGGAGTGCCCCACGACGCCACCAACGAGGAGATGCTGCAGAAGCGCGCCATGGACGCCCTGGAGGCAGCCCGGACTGGCGGCGGCAACCGAGTGTGTTTTTGGGACGGCTAACGCCGTCTCACCTGTTAAACGCATTCATGGCGGGGGCGATGCCCTGATCGATCCAGGTCTCTACGCAATCGGCGGCCCGTTTCAGCATCTGGTCTAAGGCCTCTTGTTCCTCTTTTTGGAACTTGGCCAGCACGAAGTCAGCCGGATCCCAAGGTTCGGGGACGGGGCCGATACCCAGTCGGAGACGGGGGAAGGCCTGAGTGCCCAGGTCGGCGATCAAGCTTTTCAGTCCATTGTGCCCACCGGCGCTTCCTTCGGCGCGCAAGCGGAGTTGCCCCAGCTTGAGGGCGAATTCGTCCACGATGCAGAGCACCTCGCCGGGTTCGATGGGAGTCTGGCGGCGCAGGGCGCTCACCGCCTGGCCCGACAAGTTCATGAAGGTCTGAGGCTTGATCAGGTGGATTTCGTCCTGGCCGCGCCGCATTTTGACGTATTCCATGTTGCCTTTGGTTTTCCAGGCTGGCGCGGTCCAGCGTTGGCGCAGCAGGTCCAAGACCATGAAGCCCACGTTGTGGCGCGTCTCTTGATAACGGGAGCCCGGGTTTCCCAGGCCGACGAGTGCTCGATGTGCCATTTCCTCTCCTCATGAAAGAAGGCCCCGGTGAGGGGGCCTTCGTTTTGCAAAGCCGGGGCCGATTTATTCGGCGGTGGCCATGGCGCTGCCACGAGCGGCGAAGATGTTGACGATGGGCGATTCGGGGTTGTCGACCAGTTCCACCCCCTCGGGCAGCTGGACTTCACCGATGCCAATGGTCTGGCCAAGCTTCAGGTTGGAGATGTCGGCGCTGAAGCCGGTCGGGATATCGTTGGGCTTGGTGCGAACGCGAATGCCACGAACCATTTGCTCAACGATGCCGCCCTTGGCGCGAATCACTGCTTCGCCCTCGAGGGTCAGGCGGATGGTTACGACCACCTTCTCATCCAGGTCGAGCTTGCGCAGATCCAGATGGGTAACGTGCTGCTGGTAAACGTCGCGCTGGACGGCCTTGATCAGGCAGATGTGCTGGGTGTCGCCGGGGGCACCCTCGACGGTGAGCGCAATGATGCGGTTCAGGCCTTTGCGCTGGATCAGGGTGAGAACTTCTTTCTCGTCCAGGTCAATCGAGACGGGCTCCATGGTCGGCCCATAGAGAATGCCAGGTACACGGCCGATGGCGCGCAATTTGCGGGCTACACCTTTACCAGCGCCTTTGCGGAATTTCGAAGCGAGTTCGACTTGGGCCATGACGGCCACCTCCTGTGAAAAATTCCCTACAGCCCAATAATTGTAGGGACGGTAAGACCGCAGAAGTTTATGGTAGCGCGCCATTTTTGTCAACAGGTTTACAGGTGAACGAGGCTGTATTATACTCCAGCGGTTCGCGGGAGTAGCTCAGTTGGTAGAGCATCAGCTTCCCAAGCTGAGGGTCGCGAGTTCGAACCTCGTCTCCCGCTCCAAGTGGGGGCAGTCAACATAAGAATATATCTGGCGATGTGGCCGAGTGGTTAGGCAACGGTCTGCAAAACCGTCCACAGCAGTTCGATTCTGCTCGTCGCCTCCATAAATTTGAAAAGTTGGGCTTATAGCTCAGTTGGTTAGAGCACTACGTTGACATCGTAGGGGTCAGCGGTTCAAGTCCGTTTAAGCCCACCAACCCAGAAGTCCCGAGAAATCGGGGCTTCTTTTTTTCAGTACGAAAGCCACAAGGGACCCCCTTCACCCAGGGCGTAGGGCGTAGTTTATGAGCAATAAACGTGCCAGTGGGGTGCTTCTCCACCTGACCAGTCTGCCCGGCCGCTACGGCGTGGGCACCCTCAACCGTTCCGCTTACGCCTGGGTGGACTTTTTGGCCGATGCCGGCCAGAGTATCTGGCAGGTGCTGCCACTGGGCCCCACTTCCTATGGCGATAGTCCCTATCAGAGCCTCTCGACCTACGCCGGAAACCCTTACCTGATCGGCCTGGAAGGTCTCATCGAGGAAGGTCTGCTCGAGGAGAAGGACCTGGCGGATGCTCCACAACTGCCCGAAGGCAAGGTGGACTACTGCGCTCTTTATGAGTGGAAGCTGCCGCTCTTGCATAAGGTTGCCGAGCGCCATAGTCTGGCTGCCCCGGCCGATTTTGCGAAATGGTGCGAAAGCCAGCATTGGCTCGACGACTACGCGCTTTTTCTGGCGCTCAAGAAAGAGCATAACAATCAGGCCTGGAATCAGTGGCCCAAACCTGTCCGCCAGCGCCAGCCCGGGGCGATGCAGGAGGCTCGGGAGGGCCACCAGGCGCTCATTCTTCAGGAGAAGTTCATTCAGTGGTTGTTTTTCCGGCAGTGGAAGCAACTTCGCCAGTATGCGGCCAAGCGCAAAGTAGAGATTTTCGGTGACATTCCCATCTTTGTCGCCATGGACAGCTCGGACAGCTGGGCTCATTCTCATCTGTTCCAGTTTGATAAGGAACTGCAGCCGCTGGCGGTGGCCGGCGTACCACCCGACTACTTCTCGCCCACCGGCCAGTTGTGGGGCAATCCGCTCTACGATTGGAAAGCCCATAAGGACGAAGGCTACAAATGGTGGATTGACCGGGTTCAGGCCGCTTTCGATATGTATGACATTCTGCGGGTCGACCATTTCCGCGGCTTTGCCGGCTACTGGCGGGTGCCCGCCGACGCCAAGACGGCCGAAACCGGCAAGTGGATCAAGGGGCCCGGCGCGGACCTGTTCAAGGCGTTGCACAAGGCCCTGGGTGATCGGAAAATCGTGGCCGAGGACCTGGGCGATATCACTCCTGACGTCACTGCATTGCGTGACAAATTCGAATTCCCGGGTATGAAGATCCTTCAGTTCGCCTACGGGTCGGGTTCCGGTAACCCGTTCCTGCCGCACAACTTCGAAACCACCCGCTTCGTAGCCTACACCGGGACTCACGACAATGACACCGTGCGTGGCTGGTATGAGAACGGAACGGAGTCAGAGCGAGAGTATTGCCGCGAATACTTCGGCAATCCCGAAGAAGCCGTCAGCGCCACTCTGATCCGGGCCACTCTCCAAAGCACGGCTCAGTGGGCCATCATTCCGCTCCAGGATTTGCTCGATCTGGGAACGGAAGCGCGTATGAACTTCCCCGGCCGCGCCCACGACAACTGGCAATGGCGCCTCAAGCCCAACGAACTCCAGCAAGAACACCGCGATCAGCTACTCAAGTGGACCCAAATGTATAACCGCCTCGCGGTGAGAGGGTGAGCTACTTCAGCAGGCTAGCGTATTTTTGGCGCATTTTCTCGATCTTTGGGGTGATGACCGCTGAGCAGTAGCCCTGACGCGGGTTGGCTTTGTAGAACCCCTGGTGGTAGGTCTCGGCCCCGTAAAACTTGCGTAGGGGCACGATCTCGGTGACGATAGGCTTGGGGTAGTCTTTTTGGGCGGCTTGCTTGGCGGCTTCCGTCTCCTTCTTCTGCCTGGCGTTCTCGTAGAGAACGATGCTGCGATACTGCGGGCCGTGGTCGCCGCCTTGCTGGTTGGGCGTGGTGGGGTCGTGCATGGTGAAGAAGATTTTCATCAACTGGTTGTAAGAGATGATCTTGGGATCGAATTCGATCTGCACCACTTCGGCGTGTCCGGTTTGCTTGCCGCAGACCTGTTCGTAAGTGGGATTCTCTACGTGCCCTCCGGCGTAGCCACTGGTTACGGACGTTACGCCTTTGAGGTCTTCGAAGACCGCCTCCAGACACCAGAAGCATCCGCCCCCAAAAGTGGCCCGCTCGGCCGCGGCTGGTTGGTCAAGTGCCATGAGAAATAATCCTGCGATTCCTAATAGTTTGGTCAGTTTCATAGCGAGGCTAATGCTTCACCAGTGCCGAAAAGTTCCTTTGTGAACCTGGACTTGCTGGGTCTCTTTCAGAGCCCCCCTCGCCTACGCAGCAAGCGCAACGCCGAAAAGCCGGCGCTGCCCGCCAGCGCACGCCTGAAATACCCCCTTGGCGCCCACCTCTATCGGGTAGGCCTGACTTGCCTTCTCGCCTGTCTGGCCATTCTCAGCCTGGACCATCCCTGGCCGTTCCTTTGGCTGGGCGCGGTGGTGGCGGTGGCCGCCCTCTACTGGCGCGGTCTATCGCTCTGCTACGGACCGGAGGCGTTGGAACTCTATTGGCGGCTGCACAAACTGGCCCGCGTTTGCTGGTCGCAGCTCTTCCTCATCGATGTCTCGCAGCGCGGCCTGCTGACCCTGTGCGAGCGCGACCGCATCCTGATGTCGGTCGACCCGGAATTGGACCAGTTTGACGCCCTGTGTGCCGTCATTTTGCAGCGCGCCCCGGCCGATGTGCATATTACGGAGTCGGCTGCGGGATTGCTCCTCAAAGAGGCTCGTCTCAGCGATGAGGACGTGGTCCGCTACTATGGCCCTCATTTCCTGGCCGAACCGAAAGTGCACAGCATCCTCTGGGACCCTGGCCTGGATCCCTATGAAAGCTGGCTCAAAACCGCTCAAGATCTCAGGGACCGCCTGGTCAGGGCGCGTGGGCGCTTCGTACCTTTTACCCTATCGCTCAACCACTCAGGTAAAACCCAGGTAACCACGGAGGCTCCCGCAAAGGACTGCCTGGCCTGGGCCACCGTCGAGACCGACAAAATCCACGTCAATTATGAGAACAACGGAGAGCGCACCTATTGAACGAGCGTCGGGTCGCGGCCCAATCCCCTGACACCGAGCCCACCTCCTACCAACTCACGGGCCCGGAAACGACCGCTGCCGGCATTCCCGCCGTGGTCTCCAGCCTGCGCCATGTCATCGGGCAGGCCGGGCCTAGGAAGGCCGTCACGCTTTTGCGCACCCTCAACCAGAAGGGTGGCGTCGACTGTATGAGCTGCGCCTGGCCCGACCCGGAGAAGCGTTCCATTGCGGAGTTCTGCGAGAACGGCGCCAAAGCGGTGGCTGATGAAGGCACCCTGCGCAAGGCTCAGCCGGAGAACTATACGGTCGAGGAGTTGAGCCGCCAATCGGACTACTGGTTGAATCAGCAGGGGCGGTTGACCCAGCCGCTCTATTTGCCGGCCGGTTCTTCTCGCTATTTACCCATCAGTTGGGAGGATGCGCTGGACGTGGTGGCCCAACGGTTGCGCGGCTCCCACCCCGACCGCAACGTCTTTTACACCAGCGGCCGGACCAGCAATGAAGCTGCTTTTCTTTATCAGTTGATGGCCCGACGCCACGGGACCAACAATTTGCCGGACTGCGCCAACCTTTGTCACGAATCGAGCGGAGTGGGCTTGAATTCTACCCTGGGCGTGTCAAAAGGTACAGTCACGCTCTATGATTTCTACCAGGCTCAGGTGATTGTGATCGTGGGCCAGAATCCTGGCACCAACCATCCTCGGATGTTGAGCGCCTTGCAGCGGGCCAAGAAGAACGGAGCCAAGATCGTCTCGATCAATCCGCTGCCCGAAGCTGGCTTGAGCAGTTTCAAGAACCCACAGGACTACATGAATCCACTGCAGTTCTTCCAATCGGCCACCTCCATGGCTGATCTTCATTTGCCCGTCGCCATCAACGGCGACGTAGCCCTGTTCCAGTGGATTTGTCGCCGGCTGCTGGAGGAGAACAAACAGGAAGAGGCCTTCATCGAGGCCTACACCAGCGGTTTCGCGGTCTTTCGACACGCCGTCAAACAGGCCAGCTTGGAAGGAACCGGTCTGACGGAAAAGCAGGTGACGCCTCTGGTCGAGTGGCTGTCCCAGACGCGCCGCATCGTTTTTTGTTGGGCCATGGGACTGACTCAGCATGTCAACGCGGTCGACAATATCAAAGCCATCGTCAACACTTGCCTGCTGCGGGGCGCCATCGGTCACCCCGGCGCGGGACTTTGCCCGGTGCGCGGTCACAGCAATGTGCAGGGCGATCGCACCATGGGCATTACCACTTATCCAAAGCAAGCTTTCTTGGATCGCCTGGGGCAGCATTTTAAGTTTCATCCCCCGCAGAAGCCGGGGCTCGATGTGGTCAAGGCCATTCAGGCGATGTTGGAAGGCAAGGTCGACCACCTGGTGTGTCTGGGGGGAAATTTTCTGTCGGCCTGCCCCGACACCGAATTAACCGCTCAGGCGCTAAAGAACACCAAACTGACGGTGCAGATTTCCACCAAGTTGAATCGTTCGCACCTGATCACCGGCGAGGAAGCGCTGATTTTGCCTTGTCTGGGGCGGACCGAGGAGGACGGCAATCAGTTTGTGACCGTGGAAGACTCGATGAGCATCGTGCATCGCAGCCAGGGAAAGCAGGCTCCGGCCAGTCCGCAGTTGCGCTCGGAAATCGCCATCGTGTGCGACCTGGCCAGCCGACTGCTGGACAGCGATTGGTCCGTGTTTAAGAGGAATTACGATAAGATTCGCAGTGAAATCGAGGCGGTGGTGCCCGGGTTTTCGGACTTCAATCGGCGCGTGCGTCACCCATCGGGCTTTGCGCTGCCCATTCTTCCGCGCCAGGGAATCTTTCCCACCGCTGACGGCAAAGCTCACTTTTCGCCCCTGGTGACCCCCGATTTACGCCTGCCCGAAGGCCACTTCTACATGATGACCATACGCTCGCACGACCAGTTCAATACCACCATCTACGGAAACGACGATCGCTACCGTGGCATTCACAACAAGCGCCGGGTTCTTCTGATGAATCCCGAAGACGCGGCTTTGCAGCGCTTACGGACGGGGGATCAGGTTGACTTGTGGTGTGAGCACCGGCGCGCTGACAATTTCACGGTGGTGACCTATCCCATTCCACCCGGCTGCACGGCCACTTATTTCCCGGAAACCAATGCACTGGTGCCGCTGGAAAAAACCGCTCACGGCAGCAATACCCCGGCCTATAAATCAGTGGTGATTCGCCTCGAGGCGCGCAAGTAGAGCCAGCAGCTCGTCAGAGGCGGTCAGGAATTTCTCCAGTCCTGAGGCCACGTGGCCTTCCCCCGCGCGCATCTCGTCCAGCGCCTCCAGACTGCGCTCCAGAGCCGCCACCGTCTCCTCCTGGAAGGGGCCGGTGTAGTTTTCCTGATGGCCCATGAGACGCTCTTCTACCTCGTCCATCAGTTGATAGAGTTCTTCAAAGCTCATTTCGGAATCGACCGCCTGGACGAGCTTGAGGGCATTTTCTGTCATGGGGCGCCCACGGTTGCTCAATCCCTCATCCTGGATCACCGACATGGAGCTGCCGGTTTGCGCTTCGGGCAGGTGGCGCTTGCAGCCGCCGCAACGTTCCGTGCCGCGTTCGTTGACGGTGTTGCAGAAAGGGCAGATGACCCGAGATTGAGCCTCCACTCGTTCCATCAAGCGCAGGTGGGCGGCCATCAGGTAGTTGTTGGCCTGCTGGGCCAGCTCCAGGCCCGTAGCGAAGTCGCCCTCGAAGCATTTAGCGACCGCGTCCAACTGTTGCTCAAAACCCTCGAAGATGGCTGAGAAGATGGGGTCGTCCCAAGAAGAGTGGCCGTGAAAGACCTGACCCTCCAGGCGGTTCAACTCGAACTGGACTCGGTCCGAGTAAGCCTGCAGGGTCAATTCCAGATCCTCGGGACTGGCCTGACCGGCCTGGACGGCCTGGTAGCACGTTCGCAGGGCGGTCAGAGCCGGGGAATCGTGATTAGAAACCGAACCAGCCACCGCTTGCATACCCGCCGCCGCCGAAGACGTTGCCGGACTGGTAGTTCCACTGATTGGCACCGCTCCAGACGTTGCCGCCCACGTTGCTGTTCTGATAGCCCCACATGTTGGCCTGGGTGTTGCCCTGGTAATAGTTGCCCCAGACATCGTTGGCGAAGCGGTTATTGTTGTAGTTTCCGAAAACATCCGAGTAGGTCGAGCTGCCCCGAGTGGTGCCGTTGGTGTCCCAGCCCATATAGTTGTTCTGGCTGGCGAATCCGTTGGAGGCGCCGTTGTAGTTGTCCACGTAGCCGCCGCGGCCTGTATTGAAGCCCACCTCGCCGGCGTTGTAGGCCCCGCCCCAGCCGTTTCCATAGCCCTGATACTGGCGCACGCCCAGACCGAAGTCGAATTTGCCGTCGCCGTTGGTGTCGCCCAACTGCAGGTTGACTCCCTGACCGTTGTGGGTGGGCAAAAATATATTCAAGGCCATGACGTTGCTCCCTCACTCTGCTTTCTCTGACCTCTGGAGTGTGCCAGATGGAGCTGAAAAAATTCTATCTTTTTAGCCGTCCGCCTGCACCTTTTCAAGCTGGCTGGCCACGATCTGATTCGCCATCAGCAAAAGTCCGTAGAGACGGATGCAATCGGCGCCCGAGCCGCCGGTCAGGGGACTGTCATAGAAGCCCCAGATAGCCAGGTTGCCCAGGGTGAACAGGGTAAAGGCGAAGCCGCCCATCAGCTTGCGTGGCCAGCCGGCCGAGCACGAATACATGTTGGTCAGCGGAATAACCATGGTGAAATAGATGATGCAGCTGACCAGCTCCCAGAC